>CAZBXV010000025.1:0-27457 GCA_964496205.1 uncultured Acidimicrobiia bacterium
GGAGGGGGTGGTTCCCGGCAACGTAGCCGGCCAACAACCCCCTCTCAGGCAGCTGCTATCCGTTGAGAGCCGTGACGGTGTCATGCGTCAGGAGTTCCACCCTGCCGGTTTGGGCATGGCGAACGAGACGGTACGTAGACATCGTCTCGAAGGAGCCTCCCGTCCAGGTGACCTCCTCCGGTTCGGCGATCGTGTAGTAGACGGTATCGCCCACCGGGGTTTCGATCACCGTCGTCGGCCCTGTCGGAGTGGATTTCCACCCGCCGTAGAGGGCGTCCACCATCGTTACGAGTGCGGCCCCGCTGTACTCGCCTCTATAGCTTGTGAAGGTGCCCACCATCGATGCCGCCGTCGCTCCGTCGTGGGCTCCCCACGCTGCCCTGTAGTCGTCGAGCACCGTTTGCACATCCGCGGGGACGGCTGACGCCGACGATTCGGGCGGTGCGACGAGCAGCCACACGACGGCCGCCAACGCAAGTACGAGCGCCACCGCCAGCACGATGACGAGCCGGCGATCAGGTCCTCCCGTCCTCGCCACGGCGGGCGAGGTTCTTTCGATCGTATCCACTTTTCTCCCCTTCCTTCCGAGTAGGGCCAAACCGGCGGCCAACACTGCAAGGCCAACGGCGATTCCGATCAAGATCGAGAGTGCCCACGGCGTCGACCTCGCCGAGCGAAGCATCGAACTCCAGATGGGTCGGATCGTCTCTGGTCCGGCTCGCAACAGCCAGTTGGCCGCGATGATCGAACCGATGCCGACCGTTACCGAGATTGCGCCCAGGGCAGCGGCCCAGACGGGACGCAGGGTCCGCTGGTTGCGGACATGTGCCTGAGCCATGACATCGCGCACATCGACCCGCTCGACAACGCCATCGAAGTAGTCCCGAAGCTGGGTCTGGAGCTCAGACATCGATCTCCACCTCCATCGCCGATCGCAACCGCGCGAGTGCTCGTTCGACATGAGTCCGCACCGTCGCTCTCGACACGCCCATCAGGTCGGCCGCCTCGCGTTCCGACCAGCCGAGCGCGTGGACCAGCACGACTGCAACCCGCTGGTTCTTGGTGAGCGACTCCAGAGCTCCCGGGAGCTTCGGCTCGAACCCGAACTGGTCGGCCGGCTCCCTGGGTGGGAACGTCACGCGCGGCCGAAAGAACCGTCTCGACTTGCTTTGGCCAACCCGGTACAGGTAGCCCGCCGGGTTGTCCATCTGACGGACTCTCACCCAATGCTCCCACGCGTACACGAGTGCTTCAGACGTCGCCTCCGATCCGATTTCCGGTCCATAGGCTGCTGCGAGCGCATAGGAGAGCTTCGGCTCCGTCTCCTTGACGAAGCGGACGAATGCCCGTTCCTGATCCGCGTTCACCGTTCCTCCGGACCGCTTCCACCCGAATAGACCATCGAGAAGGGGATGTGGGCGACATCCCGAGTGTTTCACAGGCGGAGCCGGCCTTCAAGGAAGATTCCAGCTATTCCGGCCGGATCGTGCGTAATCTGGCCCTATGGCCAGACCTCGACCGTCGCTGCTCGTTGTGGTGTCATCGTCGATCGCCGCTGCGTTCGGGTTCCTGATCGCTCGTTTCGTCTACCTCGCCGGATTGGCCGGATTCGGCTGGATCGAAGGCCGCGACCCCTTCATGTCACACAGCGAGGTTGTGTTTCGGTCGGCCGGCCCTCAGCTCGCCGACGCGGGCGGGGTGCTCGTCGTGCTCGGCCTCGGCATCCTGCTGGCTGTCGTACTGCCTGGACCCGGCCCATACGGTGTCGCCCGATTGACCGTCCTCTGGACAACCATCAGCCTGCTGGCGCTCGGGCTGCTGTCCTTTGTCACCGCTCCGTTCACGGATGCCGGCGGGATTGTGCTGTTCGGCCTGGACGTATCTGACACGGCCGTATGGCTGATCGCGGGAGTCGCCGCCGTTGCACTCATCGGCATAGGTCTCTTCACTGGACCCTTCTTCCTTCGGTTCGCACCCAAACGTTCCCTGGTCGACTCGGCACAGAAGCGAACGCGATTTGCGGCACTGATCGTGGGTGTTCCCTGGCTCGTTGGCGGCGGCATCGCCATCGCAACGCTCGTCCCGATGGAGGACCTGCTGATATGGGTGGGCTTGGTTGCAGTCGTCGCCATCTCGGCCATCGCGGCGCTCTCGGCGTCGGCGCCAGATCCACGATGGGACCCGACGATTCCACGATGGCCCGTTGTGCCCGCCGTGTTGCTGATCGCGTTCGTGTGGGTGTTCGGCTTCGGTCTGCGTCCAGGTATCGACATTCCACCCTGGGGGTGAGTCCGCTCTGATCAACGCAGGGGTGTGAGCCGATCCAGCCACCGGGTCGCCACCGACTTGAACGGTTCGACGTTGCGAGTCACGAGATCCACCACCTCGTCGGTTGCTCGCCGCGTGGCATCGATCAAGTCTTTCGGATACTCGTAGCGCACCTGGTGATCGAGGAACTCGTCCTCGTCGAGGATCTCAACGGTGCCGTTCTGACGGCGCACCACATCCAGATCCATGTCGAACATCGTCACCCGGTCGTCCGTCTCCCACACGGCGGGTGTGGCGATGTCGACGTACACCTCGTACTTGTGGGCCGTCCCGTTGTAGATGAGGCTCCACCAGTCGTCTGGCGTGATGAGCTGGACGGCGTCCCAGCGGTTGGCGAAGGCAGGCTCGTGACCGCGCTGAAGCGTGGTTGCCGCCGGGATGGCGAGCCACACACCGAACTCGTCTTCACCCATGTGGAAGGCGTCGTGCCGCCAGTGCAGGCGGTCTGGATACTTGAAGTACTGGACGGTGACGTCGGACATGGAAGTGGCAGGGTAGCCGTCGTGCACGGTAGATTCCGCGCCAGTGAACCCCCTCGCCGACTTCGTCACGTCCGGACTCGCCGCACGGGCCGATGCCGAGAAGGCCGTTGCCATGGCCGCCTACATGAAGACCACCATGCCGTTCTATGGCGTGCAGGCGGACGAGAGGCGCCGTGTGTTGAGAAAGGCACGACGCGTCTCCCCCATCGAGTCTGCCGACGCATACCGGAGGACCGTGATCGCGTTGTGGGAGCGGCCTCACCGAGAAGAGAAGTACTGCGCCGTGGACCTCGCCGTCGACGAGAAGCGGTGGATCTCCTTCGACCATCTCGGCCTGTACCGGCGGCTGATCGTCGAAGGCGCCTGGTGGGATTTCGTGGATCTCGTCGCAGCGAAACTCGTCGGCCGTGTGCTTCTCGACGAGCCGGCCCAGATGTGGCCAGTACTCGACGAGTGGATCGACGACGATGGCATGTGGTTGCGGCGCACCGCCATCCTCGCTCAGCTCAAACACAAGGACGCGACAGACGCCGGCAAGCTGTTCGAGTACTGCCTTCGGAGGGCAAGTGAGACGGAGTTCTTCATCCGGAAAGCGATCGGGTGGGCGCTCAGGGAGTACGCGAAAACCGACCCTGACGCGGTTCGTGTGTTTCTGGCAGCCCACGGGGAGGAGTTGTCAGGCCTGAGCGTTCGGGAAGCGAGCAAGCACTTGTAAAGAGAGTCCTGAGTCTTCAGTCGTCAGTCATCAGCAAGCGCGGGCCGTGCACCGGCGAACAAGTGGGGTAGGCTCGATCGAAGGAGGTAACGGTGAGAACGAGCACAACGATGTTGCTGAGCGGCTTGATCATCGCAGTTTCCGCCGCGCTGCTGCTGTTCGTCGGCGCGATCGCCTCGGGTCCGGCTGCCGTCATCGGCATAGTTGGGATCGGGCTCATCGGTGCATCCGTGCCACTCCGCAGACGCCCCTGACCTCCGCGTCAAGAGATGAGGACATCGCTCACAGCAGGAGGCGGGTCTGCATCCGGAGCAGAGCGGGTGTCCCCCTGGCCGTTCATTGTTGGCTGTGGGCTCTGCGTACACTCCGGCTATGGTCACTCCTCTCATCACGGCTCGTGAGCTGTCGAAACTCGTCGGAAGAGACGATGTCCGCATCGTGGATTGCCGGTGGTATCTGGATGCACACGAACGAGGGCCGATCCTGTACAGGGAGGGGCATCTTCCTGGAGCGGCGTACGCGTCACTCGACGGCGACCTGACCGCTCCCGTCGGCCCGGGCCGCCATCCGCTGCCGCCACCAGAGCAGTTCGCCCGAACCATCGAGCGGCTCGGCATCACGCCCGAAACCTCTGTCGTCGTCTACGACGACATGGGAGGCGCGTTCGCAGTGCGGCTGTGGTGGATGCTCACCGACCAAGGCCACGAGCGGACGCAGGTTCTCGATGGCGGGATTCAGGCATGGACGTCGCTCGGGCTGGGGCTGGAAACAGACATCCCCGAGCCCGCGCGGGGTGGGATGGACGTGGGGCCCTGGCGGCGGGTCGTCGATCGCGACACCGTCGAGGGACGTGCCCCTGGGGTCATTGTGGTCGACTCGCGCACCGCGGATCGCTACCGAGGGGAGGTCGAGCCGATCGATCCCATTGCCGGACATATCCCCGGTGCCGTTTCCGCTCCGCATCCCGGCAATCTGACCGATGAGTTGACGCTGCTACCTTCCGACGATCTCCGAGATCGCTTCACCCGGATCGGCGCAACCGATCCAGACAACGTGATCGTGTACTGCGGTTCGGGTGTCACGAGTTGCCACAACATCCTTGCGATGGAGCTCGCGGGCATCGGCCGGCCCTGGCTGTACGAAGGCTCCTGGAGCGATTGGTGCACGAGCGACATGCCCATCGCAACCGGACCGACACCGTAGAACTGTCGACTGGCCACTACTCCACTCACCTCTCGGCGACCTGCCAGAATCGCTTGGTGCCTGACCCAGACCCGCTCCAGTACGAGGCCTTCGCAGCCGACTACGAGGACCACGCTTCGACCGCTCCGTACAACGCGTTGTACGACCGTCCAGCGACACTCGGCCTCGTCGGCGACGTCGCAGGCAAGCGCGTCCTGGATGCCGGGTGCGGTCCTGGCTTCTACACCATGGAACTGCTCGATAGGGGAGCACGCGTCGTCGGTTGCGACGCCTCGCCCCGCATGGTGGGGATAGCGAAGTCCAGGGTCGGGGGCCGCGCCGATCTTCGCGTCCACTCGCTCGAAGAACCGTTCGATTGGATCGAGTCGCGCAGCGTTGATGTGGTCGTCAACGCACTCGTCTACCACTACATCAACGACCGAGTCGGCTTCTTGAGAGAGATGCATCGGGTGCTGCGGCCAGAGGGCGCTTTGGTGATCAGCACACATCATCCCGCGTCCGATTGGCGGCGGCTCGGCGGGTCCTACTTCGCTGTCGAACCGGTCACGGAAACCTGGAGCCGAGGTTGGGAGGTGACTGCGTGGCGTATGCCACTCACGCAGATGACGGGTGAGTTCGCCGAAGCCGGATTCTGGATCGAGAGACTGGTCGAACCGATGCCGGCGCGGAGCATGGCCGAGAGCCATCCGGCGAGCTTCCGAAGACTGGCCACCGAGCCGGCATTCATCTTCTTCAGACTCCGAAAGGCTCCCGACTGACGACTGGCGGCCGACGGCTACGGGGCGCATGGAGCTGCGCCCCGCCCGCTACTGAACCATCCAGGTTCCTTGTGAGCGGAGCAGCTGGGCGAGATCGCCGACGCCCTTCTTCTCCTGGGCAGTGTCGATCTGCTGTTGGAGCACGTCCTCGTAGACGGGACGTTCGACGTTGCGGAACACCCCGACCGGCGTCGGACCGTGCGGGCCATGTGAGAGCCGGCTCAACGCGAACGCGACACTCGGGTTCACCGCGAACTCGTCGTGAACGAGGATCTCTGATGCATCCACCGACGAGGTCGGGACGACCTTCGCGGCACCGTTGTCGATGACGACAGCGGACTCGTCGTCGGGTCCGAAGATGATCGGTTTTCCGTGCTCGAGATTGATGCGGTTCTGGTCGCGCGTCTCCTTGCCGGTCAGCTCGAGGAATGCATGGTTGTTGAAGACGTTGCAGTTCTGGTAGATCTCGATGAACGCAGCGCCTCGATGCTCATACGCCTCTTGCAGCACCCGTTCGGTGAGCTTGCGGTCCATGTCGATCGACCGGGCAACGTAGGACGCCTCTGCGCCGAGCGCCAGGCTCACCGGGTTGAAGGGGTGGTCGATCGAACCCCACGGGCTCGACTTGGTGATCTTGCCTTCTTCACTCGTGGGTGAGTACTGACCCTTGGTCAGGCCATAGATCTGGTTGTTGAAGACCACGACCTTGATGTTCACGTTGCGGCGCATCGCATGGATGATGTGGTTTCCGCCAATGGACAGCGCGTCGCCGTCGCCGGTGGTTATCCACACCGACAGATCCGGCCGCGAAATGGCGATCCCTGATGCGATCGCCGGTGCCCGACCGTGGATTCCGTGCAGGCCGTACGTGTCCATGTAGTAGGGGAACCGTGACGAGCATCCGATTCCGGACACGATCACGAACTTCTCTTTCGGGAGGCCCGCTTCGGCGAAGAAGTTCTGCATCGACGCGAGGATCGTGAAGTCGCCGCATCCCGGGCACCACTTCACCTCTTGGTCTGATTGGAAGTCCTTGCGCGTGTAGGTGAGCGTGGTCATGCCATCACCTCCCGGATCTTTCGTTCAATGACCGAGACCTTGAACGGGAACCCGGTGACCTGATTGAGTCCGATCGCCGGCACCAGATACTCGGAACGGAGCAGGTGTCGGAGCTGACCGGAGTTGACTTCGGGGACGAGGATCGTCTTGTAGCGGTTGAGCACCTCACCGAAGTTCGCCGGGAACGGGTTGAGGTATCTCATGTGGGCCTGGGCGACCTTGAGGCCGTCCTTGCGAACCCGTTTGACGGCGCCCCTGATCGGACCAAACGTCGAACCCCAGCCGAGGACCAGCACGTCCGCGTCCTCGTCGCCGAACACTTGCAGAGGCGGAATGTCGTTGGCGATATTGCGGATCTTCCACGCTCGCACGTCGGTCATGAGCTGGTGGTTTGCCGGATCGTACGAGACATTTCCGAGAACCGCCGACTTCTCCAAACCTCCGATCCGGTGTTCGAGACCGGGCGTTCCCGGAGTCGCCCACGGACGGGACAGGGTTTCGTCATCACGCAGGTACGGCAGATAGTGCCCTTCGGCGTTCGGCTCTGTCGCGAACTGAACACTGATGTCGGGCAGCGTGTCGTCATCGGACACCCGCCACGGTTCCGAGCCGTTTGCGATGTAGTTGTCCGAAAGCACGATGACCGGGGTCATGTACTTGAGCGCGATGCGGGCCGCCTCGATTGCGACGCGATAGGCGTCCGCTGGCGACCTGGCGGCAAGCACCGGCAGTGGTGCTTCGCCGTGCCGCCCGTAGAGGGCGAAGAGCAGGTCCGTCTGCTCCACCTTCGTGGGCAGTCCGGTCGATGGGCCTGCCCGTTGCACGTCGACCACGATTATCGGCAACTCGGTGCTGACCGCGAGCGAGATGGTTTCGCTCTTCAGGGCCAAACCGGGACCGCTCGTTCCGGTGACGGCGAGGTTGCCGGCAAATGCGGCCCCCACCGTGGCGCCGACGGCAGCGATCTCATCCTCCGCCTGGAACGTCATCACGCCGAACTCGCGACGCTTGGCGAGCTCGTGGAGGATGTCCGAGGCGGGAGTGATCGGGTAGGAGCCATAGAACAGCTTCAAACCGGCGGCCTTGGCGGCAGCGATCAAACCCCAGGAGAGGGCGGTGTTGCCGGTGACGTTGGTGTACTCACCCGGCTCGAGGGTCGCCTTGCGCACCACGATCGTGTGCTTGAACGCCGCAGTGTTCTCTCCGTAGTTGTGCCCGCCCTTGAGCGACGCGATGTTTGCTGCCAGGACGTCTGGTTTCGCTGCGAATTTCTGCTTGAGCCACTCGATGGTCGGTTCCATGGACCGGGTGAACACCCACGCGAGAAGTCCGAGAGCGAAGAAGTTCTTCGACCGCAGCACGTCGCGTCCGCTGACGCCGGTTCCTTCGACGGCATCCTTGGTGAGTCGCTCCATCGGGACAGCGAAAACCCGGAATCCATCCAGCGATCCGTCCTCGAGGGGGTTGCTGTCGAAGCCGGCCTTCTTCAGATTGCGGTCGTCGAACGCGTCGGCGTTTGCGACGATCATCCCGCCAGGTTTGACGTCCTTGCCGTGGGCTTTGAGTGCCGCCGGGTTCATCGCGACCAGCACGTCGGCTTCGTCGCCGGGTGTGAGGATGTCGAAGTCGGCGATCTGAACCTGGAATGAGGAGACGCCTGCAACGGTACCGGCAGGTGCACGAATCTCGGCCGGGTAGTTGGGGAACGTTGCGAGGTCGTTTCCGAACAAGGCGGCATCACTGGTGAAGCGGGTACCGGCGAGCTGCATGCCGTCGCCGGAGTCTCCCGCAAACCTGACGATGACCTTGTCGAGCTCTTCGACCTCGTGATCGATGGGTTCGAGAGTTTCAGTGTCGTTCGACACAGTGGTCCTTTCACGCGTGGAGCGCCGGAGCGCTCGGTGTAAGTTTACCGACGTGTCCGCCTTGTCCAAGCGGGCGGAGTGTCAGGTCGCAGGTGGGGTCGGTGTCTCGAACAGCCCGATTCCTTCGAGCGTTTCTCCGAGAGCGAGCAGCCGCCGCTCAGACCACCATGGACCAATGATCTGGAGGGATGGCGGCGGGGCTCCCGGACTCTTCAGCGGAGCAGTCAGCGCCGGAACCCCGAGATGGTTGACCATCGACGAAAACCACGACAGCACCGTGACGTAGCGGATACCCCCGATGGTCGGTTCCCCTATTCGTTTCTTGGTGGCGGCAACGGTCGGAGTGACGAGAACGTCGACGCTCTGGAACAGCTTTGTCGCGCGATTCCGTAGGTGCGCAATCCGCTGTTGTGCGGCCAGGTACTGGTCTGTCGTCACCTCGAATGCCGGTGCCAGACGATCTGTGATCTCTGGGCCGTACGGTTCGTGACCGAACCACTTGCGGTGCACTCTGGCGACCTGAGCGCTCACGCCGTCCGAGATGCTCGGATCAGGCACGAGCCACGGTGTGGCGAGGTCGATGACCGTTGCACCGGCGTCTGAGAGCACATCGAGCGCATCGCTGAACGTAGTGGCGATCTCGCCGGCCATCGGGGCCTCGTCGATCCAGTCACGGGGGACTCCGATCCGGAGACCGGCGAGCGAACCATCCGCCTGGGGGCCCACCTGGCGAGGGTTCGACCAGGGATCGGACGGGTCATGGCCGGCCATCTGTTCGTAGAGCAGGCCGGCATCGGCAACGGATCGTGTGAGGGGCCCGACCGTGTCGTGGGTTGAAGCCAGCGGAAACACTCCGGTGAGAGGCACCCTCCCGTGCGTGACCTTGAGGCCGACGATGCCACACATTGCAGCGGGCACACGCACCGAACCGCCTGTGTCGGTTCCGATCGCAGCGGGTACGAGGCCTGCTGCAACTGCTACCGCCGAACCACCGGACGATCCTCCCGGTGAGGTCTCGATGTCCCAGGGATTCCGCACGGGACCAAACCAATGGTTCTCACTCGAGAACCCATAGGCGAACTCGTGGAGACCGGTCCGACCGATGATGATCGCGCCCGCCGCCTCGAGTCGTTGGACCACCGTCGCAGAGTGGCTTGGCGTCTCTCGGTAGAAGCCGGAACCACAGGTGGTTGGCAGGCCGGCTTGGTCTATGAGGTCCTTGAGGGCGACTGGAACGCCTGTGAGCGGGCCGGGGTCCTCACCTTTGGCAATCCGATCGTCGATGTGCCTCGCCCCTGTGAGCGCCCCTTCGCGGTCGATGAGGGTGTAGGCGTTCAGGGACGTGTGTTCGCTGCGGTCGAGTGCATCGGAGACGACGTCGGCGGCACTGAGCGCTCCGCTCCGCACCGCTCGGGTCGTGTCCGAGACGTTCACCAGTTGACGTCCAGAGAGTCCGGATAGAGCGAGATCCACAGGAAGCCCGGCGGCACGGTCAGCGCGGAGCCGTCCTTCCGTGTCAGCTGGAACATCTCATCGATCGAGTCGCGTGACCAGGTGCCTTCTTCGTACTCGCCGCCATGGAAGACGACGACCTTGCCTGAGCCGACGGTCTTCATGGCAGGGACGGGGGTTCCCTTGCCGTCGGGTGGGTTGGCCGTGTAACGCTCGGCGAAGATGACCACCAGCGTGTCCGCAGAGATCTGGCCGGTCTCTCCGTCTTTGGTCACCCACTTGTGTGGAACGCCGTCGGACGTTCGCGTGTAGTCCTGTCCGTTCCACGTCCACACGGTCCGCGGTGACCAATAGAGGGTGAGCGCGTCGGAGGTGCCGTCAGGTTGCAGTGGACCCCACTGGAAGAGGTCAGGAGAGGGGTCGTCCGGATACCCGCGGTCGTCGGCGACTCCCCGAAGAGCGACGGTGTCGCCGTAGAGATTGTGCGGGGCGCTCCTCGATGAGATCCGAAACATGCCCGGCCTCGAGTCGATGATCATGGGCACGTCGTCGTTGCGAATGATGTCGAGGACCCACTTCTGGGCTCCGCTGATCGCGAACGTTCCGCCGAGCGGTTTGACGAGTGTTGGGTCGGTCGGACGGCCCGATCGGACGGGTCCCACGTAGGAGGAGTCGCTGGCTCCGAAGAGGGCCATGAAGCGGGTGATACCTTCGACCGGAAGTTCGATGACCGCGTCGGCATCCTCGATCCCGGATTCCGGACGTGCGGCCGGATGGTTGTCGATCTTGATCGCAAGTGTGCGGCGCTCGACCGGCTCGTCGACGGGGAGGCCGTTGAGTGGGTTGACGGGGCCTGCGTATGCGGTGGTGGTGGTCGAGCTGGTCGTCGTGGGGGCGGTGGTGGTCGTCGTTGCCTGCGTGGTAGTTGTCGTGGAGGCCGTACTCACCGTTGTCGTGGATGCCTGGGATGCGGAGCAAGCGGCCGCAACCAGCGCGAGCGCGGAGATGACGAGGAGACGTCTCATGTGGAACGAGAGTGTAGGAGACGACGCTCGCTAGCAGCGATCAGCCGGCGACGAGACCCGAACATCCAGCCGCTACAGCAGCGGCATCACCTCGTCTGCGATGCGCCCGATCACGTGGACCTGTTGGGCGAAGCTCATTGCCGGGAACACCGACCTCGCGACGAAACGCACCGGCACGCCGGCCCGCTCACGGAGCTCATTGAGCCGCTCTGCGATGAGCGGTCCGGGACCGACGAGCACCGACGCCCGCAGTCGATCCTCGGTCGCGGCGTCGAGCTGTGGGGGCGCAGGAATCGGACCCCTCCGGGTAGTCGACGCCTCCATGTCCTGGTACTTCCAGCGCATCAGGTGGATGTGATCTCGAATCTCGGCCCAACCCTCGTCCGGATCGTCGGCTGGGTAGATGAGGTCGTAGTGCGCCCATGTGAACTCGGCCGGGTCGCGTCCGTTCTTCTCCATCTCGTCGGCGGCGACTTGCACCTGCTTCACGAACGCGTCGACAGGAGCAGAAGAGAAGAACCCGTCTGCGAGCCTGGCTGCCCTCCGAACCGCGGCAGGGGCACCCCCGCCAACCCACATCGGGATGCGATGGGCAGGTGTGGGACGGACCGCCAGCTCAGGCAGGTCGTAGATACGGCCGTGGTGCCGGAATGGAAGGCCCGACCACGCCTTGGGGAGGATGTCGAGGATCTCGCTCATCGCCTTGCCGCGGGTGTGCAGGTCGGCGCCGAGTCCCTCGAACTCGGTGCGGGACCATCCGAGGCCGAGACCGAGGGTGAGGCGTCCCGAAGCGATCAGGTCGACGACCGCGGCGTCCTCGGCGAGACGCAACGGATGGTGTAGGGGCGCCAGCACGACTCCGGTGCCGATGCCGATGGTGGATGTACGGGCGGCCATGGCGGCAGAGAGCGGCAGCAGTGACGGCGTGTAGCCATCGTCGACGAAGTGATGCTCCGTCGTCCACATCGACGTGTAGCCGAGGCGTTCTGCCTCGACGGTGAGGTCGAGTGCCTCTCGATACACGTCTTCCCATGTGCGCCGGTCGCCGGGCGCTCTCTGGCAGGAAATCAAACCGAGACCGAGATCACTCTCCACAGCCTGCACCTCCGTTGATTGAGACGACGATTCCGCCGGGCTGGTCCAGGTAGCCCCACAGGGAGCCCGGGGCCGGAACGTCGACCGCGTAGTAGTCGCCGAATTCGTCCGAGATCATTTCCACCCCATCACCGTAGGCCGCGATCAGATCGTCGGCCGACGAACCCAGACCGATACCTTCGGCTGTGGTCAGCCCGTACGTGTCTTCCTGGAAAGCCACATAACTGTAGGCAAACAGGTGCCGGGTTCCTTCGGATGCCCAGGCTGTTGCCCCGTCCGTATAGAAGGTCATCAGGTCGCCCCATGTCACCAATCGGATGACCGAGCCCGGGCAGGGCCCTATGACCTGATTGCCGGACTCATCGACGGGCGGCAGCCAGCCGGTGTCGTCGTCTGGTGTTCCGAGTACGTCTTCCAGGTCCGTGATCGCAGTTTGTGCGTCGGTGCCGAAGGTGATTCCGTCGATGTTCTCCGACCCGAGGATCAGCACGCTCGACGGGGGAAGGGACGTTGTTGTCGACGTCGAAGTGCTTGAGGTCGTGGTGCCTCCGGTTGTCGTCGTGCTCGAGGACGTGGTGGTGGCTTCGGTCGTTGTCGTGGCAGTCGTGGCAGTCGTAGCCGCCGTGCTCGTCGTAGAGGACGTTGTGGTGACCGCTACCACCGGAGCCGTCGTTGTTGTCGACTCGGACTTGTTGGTGATCGCGAGCACACCAACCGCGAGGAACACGATCACCACAGCGCTCGCCAGACCGGCGATGATCCGTTTCTGCAACGGAGTCACAGGACTGGTCTCGGATCCGGCCAGTACCGGGCGATGACGGTCCGGTCGAGGTGATCGAGAGGAATCGGTCCGGTTTGGCGGCTGTCTCCAGCCGAGAGGGCCCGTGCATCCCCGAGGACGAATGCTTCGCCGGCTCCCAGCTCCCACGTCTGGTCCGGGCCGGTCGAGTCGATGGTCCAGGGCTCGTCGAGCGGAGCACCGTTGATCGAAACGGCTCCGTTCTCGATCGAAATGTGCTCGTCAGGCAGCCCGATGACCCGCTTGACCATCCAGAAGTCGGGGCGGGACGGGTGCTCGAAGACCACGATGTCGCCCCGGGTCGGAGTGCGTTCCCATGTGAGCACACGATCACCCGGACGAAGTGTGGGCACCATCGACGACTCGCTGACTTCGAAGCGGGCCAGCCGCTGGTACACACGGTACGCGCACGTGCCGCCGGCGACGGCGACGACTGCAGCGAGGAAGGTGCGGGCCCTTGACATGTTTCTCCGCTTTGAGTGTATCGTCGGTTGAGTACACGTTGTGAGGAGACATCAATGGGTTTGTTCGCTCCCGTCCGCACCGCGCACGCACACTGCGATCTGTTCTGTGGCATCTATGACCCGGCCCAGGCGAAGATCGAGGCGGCGTCCGTCAATGAGATCACCAAGAAGTATCTGGCCTCCGACGACCCCGTTTTCAAGACGCGGGCCCTCCATCTCCGGGAGGAGCGCGCCGAGCTCGTCAAGCATCACCTGATGGTGCTGTGGGTGGACTTCTTCACGCCTGAGCACGCAGAGCAGTTCCCGCAGATGCACGATCTGTTCTGGCGGGCGATGAAGCAGGCCGGTATCGCCAAGAAGACCGTTGATCCCGCCGATGGCGAGAAGCTGTTGGAGCTCATCGATGAGATCGCCGTGATCTTCTGGAAGACCGACAAAGCCAAGAAGATGGGCGTCTACCCGCCGTCGTAGATCATCGAGAGACCTGTGTGGGCGGCCCCGGCAGGGGCCGCTCTCTCTCTATCTGTTCTTGCGTGAGTGAGGGTGAGACTGTCGACGGTTCTCACGCCAGAACGGGGTTTGTGGGGAGCGCTACAGCCCCTCGAGCTTGGTGAACAGCGGTGTGATCTCGCCCATCGCAAGACCTGCGGGAACCTCAGGACGTGTCCAGCTCGACGTATCCCCGGTGAGGCCGAGCATCGATCGAATCCTCGCAGTGGTGAAAGGCATGTAGGGGGAGAACCCGACGCCCAGACCGGCGATCGCTGACAGCGACACAGAAAGTACGGTGCCCGCTCGATCCCGATCAATCTTCAACAGTTTCCACGGTTCCTGTGCATTGAGATAGGCATTGACAGCCTGGGCTCCCTGCATGGCGGTCCTCAGCCCGGCCCGTAGCTCGACGCGTTCGATGAGGTCGGCTTCTTCCACGAGGAGCGCGTCGATCGACTCGAGCAGCTCCCGGTCATCTACGGTCAGATCACCCGGAGAGGGCGTCGCGCCTTCGAAGCTCCGGGACGTCAACGTCAACACACGGTTGACGAGATTGCCCCACGTCGCCACCAGCTCCTCGTTGATCCGGCGGACGATCTCGTCGTCGGACAGATCTGTGTCGTTCTGCTCGGGCAGCGATGCCGCGAGGGCGTACCGCAACGCGTCTGGTTCGAGCCGTTCCGTGTACCAGGTGATCGAACGGCCGACACCGCGGCTCGCCGAGCCTTTCTCCCCCTTGAACGTCACATATTGGTTGGCAGGCACGTCGGTAGGGAGATTGAGACCTTCATACCCCATCAGCTGGCACGGCCAAATCACCGCATGGAACACGATGTTGTCCTTGCCGATGAAGTAGTAGGACTCGGCGTCCGGGTCCTCCCACCATGCCTTCCATGCGTCGGGCGTGCCCTGACGTTTTGCCCACTCCTTGGCGGCAGACAGATAGCCGATCACAGCCTCGAACCAGACGTAGATGCGTTTGCCCTCGCCGAGGTCGGCGAACTCAGGCGGCAGCGGGATACCCCAGGTGAGATCCCGGGTGATCGCCCTGTCGAGCAACCCGTCCTTGGTGAAACCGATGGCCATGTTCTGCACGTGGCGGCGCCATCCCTCGCGGGACTCCAGCCATTCGAGGAGTCGTTCGTCGAACGCTGAGAGGCGCAGGAAGTAGTGCTCGGTATCGCGCATGATCGGAGTAGCGCCGGTGATTCTGCTCTTCGGATTGACGAGATCCTCCGGATCGAGCTGGCGTCCGCAGTTGTCGCATTGGTCACCCCGGGCGCCGTCGTAGCCACAGAACGGGCAGGTCCCCTCGACGTACCTGTCGGGGAGGAACCGCTCGGCCTCCTCGTCGTAGAACTGGGTGGATGGCTTGGTGACGATGAAGCCATGTTCGTGAAGGCGCCGGAACACGTCCCACGTGACCTCACGATGGTTCTCGGTGCCAGTTGTCGTGTACAGATCCCACGAGACGCCGAGATCCTCCCAGTTCCTCAGGAATTCGGCGTGGTAGCGGTCGACGATCTCTTGGGGCTCTACACCTTCCTGGTCGGCACGAACCGTGATGGGTGTTCCGTGAACATCGCTGCCTGACACCATGAGAACGTCATTGCCCGCGATCCGGTGATAGCGGGCGAATATGTCGGCAGGCAGGTAGGCACCAGAAAGGTGCCCGAGATGGCGGGAGCCACTGGCGTACGGCCAGGCAACAGCAACGAGGATCCGGCGTTTCATCGGCGCGGAGAGTACCAGGCAGGCGGGATCGCCCGGGTCGCGTTCTACCTTGGAGGCGGGCGCGGCGTACAGGTAACGTGGGATCGGAGGAGGAGGTTTCGTCGTGAAGGTTGTGATCATCGGAGCCGGGTTCGCGGGGCATACCGCCGCCCTCTACCTGGGTGATGCCCTCGGCAAGGACCACGAGATAACGGTGATCAACCGCTTCGAGCACTTCTGGTACGTTCCGTCGTGGGTGTGGGTGGGTATCGGTCGGATGAAGGTCGAGCAGACCCGTTTCGAACTCGCACCCGTCTACGAGAAGATGCACGTCGGGTTCGTGCACGGCTCGGCCGTTTCGATCCATCCCGACGACCGGTACGTCATGGTCGACCCTGCCGGAGGAGGGGAGCAGCAGAAGGTCGACTACGACTACCTGCTGATTGCTACCGGTCCGAAACTCAACTATGACGCCACTGAAGGTCTCGGCCCCAAACACGCGTTCTCGCAATCGATCTGCACGGCGCCTCACGCGGAAGCATCGCGAGACACCTACTTCGAACAGATCGAGCGGATGGAGAAGGGCGAGAAGGTCAAGTTCGTGATCGGCACCGGCCACCCGTCCGCGACCTGTCAGGGAGCTGCGTTCGAGTACATCACGAACATCCACAAGGACCTCGTACGACGCAAGCTTCGTGACAAGGCCGAGCTGTGCTGGCTCTCAAATGAGCAAGCTGTTGGTGATTTCGGGGTGGACGGCGTCATGGCCCGGTACAAGGGCGAGATGGTCACCAGCGAGCAGTTCATCGGGGCGGTCTTTCGGGAGTACGGTGTCGAATGGAACGTCCAGCGTGCGGTCCACAAGGTCGACGAGTCGAAGATCTACTGGGAGGACGCCTCGGGGACGTATGGCGAGTCCACCTACGACTTCACGATGCTCATCCCGCAGTTCACGGGCGGGGACATGCGGTACGTCGGAACGGACGGCGAAGACGTCTCCGAGAGGGTCGTCAACGCTGCCGGCCTCGTGAAGGTCGATGCGACCTACGGCCTGCCTTTTGACCGGTTGCGCACCAACCCAACCGCGTGGCCCGAGCTGTACCAGAACCCGTACTACGAGAACATCTTCGCCGCAGGCATTGCGTTCGCACCGCCGGGCCCGATCTCCGTGCCACTCACGACACCCAACGGAACCGTCATTTCGGCAGCCCCGCCTCGCACCGGCATGGTGTCAGGTATCACGGGCCGCATCGTCGCCAAGAACCTGATCGATCTGATCACCCAAGGACGTATGACCCACGGCGAGCGGATGACCGAAATGGCAGCGGCATGTATCGCGTCGATGGGCGACTCCCTCTGGGATGGATCGGCCGCGACGATCATGATCTATCCGGTTGTTCCGGACTTCCGCCGCTACCCGAACGAAGGCGGCCGCGACACGTTCGTGACCCACATGGAGATGGGTCTCGGCGGGGCCTGGATGAAGCGAATGATCCAGACGACGTTCATGCACAAACTGCGTGGACGAATCGGTTGGAAGATGATCCCGGAATGAGAGGAGCCCAGGTGACAAAAGAGCTGGAAATCACAGACCGTGACCGGGCGAGGATGAACAACAAGTTCCTCCAGTTCTTCCGGTTCATCGTGTTGAACCTCAAGATCCTCAAGGCCGTCGACCGAAGCAAGCGGGCGTAGCGACCCCCCCACCCCGACTCCGGCGGCGGTGTCGGTCGACCGGCGACTGGTCCGTCATGGACTCTGGACCGCGACGCCTCGCGAGGCCATCCAACGAAAGAGGGCCCACCCCGCGAGGAACACCGTCGCGCTGAACAGGGCCAGGTGGACCGACATGGGCACGATGAGCACTGCCGCGACGAACTGCGCAATGATCGAAAGGTACAGCAGCCGTACCACGAGCAGCCGGTTGCGGCGCGAGATGAACCACGCCCCGAGAGGCGCTCCGAGGACCACGATGGGGACGCACACCCACCAGTAGTTCCAGGCCTCGGTTGCCATACCTCCTCCGGCCACGGCCTTCCACGCGAAGCCCACGGCCGCGTTTGCTCCCATCAACACGACCGAGGTCGGAGTTGCCACCGATTCGTTGATCCGTAGTCGCAGCACGAGCAGCGAGAAGACGGTGATATCGAGGCCACTTCCCGTGATCGACGACACCATCCCACCCACGACTCCGATGAGGACGAGCAGCACCGCATGTCGCGGCGCGAAGTCACGAATCTCGTGCCGGACCTCGCGACCGTGGTAGCGGTTGATCAGCCACAGAGCGACGGCGAACGCGAGCCAGGTGCTGGTGAAGAGCATCTTGGCGTAGGTGGGAGGGAGCAAGCCGGCGATCCATCGCAAGCCGACGATGACTCCCACCGCTCCCCCGAGACTCGACCAGACGAGCGCATGCCGTTCGACCCTGATCCGGGTGTAGAGGATCGTCACCGCGGCGGCGCACATCCCCACCGTCTGAATCATCAGCGAGAAGTCTCGAGCGGTCGACGGAGGGATGCCGAAGAGCAGCGTCATCACGGGGAAGGCGACGGCGCCCCCGCCCTCGCTCGTGGCCCCGGCGATGAAGGAACCGAAGACCATGGTCACCGACATGAACCAGCCCTTCACGAATAGCACCCATCGCTGTCCGAAGGTCATGGCGCCGATCCACGCTCCCCATACGACGACGGCGGTCAGGCCGACCGAGATCCACGCGGAGCGGCGGCGGGTGGGGTGCGGCACAAGCGGATACTATCCGCGTGAGGCTGCCCGAAGATGGCTACACCCCGTGGGGTTCGACGGGTCTGGTGGGCTCGGCCCGGTCGACCATGACCACCCCGATGAGGATCAGCAGCGCCGCGATTCCGATGATGGCGTTGATCTGCTCGGCGAGGAACAACGCCCCCACGGCGAGACTGACCAGCGGCACCAGGTACCCGACGAGTGACGCTCGAGTGGCGCTGGTATGTCGCACGACCCAAAGGAACGCGAGGTATGGCAGCACCGTTCCGATCGTGGCCATGTAGGCCAGCAGGCCCCACGACACGGAGCTGATCGACGCAAGCGGCGTGGTGCCGAACAGCGGCCAAATGAGCAGGACACCGATCGCGCACGCAACGAACTGCGGCCCAGCGAGATCCATGACCGAGTACCGCTGTGTATACATTCTGCTGAGCACACCTCCCAGGGATGCGAGCAAGATGCCCACGGACGACCAGCCGACTCCCACGAGGATGTTGCCGCCGGCGAAACCCGCTTCTCCGGTTGCGATGAGCACGGCGACCCCGGCGAATGCCACCGCGGAACCTCCGAGTTTGCGCAAGGTGAAGGGCTCGTCCGTCAGAACGAAGTGGGCCCACGCGGCGGTGACGATTGGGATGAGCGTGATGAGGAGACCGCCCAGCCCTGCCGAGATGTTCTCGAGAGCGAGCGTGAAGAACACCGTCGGGGCGGACATGTTGACAGTCCCTATGACAAGCCCTGCAAGCCACGCACCCCGGTTCAGTGTTAGTCGGTGACGCCACCAGAGCCAGCCGACGAGGATGACGGCCGCAGCAGCGAAGCGGATCGAGATCAGGGTGAACGGGTCCACGTCGTGAAGCAGCAGGCTGCGGGTCGCGACGCTTCCGGTGCCCCATCCAAGCGCTGCGAGGAGCAGCGTCGTCCAGATCTTCTTCCTATCCATCGGGGAGAGCGTAGAACGGCTCGCTGGGCTCGAGGCACACAGCTCGCAGCAGACACCAGGAGCGGGCAGGGTTGGCTGGTGGCTGTCTGCTACTTGGAACGTGTTCCCCAACGGCGGACCAGGTACAGCCAGAACGGACCGGGGTCGGCTTGCTCCGCCGAGGGGGGCAGCTCGGTCGCCGGCTGGGGTTGTTGCTGTTCGGGTGGTTTCTCGGCAGCTTCGACCTTCGCTCTGAGATCCCTAACTCGCTCCCTCAGAAACTGGGCTTCCGTCTCCGCCTTCGCTGCACGCTCACGCGCCTCCGCGAGCTGCTGGCCCGCCTCGTGCAGATTGCCGAGCTGGCCGAGGATCCTTCGCCATTCGTCGATCGGTACCAGCATCGACCCTTCGGGGACAGGCGGGTCGGGGGACTGGGTGGCGGCCACCGGCTTGTCGTCGCGTGCCGCCTGAGGCGGTTTGGGTGGCGATGCCGGCTTTGGCTTCTTGGTGTCCTTCTTGGCCGGCTGCTTCTTCTCGGCGGCTGCACGGGAACGAGCGCGTTCGACGACCTCGGATCGAAGGACGACCCTGTCGTCGCCGACCAGTTTCGAACGGATCTTCTGCTTGCGTGCCCAGTTGCGGATCCGCTTCGCTGAAAGCCCTGTGACTTCGGCGGCCACATCGAGCGTTATCCAGTGTGGTGGTGGCGAGGGAGCGGACTGCTCTTGCCAGACGAACGCCGGGTCCATGGGCTCTGAGGTTAGTAAGGGCCGGAGCCACGGGTACGCCCAGCGGTCTCCCTCGGTTCTCGGTTGTCGGTCGTCGGTTCTCGGTGGGATCTCGCCCTGCGATCTTGCGGCGACGGTGACCGCGTTCTGGCTGTTCGCTGTCTCCTAGGAGCTGGAGCTTCGTTGGTGGGTGCCGCCCCCTCCGGCGTCGAGCATCAGCTCGACGCCACCTCCCCCAGCACTCGGGCTTCGCCCTCGCGAGGGGAGGAGATGGTCTGTCGGTCCGCCCAGGAGTCCGAAGGGCGACGTTGGGGGAAGGTACCGGCGGTGGCGAAGCCGCCAGGGGTAGGGGGTGGTGCCCACCACGGAACCTCGCGGCAGCTGTGGTCGGGCCCAAGACTGATGACTGAAGACTTGAAGCCCTAGGATGCCGGTATGCCGTCTGAGTCCGAGGTTCGAGCGCTGGTCCGAGCGGCTGTCGAGTCGCTGCAACCGGACACGACACCCGAGACGTCGGGCGCTGCTTCTGCTATCGCTGTTGGCGCCGACCATGGGGGGTATCCTCTCAAGGAGAAGATCGCCTTCCACCTCCGCGAGCACGGGTACGAGGTTCGGGACTGCGGAACGGACAGCGGCGAGTCGGTCGACTACCCGGAGTTCGCCCACTCGGTCGCCAAACTCGTCTCCGAGGGCACATGCAAATACGGGATCATCGTCGACGGGGCAGGGATCGGTTCCTGCATGGTCGCGAACAAGGTGCCGGGGGTGCGTGCTGCCCTCTGCTACGACCTGTCGTCCGCTCGGAACAGCCGGGAGCACAATCACGCTAATGTCCTCACCCTTGGCGCCGGTCTGATCGGAACAAGTCTCGCCCTTCAAGTCGTGGACGAATGGCTCGCCACCGACTGGGCGCCGGGACGTCACGAGCGCCGCGTCGGCATGATCGACGAGATCGACCGCAGGTATCGGAAATGACCAACGAGCAACTCATCGACATCATCACCAAGCAGGTGCTCGCGCAGCTTGCGTCCCACGAGGACGTGTGCGACGGGGCCTGTGCGTTTCACAGCCCGGACGATGTTCGCGAAGTGGTGGCCAACGGCGCGAACCGGGTGTCCTATCGGGGGTCAGGGGCGGACGTTCCACGCGACCTCGCCCGCTACATCGATCACACCCTCCTCAAACCGGGAGCGACATCATCAGACATCGATCGGCTCTGTGCCGAGGCGGTCGAGTACGGCTTCGCAGCGGTCTGCGTCAACCCGTACTGGGTCAAGAGGTGTGCAACGAACTTGCGTGGCACAGGAGTCCGGATCGCATCCGTTGTGGGCTTCCCGCTGGGGGCGACCCCTGCCGACATCAAAGCGTTCGAAGCCCGGCGGGTCATCCGAGACGGTGCCACCGAGATCGACATGGTCGTCAACATCGGAGCGCTCCGCTCCGGCGACTACGACCTCGTTCGCGACGACATTGCCAAGGTGTCCGATGCGTGTCACGAGTCCGGGGCGCTCAACAAGGTCATCATCGAAGCTGTGCTGCTTTCCGATGAGGAGAAGGTCATTGCGTCGGCTCTCGCCAAAGAGGCCAAGGCCGACTACGTGAAGACCTCTACAGGGTTCGCCTCCGGCGGGGCGACCGTGCACGACGTGCTCCTGATGCGCGAGACCGTCGGACCAAAGATGGGTGTCAAAGCTGCGGGAGGCATTCACACGGCCGAAGATGTACGGGACATGGTGGCCGCCGGCGCGACCAGAATCGGCGCTTCGGCCGGAGTACAGATCGTGACAGGAGGATGATCCGGTGAGTGACGTTGAACTGAGAAGCTACGCATTCCTGGACAGTTTGCAGCCCCAGTACGCGGCCTTCCTCGGCACGATCGCCCAAGGGTTCTTGCCGCTTGCGGGGGACGCATCGCTCTACGTGGAGATCTCACCCGGGATCGAGATCAACCGTCTCACCGATATCGCGCTGAAGTCGACCAAGGTCAAGCCGGGTATGCAGATCGTCGAGCGGTACTACGGGATGCTCGAAGTGCACTCACCTGACCAGGCGGAGACGAGGGCCGCTGGTGAAGCGATTCTCGACGAGATCGGGCTGGCCGAGACGGACAGACTGAGACCGAAGATCCTGTCGAGTCAGATCATTAGGAGAATCGACGATCACCAGGCTCAGCTGATCAACCGAACCAGACATGGTCAGATGATCATTCCGGGCCAAACCCTGTACGTGATGGAGGTGGAACCGGCAGCGTACGCGCCGCTGGCCGCCAACGAAGCGGAGAAGGCCGCGGCGATCAACGTCCTGGAGGTTCGAGCATTCGGATCCATGGGCCGCATCTACCTCGGCGGTGAAGAACGAGACATCGATGTGGGATGGCGTGCGGCGATCGCTGCCATCGAAGGCATCGAAGGACGATAAGGAAGGAGACACTCCGATGGCTGAAGCGTTGGGGATGATCGAAGCCCGTGGCTTCGCAGCGATGGTCGAAGCGGCCGACGCGATGGTGAAAGCAGCCAAGGTGGAACTCGTGAGCTACGAGAAGACGGGTGGCGGTTATGTGACCGCTGTCGTACGTGGAGACGTTGCAGCCGTGAAGGCCGCCGTCGAAGCCGGCATTCGCAATGCCGAGAAGGTTGGCGAAGTGATCGCAACCCACGTTATCGCCCGTCCGCACACGAACATCGACCTGGTGCTGCCACTCGGCCGCGCCGAGGAAGCCGAGGCCGAAACCTCCTGAGAGGAGACGACATGCTCCTAGCGCGAGTCGCCGGGACGCTCGTCGCAACCAGGAAGGAACCGACGTTGTCGGGACTCAAGTTCCTGGTGTTGCGGCAGCTCGACGTGGACGACACCGAAACCGGTGGCTACGTGGTGGCCGCCGACGCGGTCGGTGCCGGCGTCGGGGAGGTCGTCTTGTATGCAACGGGCAGCTCGGCACGTCAAACCGAACTCACCAACAACCGGCCTTGTGACGCGGTCGTGATGGCGATCGTCGACACATGGGAGGTCGGCGGCGAAGAGAAGTACCGGAAGTGATCAGCAAGCCCGAGATCCAGGAGATCATCGAGCGGGTCAATCGCAAGCTCGGTGAGGCCGGCGAGCCTGTCGGTGCCGGCCTGCGCGGCGCCGCCGGCTTGGATGCCGTTGCCCCCGGGGACCTGGGGGAGGGTTTGTATGCGACCGTCGATGAGGCGGTGGTTGCCGCCAAGCGTGCCTTCGAAGCGTTCAAGGGTGTCGGTCTCGAAGGTCGCAAGACGATCATTTCGGCTGTCCGTGCTTCGATGCTCCAACACGGGGAGCTGCTCGCCGAAATGGCGCATGCTGAAACCGGACTGGGGCGGGTGGAGGACAAGGTCGTCAAGAACCGTGTGGTCACCATGAAGGCACCCGGTCCCGAGGACTTGGAGCTGGAGGCCGTCACGGGTGACCTTGGCATGATGGTGACCGAGTTCGCCCCGTTTGGTGTGATCGGGTCGATCACACCAACGACCAACCCGACATCCACGGTGATCAACAACACGATTGCTGTCATCTCTGCCGGCAATGCGCTCGTGTTCAACGTGCATCCTGGCGCCAAGCGAGTGTCAGCGGAGAACGTACGAATGATCAACAGGGCCATCGTCGCCGCCGGGGGGCCGCCCGACCTCGTGACCGCCATCCCCAACCCAACCATCGCATCGGCGCACGAGGTCATGAACCACCCGGATGTCCCGATCCTGCTCGTCACGGGTGGTGGTGGTGTTGTCAAGGAGGCGATGAAGACGAACAAGCGGGTCGTCGCCGCCGGGCCTGGAAACCCGCCGACCGTCGTGGATCAGACCGCCGATCTCGACAAGGCGGCAACCGACATCATCAGAGGTGCGTCGTTCGACAACAACATCGTGTGTGTCGATGAGAAGACCGTCATCGCCATCGATACGATCGCAGATTCGCTCGTGCGCAAGATGGGAGAACAGGGCGCCTACGTCCTCAAGGAGCATGAGATCCGCCGGATCGAGCGAGTCATCTTCTCCGAGATGGGACAGCCCAACAAGCCAGGTGTCATCGCGAAGCAGTGGATCGGCAAGAACGCCGGCGAGATTCTTTCCGAGATCGGTGTCCAGGTGGGTCCCGAGGTTCGGCTCGCCGTCGCCCAGGTGCCGGTCGAACACAGCCTCGTATGGACCGAGCAGATGCTGCCGGTGCTGCCCGTCGTTCGTGTCCCGGACGTCGACCGTGCCATCGACCTCTCGGTTCGTTCAGAGCACGGATTCCGCCACACGGCATCAATCCACTCGACCAACGTCGAAACGATCACCCGTATGGCTCGAGCGATGAATTGCTCGATCTTCGTGGCGAACGGTCCCCACTTCTCTGGGCTTGGTGAGGGAGGAGAGGGATTCACCTCTTTCTCGATCGCCAGCCCCACGGGTGACGGCCTGACAAGGCCCCGAACCTTTTCGCGTGAACGGCGGATCACCGTCGTCGGTGCCTTGAGGATCATCTGATGCGACCGGCCATCGCGCTTCTCGAGTTCGACTCGATCGCGAGGGGCATCGAGGCCGGCGACCAAATGGTCAAGCGCGCACCCATCGAGGTCATCAGGGCGGGCACCGTGCAGCCTGGAAAGTACCTGGTACTGGTGGCGGGTGCGGTCGCCGACGTCGAAGAAGCGGCCGACTCCGGCAACCAGATTGCGACGATGGTCGATCAGGTGCTGCTCCCCGACGTGCACCCAGACGTCGTCGCCGCCCTCCGAGGAGTCCGTTGCACCGGTGAGGGTGAAGCGCTCGGCATCATCGAGACCCGAACGGTTGCTGCGATCATCCAGGCCGCCGACGCCGGCGTCAAGGGTGCCGATGTCACACTGATGGAGATACGGTTGGCGGACGGACTCGGAGGTAAGGGGTACCTGTTGTTCCAAGGACCCGTCGCGGAGGTCGAAGCTGCCGTCGAGATCGGAACGTCCGCCGTGCCGGACCGGGTGATCTCAGCCGTCATCCCACAGATCCATCCCGAGATGGGCGAGAACCTCATCGCGGATGGCCGCTTCTCCCAGCGAGTCGTGGAGGAGTAGCCGTGCAGCTCGGGCGCGTGATCGGAACGGTCGTGGCAACCGTCAAGACGCCCGACCTCGAAGGAGTGAAGTTCCTCATCGTCCAGCCACTGGACCGGCGCCAGGAACCGAAGGGTCGTGCCGTCGTCGCTGCCGACGGGGTTCACATGGCCGGCCCCGGTGAGCTGGTCTACATCGTCGGCTCCCGCGAGGCGGCACAAGCGATGCCGAATACGTTCGTTCCTGTCGACCACGCGATTGTTGGCATCGTTGACGAGGTGGCACCGTGAAGATCGGAACCGTTGTGGGTACGGTCGTCTCGACGATCAGCGCTCCCGTGTTCGAAGGTCGGAAACTCCTCCTGTGTGACATCGTCGACCCGTCCGGTGAACCAGATGGTGAATACACGATCGCCGTCGACGCCGTCGGGGCCGGTGTGGGGGAGACCGTCCTGATCGTGGACGAGGGAAACGGTGCCCGTCAGATCGTCGGCCTCGATACGGCACCTATCAGGGCGGTCGTCGTGGGCATCGTGGACGCAGTCGAGGGCTGACAGCAGTGTCGGTCCCCCCAGCGAGCGGAGTGAGTGTTGGGGGGAAGGTACCGCAGCGGCGAAGCCGCTGGGGTAGGGGGGCACGCTGGAGCAACGTTGGTGGGAACCTCCCCCTCCGACCTCGGCCTGCGGCCTCGGCCATCTCCCCCAACACTCGGCCCTCACGGGCCTCGCGAGGGGAGGAGACGCGAGCAGCTGCCCGCATTTGTACACCATGACATTATCCACTTGACAGAATGACATCATCATGACATCATGGCGACATCATATAGAGGAGAGGGACATGATGTCGTTCGCACGAGGGGTCGGAAAAGCAAGATTCGAAGAGATGATGCGGACCGCCACGCAGCGGGTCTTCGTGGAGTATGTTCCCGGTACACGGCACCAGGAGACAGCGAGGACAGAGTCGTTGAAGACTCGACGGGCAGCATGACATCTCGGACCAAGCCCCAGACCATGAGGACGTTCTTTGTGGTCTGGGGCGGTCAACTCGTTTCGATCGTCGGGTCGAATCTGACCGGATTCGGTCTGTCCATCTGGGTATACCAAGAGACCGGGTCGGTCATGATGCTCGCATTCGTGATGCTCTCGGCCACGATCCCCGGGATCATCATCGCCCCGTTCGCCGGCGCACTGGTCGACCGGTGGGATCGGCGATTGACGATGATGGGTGGTGACGGCCTGGCGGGTCTCGCAACGGGTGTCGTTGCGCTGCTGCTCTTCCTGGGGGATCTTCGCATCGGGTGGATCATCCTGCTGGTCGTCATCGGTTCGATCGGGAACTCGTTTCAGGAACCCGCATGGACGGCATCCATCCCGTTGCTCGTGCCGAAGAAGCACCTCGGCCGTGCCAACGGGATGGCCCAGACAGGCCAAGGCGTGGGTAATCTCATCGCCCCGGCCATCGCCGGCGCACTGCTCACGTTGGTAGGGCTGTGGCCGATCCTGTTGATCGACTTCGCGACGTTCCTGTTCGCCGTCGGAACCGTTGCCCTTGTCAGGATCCCGCGTCCGGAACGCACTGCGAGAACCGCATCGATCAGAACGGAGGCCGCCGACGGTTGGAGGTTCGTGAAGGAGCGTCCCGGGCTGCTCGGACTCCTGGCGGTCATGGCAACACTGAACTTCGAGTTCGGGTTTGCCAACATCCTGTTCATTCCCCTGTTTCTCAGTTTCACGAGTGAACTGGTTTTCGGCTCGGTGATGTCACTCGCCGGTATTGGCATGCTCCTCGGCACCGTTGTGATGAGCGCATGGGGAGGTCCGAAGAAGCGAGTGCGTGGTCTTGCGTTGCTCCTGTCATTCGCGGGCGCCGCACTCGCGGTCGTGGGGCTTCGTGCGTCCGTTGTTCTCGCCGCGATCGGCATGTTCTTGCTCATGCTGCTGATACCGATCGTGAACGGAACGAGCACCACCCTCTGGCAGACGAAGGTCGATCTGGACATGCAGGGCCGGGTCTTTGCGCTCCGTCGCATGGTGGCGATGATCGCGACACCGGTGTCGTACCTCCTGGCGGGACCCCTGGTCGATCACGTCTTCGAACCCCTCATGGGCACTTCGTTCGGGGAGGTTGTGAGCCGGGTGATCGGAGCCGGTCAGGGACGTGGCACCGGACTTCTGTTCATCGTGATGGGCGTGCTACTCATCTTGACGATGATCGCCGCCTACGCAGCGCCCAGGATCCGCCACCTGGAAGTAGATCTGCCGGATGTGGTCCCGGAGGCTACGTCCGAAGTGCCCACGTCGTGAGCACTGTACCGCTCAAAAGCACGACTCCGATGAAGGCCAGCAACGCCTGATCGCCGCCGCAGCGTCCTCCGCTGCAGAGCACACCGTCGGCTTCCCAATGGGCAACCAGCGACCCGACCGGTCCCATGGCCGTCGGCCCGTTCGTCAGGGCGGCGGTGGTCGCCCTGGGTGTTGTTGTGCTGCTCGACGGAGGCGGTGGCGACGTCGTTGATGTGGTCGTGCTGGACGTAGTGGTGCTCGCCAGGGTCGTGGTGACTGTCGTCGGCGGGGCCGTGGTG
>CAZBXV010000025.1:27557-30209 GCA_964496205.1 uncultured Acidimicrobiia bacterium
CGTGGTGACTGTCGTCGGCGGGGCCGTGGTGGTTGTCGGCACGGTGGTTGTTGTCGTTGCCGCTGGAGCGGCCGAGGTGGTGGTAGCCGGGGGCCGGGTCGTCGGTGGCGTGGTCGTTGTCGGCGGGGCTGTGGTGGCGGTGGTGGTCGGGGCCGGAGCCGTCGTGGTGGTGGTTGTTGGAACTGTGATTGTCGTGGTGGTTCCGACGGTTGTCGTCGGTGGAGGGGCGGAGGTTGTGGTCGTTGAGGGTGGCTTCGTCGTCGTTGTCGACGAGGCCGGGGCTGTCTGCCGATAGAGGAAGATGTGCGTTGTCCAGATCGCTCCTGTCTCGTCGAAATAGACACCGATGCCCGCGTACTGGAAGTCGGGATCGAGCAGGTTCTCCCGATGTGACTGTGATGCCATGAAGGCGTCGAACAGGCCAGGGCACTCGTAGCCGAAACCGACGTTCTCACCCCACTTCAGCCAGTCGTCGGGCAGGTATGGGTCGAGGTCGCCGGCCGAAGAGTGGTAGACGCCGCCATTGTCGTACATGGCTTCCGAATGGATCCGTGCGTAGCTGACGAGGTTCGAGTCCCGAACCAGTGCCGGTGCCCCGTTGGCGACCCTTGCCGCGTTGATCTTCGAGAAGAAGCAGGCTTCCAGGTCGGTGCTTTCCGACGCTCTCACGATCGGCGCGGCAGCGGTGAGGATGGCGAGTGTGAAGCCAAGAACCAGGAAAGAGGCGCCAGCGCGACGCAGTACGTTCACCTATGAGGCATCGACTGGTTCGGCGCAGGTCTTGAGCGATCAAGGAGTGCTGTGTATCGCGTTGTTCACGAGATCCCCAACGACCGACGGATCTGCCGACCCAAGATGGTCGACGCCAGGTAGAAGATCGAGTGTCACGTCGTAGCCGGCTGCTTCAAGACGCTGCGCGAAGTACTCGGAGAAGGCAAGCGGGACGAGCAGATCCTCATCACCGGCGACGAGAGTGACGATCAGGTTCGGGTTGCTCCCCACGTACGAGAGCGGATTCCCGAGACGCCACGGTTCGGGATCGACCTCGGGATTGGTTCCGAAGAACGGGATCAACAACGGGCCGAGCGCATCCGTGTCGTAGGGGCCGGCAAGACCGATGAGCTTGGAGGGAAGCGTGTCGCTCATCGCTGCGAGACAGTCTCCATGGAACGTGTCGCCGGCCAGCGAGACGAGCGCTGCGATCTGCGCGCCGGCCGAGTATCCGACGACCACCAACTCGTCCGGGTTGCCGCCGTAGTCGGCGCCGTGGGCGGCAGCGAATCTCAGGGCGCAGGCTGCGTCCTCAAACGTCATCGGGAAACCGCCTCCTTCGATCAGCGTCCGATACGGGGCGTTGAAGACCACTGCTCCGTCGTCGGCGATAGCTCGAGCGAGAGGAGCGATGTCTTCTGGCTCACCGGCCACCCAGCCGCCACCGTGAAAAAGGACGACGATCGGACCGCTCGAACCGAGCACGTCCATGCTGAGGATGGAGGTGAATTGCACGTGCCGGTCCGCAGGCGGCACCGACGTTGTGGTCGTGGGCACCGTCGTGGTCGTGGTTGTCGGCACTGTGGTTGTGGTGGTCGACGACGTGATCGTGGTCGGCGTGGTCGTGGTGGTTGTCGTTGACGGCGGCGTTGTGGGGGTGGCCGGGGTGCTGCACGCGGCCAGGAGCAGTGTCGCCGGCAGCAGAAGCCGCTTCATCGGTCCATCGTCCCTGTCATGGCTGAGATGGTAGGGGGCACGGTACGCTCCGCCCATGCGGAGGATCGTTATCGAGTGGGAGGAAGACCGAACGGTCGAAGGCCGCCTCGTCGAAGGAGACCGCCTGCCCGCGATTCTCCTCGCTCACGGAGCAGGCGTGGGACAGGAGCACCCTCTCATCGCGTCGCTTCGAGATGGACTGGCCTCACACGGTCATCCGGTGGTGACGTTCGAGTACCCCTATATGGCGGAGGGCCGGCGCAGGCCTGATCGTACGCCCACCTTGATGGCTGCCCACCGGGCAGCACTGACCTGGGTGCGGGACAACGTCACCGATCGGGTGATCTTGGCGGGGAGATCGATGGGTGGAAGGATTGCCAGCATGCTCGCTGCAGAGGGTGGGCCGAGCGAAGCGCTGATCTGCTACTCGTACCCGCTTCACCCTCCGGGTCGGCTCGACAAGGTCCGTGCTGAACACCTGTGGCGTGTCGAGGTGCCGATGCTGTTCTTCGTTGGAGGACGTGACGCATTCGCGAAGAAGGATCTGGTCGACGCCTACCTCCGGCCGCTTCCACGGGCGAAGGTCGAGGTCATGGAGGCGGCGGACCATTCGTTGAAGGTTCTCAAACGATCGGGCACGACAACTCAGGCGGTGCTGGATCGGATGGTGGAGATCAGCGCTCAGTGGATCGCCGGACTGGGTGTGTGAGAGCGGGTGTGCTCACACCCCGTGCTTCGTATCTCCTACTCCGAACCGCGCTCTGGCTGATCGCCGTCAGCTGTTCGCCGGCGAGCGCAGCTCGCCTCAGCGGTCCGTCGCCCAAATGACTGCCGGGTCTCTACGGCTCACGACGCCCCTGGCGGTGTCCTCGTCCTTGACGCACCGCTGAGGGTGCGCCTTCGTCCTGCGTCCTGGCCAGATGACGCCGTGTCCTTGCAGACACC
>CAZBXV010000026.1:0-28948 GCA_964496205.1 uncultured Acidimicrobiia bacterium
ACACCTAGCCGCCGCTGGTGGTCGAGGTCGTATCGCCCGTGCCTGTGGCTCCGGACATGGCAGCCACCATGCCGTCGTACACAGATGTGAACTCGGCGACTGCATCGTTGAATGCGGCGATTGCCGCATCACGTGCCGCTCCGGTGTCCGAGGACTGCAGCCCGGCGAGTGCAGACTTGGTGGTGTCGAGGACTTTCCCGGCGGCGGTTGACAGATCCTCATGGAAGCTGGCCAAGTCTGCATTGCCGGCCGGTGGTGTGAGTGTCTGGAGGCTCTCATCGAGCACCGTTGCTCTGTCGATCGCCTCCTGGAACGCCGCCTTCGTGTCTGTGTAGCTTGCGCCTGTGTTCGTCTTGTCGTTCCATGCTGCGTTGGCGGCGAGCAGGTCTGTGGACAGCGTGTCCAGATCCGCCTTCTGCTGGGCCATGTCATCGAGATAGCTTTGAATCTCTTCGGGCAACGTCGTGGAGGTTGTCGTCGTCCCCACCGACGAGCCCGTCGAGGTCGTGGTGGAGGTGGAGGTCGCCTTTGTGGTGGTTGTTCCCTCAGGGGTGGGCGCGGGAAGGCTGCTCACGAAGTAGTAGGTGAAGCCGACCATCCCGATGATGATCAGCGGAAGGATCCAGCGTCCTGGCTTGGGGTCGGGATTGCTCATCGGAGATAAACGTTAGCGGAGATTCCGGTCCACCTGGGGGCAAACCCCTTGTTGCTCCGAATCCGATCACGTACGTTCGCCGTGTCGCCTGCCAGGGAGCTTCCATGGATCTGCACCAGGACCCGAACGATGACCTACGCGAGCATCTCGAGCACATCCCGTGGTCGGATCTAACGTCCCACCGTCAGATCCCGAGATGGGTTCCATACGTTGTTGCGGGGGCGCTGGCGGTCGCCGCACTCGGCGTCGTTGCAGCCAGGAGTCTCGGAGGAAGCCGGGCGTTTGTTCCGGTACAGGAATTGACGGCTCCTGTGACGATCTCTGTTCCCTCTACGACACTGCCGGAGGCTGCGCCCCTCTACTCCGAAGCAGACCTGATGGCGCTTGTGCCGGGAACGCAGGAACAGCTCGCGGCCGCGCGAGCAGTGTGGTTCGTTCGTGACTACTTCGATAGTGGAGGCGTGCCTGGTGAAACTCCCGAGGTTGTGTCCTCGCTTCCGGCCGGTGCGACGATTCCGGGAGTTGACGAGCAAGGCACCTCCTATGTGGAGTGGGTTGAGCCATTCAGTGTCGAGCAGCTCGGCGACGGCCTCTACCGGGTCGGTGTCGTCTTCGGGATGCTCGAAGGGGCGGACGTGTCGACACTGACACGATTGCACCCGATGGCCGTTGCTGTAGCGGTTGCCGTCGACGGAGGCGAGGCCGCGGTCGTCGATCTGCCGATGCCGATCGAGTCACCGTCGAGCGGCAAAATCGCCCTCTGGCCGTTGCCCGAGCAGGACGTGCCGGAGACAATCATCGATGCGGCCGAGCAGGAAGCGCTGTTGTGGGGTGAGGGGCCGGAGGTGGTCGCTGCCGGCAGAGGGGCAGCCGGATGGCGAGTCGAGGTGCTGGTTTCGGACAGCGCGGGTGTTCGGTGGCCGATGGCCGTGTGGGTCGATGAGGAGGGACCCATCGCGGCTCCCCCGTGGGATCTGGAGTCTTGATCCCACCGGTGATCTACGATGCCCTGATGGAGCTGCCGAGCGCTTCGCGACGTCTCGTGTCCTGGGCCCGTGATGCCGGCTTCGAGGTGGATGTGCACGTGTTCCCTGAAGGGACCAAGACCGCCGCAGATGCCGCCGCGGCGATCGGGTGCCAGATAGCGGCGATCGTCAAGTCGCTCGTGTTCAAGGTAGACGGGTCCCCGGTCGTCGCGCTCGTTCCCGGCGATCTGCGACTCGACACCACCAAGTTGGCGGCGGCTGCAGGTGGAGCACATGCAGGTCGAGCGTCGCTCGACGAGGTGCGCGAAGCGACAGGATTCGCCGCTGGGGGGACGCCTCCGTTTGGTCACGACTGTCCGGTGTTCGCCGACCTCTCACTCACACGCAACGATCCCGTTTGGGCAGCAGCGGGAACCCCGACGACTGTCTTCCCCATTTCTATCGACGACCTCGGTCGTTTTTCAAAGGCGACCTGGGCGTCGATCACGTAGCGTCGAAATAGCCCTCTAGGATCTTTTGTGCCTGTTCGGCGATGAGTGTCCAATCGCCGTCAGGAGTCTTGGTGAGTGTCACGAAATCGGCGGTCATGAACACACTGGTCACACCCGGAAGCATGAGCAGCATCTCCGCCATCGGATCGTCGATCGGACGTCCGGCGATGTATGTTCTGGGTCCGCCCACGTCCTGCCCCACACTGAACTTGAGGGCGTTCGGATTGGGGGTTCCCTCGATAGAGATTGCCATGAGTCGATGGTAGCCAACGGGATCGGTGTCGATGTCGGTGGCACCTTCACCGACTTCGCGGTGTGGGACGGCACCCGGCTCACCACGGGCAAGACCTCAACGACACCGGACCAGAGTGACGGCGTTGTCTCCGGCGCGCGCAACCTCATGTCGCACACCGATCTGCTGCTGCACGGCACCACTGTCGCAACCAACGCTCTTCTCGAGCGCAAGGGTGCACGAACGGCGTTGATCACCTCGGAGGGTTTCAACGACGTGATCGAGATCGGCCGGCAGGATCGCCCGTCCCTCTATGACTCGCGAGCCGACCGGCCGGAGCCACTCGTACCGAGGAAGTGGCGCATCGCGCCGTCTGGCGAGGTGCCTGAAATCGACGCTGTGGCCGTGTCGTTACTCTGGTCATTTCTCGAACCGCAGGAAGAGTCCGCCATCCTTCGACGGATCCGGGACGAGCACCCGGACTTGCCTGTCTCCCTCTCGAGCAGGGTCTCACCGGAGTTTCGTGAGTTCGAACGTTCCTCTACGACGGTCCTCAATGCGTACCTGTCGCCGGCCGTCGGCCGGTACCTCCACAATCTGCGGGCGAAGATCAGAGCGGCCGAACTCGCCAGCGACGTGCTGGTGATGCGGTCTTCAGGCGGATTGATGGACCTGGAATCTGCCGTTGCCCTTCCTTCGGCGATCCTCCTCTCAGGGCCGGCCGGCGGCGTTGTCGCTTCCGCCGAACTTGGAAGAGCGCTGGGACGTGACCGGCTCATTTCGTTCGACATGGGAGGCACCTCGACCGACGTTTGCCGTGTCGAGGGAGGCACACCCGAGGCGACCTACCAACGTGACATCGATGGGTACCCGTGCCTCATGCCGTCCGTGGCGGTTCACACGGTTGGGGCCGGCGGGGGTTCGATTGCATGGGTCGACCCGGGTGGAGCTCTCAGAGTCGGCCCACGATCGGCAGGGGCGAACCCAGGACCAGCCTGCTACGGACGGGGTGGCGTCGAACCGACCGTGAGCGATGCTGATCTCTTCATTGGGCGACTTGCCCCGCATCTCGCAGGGGGAATGGAACTCGATCTACGGCGCAGCCGCGCCGCCGTTGAGGCTATCGCCGCCGAGCTGTCGCTGACCGTGGACACGACGGCGCTCGGAATCGTCGAAATCGTTGAGGCTCACATGGAGCGGGCGGTCCGGGCGGTCAGCGTGGAACAGGGCGCCGATCCGCGTGGCGCCACACTGGTCGCATTCGGTGGAGCAGGCGGGATGCATGCGACTGCTCTTGCGCGCCGTCTCGACATGGCCGGAACGGTCATTCCCCCATTCGCCGGTGTATTCAGTGCATTGGGCCTGATGCTGAGTCCGCCGCGTGTCGACCTCTCCGTGAGCATCGATGACGAGACCGCCATCGACCGGGCGGTCGTCGACCTCGCCACGAAGGCCGCCCGCAGGCTCTCCGAGTCGACGAACCTGGAAGCCGTCGATGTCACAACGTTGCTGGACGTCCGATACCGGGGCCAGTCACACGAGACAACGGTCCCCTACGAGGCCGGAGAAGGACGCGCCGTCTTGGAAGCGAGATTCCACCAGGCTCACCGGGAACGCAACGGATTCGCACGGGAGGGCGACCCGATCGAAGTAGTGACGGTGCGCGCCGCGGCGCTTGGTGCACCGGTGCTGGCGTGGCGTGACCTCGACGAGGTGAGGCCGGTGGGCGAGCCGGCGAGAGGCACACGCTCCGTCCTCACCGCGGAGGGAGCTGTTGAGGCCACGGTTTGGTGGCGGCCGGGCCTCCGATCTGGAGCAGAGATCGTTGGGCCCGCCGTGGTGGAAGAACCCGAAGCCACCGTGTGGATCGGTCCAGGGGAACGAGGCATCGTTCATCCGTCCGCGGCCCTGGAGGTGGAGTGGTGACCGTCGATCCGATCACCCTCGAGGTCGCGCGCAACCAACTCGCAGCGGTCGCCGACGAGATGGGACTGGTTCTCCGCCGTACCGCCTACTCGCCCAACATCAAGGAGCGGGCGGACTGTTCGGCGGCGGTCTTTGTTGCATCGGGAGAGATGCTGGCCCAAGCCGAACATATCCCTGTCCACCTCGGATCGATGCCGGCATCGGTCGCTGCGGTACTCGGTCGCTTCGGGGCGAGACCCGGGATTCAGTACGCCGTCAACGATCCCTTTCACGGTGGGACGCACCTCAACGATCTGACCCTGGTTCGACCCGTGTTCGTGCGCACGGAACTCGTTGGATGGGTCGCGAATCGCGCTCACCACGCCGATGTCGGCGGCGAGGCGCCCGGGTCGATGCCTGCCCACGCTACGAGGTTGGATGAGGAAGGACACATCGTCGAACCGATACCGGCTGTGGAAGACGGGCGATGGCTCGACGCGTTCCTGGAGCCGTTCCTCGCTGCAACCAGGACTCCTGCGGAACGCCTTGGCGACCTGTCCGCGCAGCTCGGAGCCAACGAGGTGGGTGCGGCTCGGGTCGTCCAGCTCGTCGAACACGAGGGAAGGGACCGGTTCATCGAGGTGACCAACGCTCTTCTTTCGTATGGCGAACGACGGATGCGTGCCGCGCTCTCGGCATTGCCGGACGGAGCATTCCGTTTTGCAGACGTGATGGAGTGGCGTGACGAGGACATTCCCATCACGGTCGAAGTCCGCCTCGATGGCGACGATCTCGTCGCCGATTTCACCGGTACCACCGGTCAAGTGCAGGGCAACATCAACGCCGTTGAGGCAGTCACGCGCTCCTGCCTGTACTACGCGGTTCGTGTCGCCACCGACCCGACGATCCCCGCGAACGGTGGCTGCTACCGCCCCCTGCGTTTGATAGCGCCGACCGGGTCCCTCGTCAATGCCGAACCTCCTGCTGCGGTTGCGGCAGGGAACGTCGAGACCAGCCAGCGCATCGCCGATGTGCTGCTCGGAGCTCTTGCCCAGGCTGCTCCCGAACGTGTGCCCGCTGCATCCCAAGGGACGATGAACAACATCCTCGCCGGCAACGACCGTTTCGCCTACTACGAGACCGTCGGGGGAGGGCAGGGCGGGCGGCCCGGCGCTCCCGGCATGTCAGGAGTGCACACAGGCATGACCAACACCAAGAACACGCCGATTGAAGCCCTCGAGGCAGCCTATCCACTGCATGTGGTCACGACGCGGCTACGAAAGGGGAGTGGCGGGGCCGGAAGATTCCCCGGAGGTGAGGGCATCGAACGGGAGATCGAATTCCTCGAAGACGCGACGGTGTCGCTGATGGGTGAGCGACGGAGAGTTCGACCTTGGGGCCTCGCAGGCGGCGAGCCGGGAGCTGTTGGTGAGGACTGGCTGATCCGACAGGGTGCTTCGCCCGAGCGGCTGCCTGGCAAGGTCACCATCGAGGTGAGAGCAGGTGACCGGCTTCGGGTCCTGACACCCGGCGGCGGTGGCTGGGGAAGGGCGTAGGTTGTGAGGGGTCGGTTGTTCGAGGCGCCGTTGTGGTTGAGGTGGCGATGCTGGTGGCTGTTGACTTCGCTCGCATCGATGCGATGAGCCACTCGGCATGGGACACCCTCATCAACAAGGTACCGCACACCGTGGTTCTTCGGGTCGCCGATCTCTCTGTTGGCTGGGTGCTTCGGAAGCCCCAGAAGCCCTCATCGTGACAAAGATGTCGCAGAGCGGAGCGTGGTTCGCGGCCTGGTAGCTTCGGACTATGCACGCACCAGAACTGGTTGTGATCGGAACCCCGTCGCTCGACCGCATCGACATCCGTGGTGAAACACTCGACACGGTAGGAGGGTCAGGGTTCATCACCGCGCTCGCCGCCCGCGTGTGCGGGGTACGGGCCGGTGTCGTCGCCCGGGTGCCGCGGATCCTGCCTGACCCCATCGAGAAGGCGTTCGTTCCGGGTGGCCTCGACCCTGGTGGATTAATCCCGGTCGACGGACCCGGCCCCGGGTTCCATATCTCCTACGACGCCGACGAGGTCGCGACCTACGTGGAGATCATTCGAGGAGACGAGGCCGCTCTCTCCGCTGCCGACGTGCCCCGTCGGTGGCTCGACGCGGCGTGGGTCCACATCGGGCCGCTCGCTGCCTCGGCTCACCGGCAGCTCACTTTCGTTGATGCCCTTCGGGCACGCGGCTACCGGGGACGAATCTCGGCGGCAACGTTCGGCTGGGCTGCCGAGCGGGAAGCCGAAACCGTGAGGGAGCTGTTCGACCGCGTCGACGTCGCTTTCATGAACCGTGCCGAACTGGAGCAGGTGTACGGTGCCCAGGATGCCCTGCCATCCACGACGACCGTCTGCGTGACCGCAGGGCGGGACGGGGTTCGGGTGTGGAATGGAGACGGCTGGACACGGCACGAGGTGACACCGGCACAGGCGTTCGATCCCACTGGGGCCGGCGACTCGTTTGCGGGCGGCTACCTGGCCGGGGTGATTCTCGACGATGCCGAGCCGGCCGTGAGGGCGATAGCAACGGCTGCCGTCACGATCTCGGGACCAGGTGCTGCACCCCTCATCGATCGGCTCGTGCCCGACGTGTCAGTCGATGTGGACTCGGTTGTTCCGAGGGCGCACGTCGCGTCTGCCGATCCGGACCGCATCGCGACAGTCGCGCGACTACTCGCCCGTGAAGCGAACGAAGCGACCTTGACCTTCACCGGTGGCCCGTTTCCTGAGGTGGGCGCGCCGTATGCGGTCGAGATGCTGTGCGTCGCAACGCTGCACCAGTACGGCTTCTGGACCGGCACGGACGCCGGGTACGGCGGTCCGATGTGGGCCACCATCGACGGGGTCCGAAGGAAGGGTTCGGACTTCCTCTGGCATGCGTTCACTCGTGCGGTGGCGAACGATCCGACCGTCGTGGATCCACGCCGCCTTGCATCGGAGCCGCTTCTCTTCGACCAGGTCTGCAGAGCCGACGACGGAGAGTGCCCGATCCCTGATGCGGGCTCGCACCGTGCGCTCCAACAGGCGTACGGTGTGGCAATCGAGGAGCGGGGAGGGGTCCGGGCGCTGCTCGACAGAGCGAACACCTCGTCGGAACCGCTCGGTACGTTCCTGTCGGCACTGTCGGAGGTCCCCGGCTACGGGGAGGATCCGCTCGAGAAGAAGTCGAACCTGCTCGCGCTCATCCTGTCGCGACGTCCTGAACGGTTCCTGGAACTGTCGCAAGGCAGTGGCGTGGCCCCCATCGTCGACTACCACATCATGCGCACCATGCTGCGAACCGGGTGCGTGCGTATCGACGATCCCAAGGCACTCGAGACGCTGGTGGCCCGTGGGTGGATCAGTGAAGCTGACGAGGCGGCCATTCGCGTTGGCGCCCACGACGCTATCGAAGCACTCTGCGCCGCCGCCGAATTGACGGTCGGCCAGGTGGACGGCTTCCTGTTCTCGCTCGGACGACGTGTGTGCACCGAGGTCGAGCCCCCGGATTGTGCTCGGTGCCCCGCCGATGGTGTGTGCGCCCACCGAACCGACCTCTTCCAGCCGATTCTGCGAACGACCTACTACTAGTGCTCGGGGCACCGACGAAAGGGTACGGGCGCTGGTGGTGTGTGGTCCAATCAATGTCTGGTGTCTGCGAGGGCACGGTGTCATCCGGCCGGGACGCAGGACGAAGGCGCACCCGTAGAGGTGCGTAGAGTTCCGGAGACCCCACCGGGGGCGTTGTGAGCCGCAGAGACCCGGCAGTCATTTGGGCGACGGACCACTAGGTGTGTGGACTGCCCAGTCGTAGGATTCCGGCATGGCTATCACCCTGGGTGGCGACGAGTGGCGCGTTGTCACGGGCTGGGTTTCGCTGGGTGCGGCAATGCTCGTGACGATCGGGTCATTCGTGCTGCTTCACCAGATCCGGTCGGCCGGGCACAGGGAGAGGCCACGGCCACACGACGTCAGGGTTGTCCCCCTGATGACCCTCCCCGGCTTTGCCACGGCGCTGCTATTGCTGGTCGTGGGCTCCGGTCATCTTGGATGGTTCGGCCCAGCTTCCTCCAAGATCGCCGACGTCACATTCGGGGGCTGGTGGTTCGCGAACGCCATCGTCCTCGGTGAGGGGGCATGGAGTCGTCTCGAAGAACGCCGCGTATGGTCGGGGGTCGCCTTGACACTCGTGACGGCGATGGTCATCGCAGCTGGCCTTTGGTTCGCCCGCGAGCCACTGGAGGCACTACTCCCTTTGTGAGCTACCTCAGTGCATCGAGCGCCTGGATCAACCGAAGGGCATGATTCCTGCGGGCGCCCAATCCCATGAGACCGATTCGCCAGGCCACACCAGCGAACTCGCCCAATCCGCCACCCACCTCGATATCGAATTCGTGGAGCAACTCTGAGCGCAGCCGATCGTCGACACCCTTGGGAAGACGCACGGCGGTCAGCTGCGGCAACCGGTAGCCGTCCTCGGCGATCATCTCGAATTCGCGTTCCAAGAGCGCGTTGCGAAGGAAGCGTCCCGCATCATGGTGACGAGCCCATCGGGCATCAAGGCCCTCGCGCAATACCAGGCGGAGCCCCTCGTGGAGGCCGTATACCATCGAGATCGGGGCCGTGTGGTGGTAGGCGCGCCGATGCTCGACGTCTTCCCAGTACGAACGCAACAGCCTGGCGTCGAGGTACCACGACTGGACCGGTGTTCCCCGTGTCTCCAGCTTCCATTCGGCACGCGACGAGAACGTGATAGGCGCCAGGCCGGGAGGCACGCTCAGACACTTCTGAGTGCCGGAGAAGCAGACGTCGATGCCCCACGAGTCGACGTCCACCTCAATGCCGCCGAGGGATGTGACGGCGTCTACGACCAGGATCGGATCGTCACCGATCGCCCTGCGGATCTCTTCGACCGGCTGCCGCATTCCCGTCGAGGTTTCCGCGTGGACGATCGCGACGATCTTGGCGCCGCGCTTCTTCACGGCTTCGGCGAGCTTCTCGGTCGGGACCGGTGAACCCCACGGGGCCGGCACCTCGGTGATGATGCCTCCTGCACGGCGGGCCATCTCCGCGAGACGTGCTCCGAAGACGCCGGCGACGCCCACGACCACGCGATCGCCCGGATCGATCATGTTGACCAACGCAGCCTCCGCCCCCGCCGATCCCGTCCCGGAGACGGGGAACGTCAGCCGGTTGGTGGTCTGGAACACCTCGCGGAGTGCAGCGGAGGTCTCGTCCATGATCGTGATGAACGCCGGGTCGAGGTGGCCCAGCACGGGCTTGGCCATTGCGGCGAGCACGGAAGGCTCGACAGGGGAGGGGCCCGGTCCCATCAGATATCGGCGCGGTGGATCGATTCGCTCCATGCGGCAACGTTACCGTTTCTGCGAACCCAGGGCTGTCAGCGGTGTTTTTCGCTGTCGACAGCCCTGGGTTCGGGGGATTGGGGCGCTTTCGACGGTCTACCCTTGCACCATGTCCCTTGTCGCGGACTTGGAAGCTGCGCTCGGCGCGCGCCAGGTGTTCTCCGATCCGTTGCGTCGCCACATCTACGGCAAGGACTCCGGGATCAAGCGTGCCGATCCGACCGTTGTCGTGCTCCCCGAGTCGACCCAAGAAGTCGTCGAGGTCGTCCGCATCGCCGCCAAACACGGATTGCCGGTCATTCCGCGCGGTGCCGGCACCGGGCTCGCGTCAGGCATCATCCCGACAGGCCCATCGGTCATGGTCACGCTCGCCAAGATGAACCGGATCCTCGAAGTCGATCCGGTTGGCGCGACGGCGTGGGTCCAGCCCGGAGTGGTGAACGTCGATCTTTCGGCCCTCACCGCGCAGTATGGACTGCACTTCGCCCCGGACCCTTCTTCGCAGACCGTCTCGACCATCGGCGGCAACGTCGCAACCGGAGCGGGTGGCCCCCACTGCCTCGCCGAAGGCACCACCATCGGCCACGTCCTCGCTGTTGAGCTCGTCACCGGCGGGGGAGAAGTGATCACCATCGGGTCGGCGTCACCTGATCCGATCGGACTCGACCTGCGAGCTGTCGTCGTCGGCTCCGAAGGAACCCTTGGCATTGTCACGAAGGCGCTCGTGAAGCTGACCCCCAACCCGCAGGCCGTTCGGACTGCTCTCGCCGCGTTCGAGGAGATCGAAGACGCTGCTGCAGCGGTATCCGAGATCATCGCCCTCGGTATCGTGCCCGCAGCACTCGAAATGATCGACCACGAAATGGCGATCGCCATCGAGAACTTCCTTCACGCCGGCCTCCCTACCCAAGCAGGGGGACTCCTCCTCGCGGATGTTTCGGGGCATGCCGCGTCCATCGATGTCGAACTCGACGCGGTTGAACGGATCATGCGAGACAACGGAGCCTTCGAGATCCAGGTCGCGAGCGACGAGAAGGTTCGTGCAGAGCTGTGGCGCGGACGCAAGTCGGCGTTTGGCGCCGTGACACAGATGGCCCCCGACTACTACCTCCAGGACACGGCCGTTCCGAGGACACGGTTGGTTGAGGTGATAGGCAGGGTGTACGAGATAGCCAACCGTCACGGACTGAAGATGATGAACTTGTTTCACGCCGGCGATGGCAACCTGCATCCGATGATGGCATTCGATGCCTCCCAGCCTGGAGTCCTCGAGCGTGTGGAGCGGGCGTCGGAAGAAATCCTGAGGGTGTGTGTCGACGCAGGAGGAACGCTGAGTGGAGAACACGGCATAGGACTCGAGAAACGGGATCTGATGCCGCTCATCTACAGCGAGGTCGACCTCGACGCACAGGCCCGGATCAAGGCAGCCTTCGATCCTGACAACCGTTGCAACCCCAACAAGATCCTCCCACCCGGATCCCTCCGCTGATGACGTCACTCGCCATTGTCAAGAAGCGGCTCGCATCGCTCCTTTCCGATCCTCCGGCCGGGGCACCAGGGGGCGCGTTCGTGGTTGCTCCGTCAACTGCTGCTGACACATCCGACGTACTTCGAGTGGCATCCGACCACCGGCTTCCCGTCCTGGTGTGGGGTGGTGGGAGCCACCAGGGATACGGAGGAACGGTCGAGCCGGCGATCATCCTTTCCACTCGCAATCTGGTGGGCATCGACTGGAGACCCGACGATCTCACTGTGTCTGTCGGCGCGGGCACATCGGTTGCGGATCTCGAAGGAACGCTGGCTGAAGGCCGACAGACTGCTGTCCTCCCCGAGCAGCCGGGAGGTGCGAGCGTTGGTGGTGTCGTTGCCGGGGGTATCTCCGGCTACCGGAGGCTCCGGTATGGGCCGACTCGTGATCGTGTGCTGGGGATCACACTGGTCACAGGTGACGGCAGGATCGTGAAGGGGAGGGGTACCGTTGTCAAGAATGTTGCCGGCTATGACCTGCCCCGTCTCGCGACCGGATCGCTCGGCAGACTGGGCGTGATCACCGAGATCACTCTGAAGCTGTGGCCGGTGCCGCCGACCGTGGTCACCGTCGATGTCGATGCTCCCGAACACCTCGAGTTCTACCGTCCACTTGCGATCCTCGAGAACGACGGCGCGGGCACTGCCATTCTTGGTGGCCATCCTGACGCGCTTGCTGCGGACGCTCCCCTTCATCGCGAAGGTGCCTCCTGGCCCAATCCGATCACCTCACAGACACGATTCGAGGTGAGGGTTCCCGCACGGCACACGAGAGAGGCGGTCGATCGTGTCCCGATGGGATGGCCCTCGATTGCGCAGTTCGGTGTGGGCGTGGTCGAGGTAGGAACCAACGATCCGGGCGTCGAAGCTCTGGTCGAGCTGCGACGGTGGGCGGAGTCGGTCGGTGGTTCTCTCGTGGTCGTTGCGGGGGAGCCGGGCATCGACCCGTGGGGCACCCCTCCTCCATCTGTCCACATCCAGCGCAGGATCGTCGAGGCGTTCGATCCCGCAGGCATCATGTCACCGGGCATCCTTCCAGGAGGGCTCTGATGACCTGGATCACCAGCGAGGCGCCGGGACCCATCGACCTGTCACGATGTGTTTCTTGTGGCCTGTGCCTCGCCGTCTGTCCTACGTACCAGCTGACCACCGACGAGTCGGCGTCGCCGAGGGGACGTTTGTCGGCGATGGCCGCCGTCGGCGACGGGACCCTCCCGATGGATGGTGGGTTCGAGGAGGTCATGGAGTTCTGTCTCCAGTGTCGAGCCTGCGAAGCGATCTGTCCGGCGCTCGTGCCGTTTGGGCGGATGATGGAAGGAGTCCGTGCCGAGCTGGAGGTTCAGCGTCCTTCGATCAGGAAGCGTGCTCGCGATGTTGCCCTTGGCAAGTTGGTCGCGAAACCGGGGCTGATCTCTATCGGGGTTCGAACGGCACGGGCGGCCAAGAGGCTCGGTGTCAGCTTGCCGGGAATGCTCGACGGGTTGCGAGACACGCACCGTGAAGATCTGCGGGGACGAGAGTTTCCGGCGATAGGAACAGAGCGAGGCGTCGTCGGCCTCCTGCTCGGTTGTGTGATGGAATCGTCATCGTCCGAGGTCCACGTCGCAACGATCGAGGTACTCCGTCGGGCCGGGTACCGGGTAGCGACCCCCGAATCGCAGACATGCTGTGGAGCGCTCGCTGCTCATGAGGGCGCGGCGATCGAGGCCCACCGGCTGGCCTTCAGGAATGTGGCTGCGTTTTCTGAAGTCGATTTCGTCGTAGCGGATGCGGCCGGATGTAGTGCCCACCTGAAGGAGTACGACAGGTGGGCATCTGGGTCGATGTTGGAAGCACGTGACGTGACCGAGGTGGTCGCCGAGGCGATCGAGAACGGTGATCTGCCGGTGTCGACCGTGTCGAGAGGTCCCGTTGTCGTGCAGGATCCCTGCCATCTGCGGCATGCCCAACGCATCACCGACCAACCGAGGACGATCCTCCGCGCTGCTGGCTACGACCTCGTGGAACTCGACGACCAGGGCCTGTGCTGTGGAGCGGCAGGGGCCTGGGGTGCGCTGAATCTCGAGGCGTCGCGGGCATTGGGAGATCGCAAGGCAGATCTCGTTCGACGGGCGGCTTCGACGGTTGTAGCGTCGGCGAACGTCGGCTGCGAGATGCAGCTTCGTGCTCACCTGGATGATTGGTACCGGGTCCTTCACCCTGTCGAGTTGTATTGGCAAGCGCTGGTCGAGGACGAGAAGTAGGCTGTACGTTCCGGAGGGATGGGTGCACGAATTCGACACCGCAACGGTTCACATGAGCCCTGCTCGGCGGCGGCTCCGTCTCTTCCTGCGTGTCCTCGGGACAACCTACGACGTCGGTTTGATGGTCACAGGCAGCGCCCTCGTCGCCTTTGCCGTCGTGATCCTCCTCGACGGTTTCGATGTCGTGAACCTGGGTCTGACGACAAGCACCGGGAGCATGCTCGGATCAAGCCTGGTGATCGCGGTGTTTGGAGCGTTCGGTATCGGTGTCGCTGTGGAGGGCCCGGTTCGTGAGTTGAGGGAGCTGTCGGCCGATGAGATCGAGCTGGCAGTCGCACGGGCAATCGCTCTGGTGATCAGCGGTCTCGTCTTGCTGATCGTGGGCCGAGTCGGTCTGTCATATGTCGCCGATCTTCCCGGCGTGTTCGAAACCTCTCTCCAGGTCATCGTCGCCGCCGGTATCGCCGGCTTCACCTGGACGCTGATTGTTGGCCTTGTGGCGCTCTGGGGAGTGCGACGGATGTTTGCCGACAGGGTATGGCTCGATCAGATCGAGCTGCCGCTGCTCTACCTCGTGTGGGCGTTGGGCCTTGCGATCGTGTTCGGCATGGTCACGGGCTGAGTTTCTGCATCCGCTCCAACGCACGTTCGATCGTTGCTTCGTCCTTGCAGAACGCGAAGCGGACGAGTGATACGCCGTCCTTGCGATCGTGGAAGAAGGCACTCGGAGGAATGACCGCTACACCGACTTCGGTTGCCATGTACCGGGCGAACGCCACATCGTCCGTGAATCCGAAATGCGTGTGGTCTGCGAGAACGAAGTAGGTGCCTTCAGGGGTGTAGACCTCGAATCCGAGTTCGGTCAGCCCATGGACGAGCAGGTCGCGCCGTCGTCGGTACGCGTCGACGAGGCTCTCGTAGAACGATGGTGGTGCGGCGAGTGCCGCCGCAGCACCGTGCTGGAGGGGTGTTGCCGTCGCGAACGTCACGAACTGGTGGGCTGCTCGAATCCCTCTCGTGAGCCGTTCCGGCCCAATGGCCCATCCGATCTTCCACCCGGTCATCGAGAACGTCTTGCCGAGCGAGGACAGGGTCAGCGTTCGTTCCCACATCCCGTCGAGTTGGGCCAGCGATATGTGTGTCCCGTCGAACACGAGATCCTCGTAGACCTCGTCTGTGATGGCGATCGCGTCGTACTCCTTGCAGAATGCGGCGACGAGTTCGAGTTCGTCCCGGGAGAACACCCGGCCGGTTGGGTTGTGGGGCGTGTTGAGGAGGATGGCCTTGGTGTTTGGACCGAACACCGAACGCAGGTGTTCTTCGTCGATGGAGAATCGTGGAGGAGTCAACGTGAGAAAATGAGGCGTCGCTCCGGCGAGTGCGACGTCGGCGGGGTACGAGTCGTAGAACGGTTCGATGATCACAACCTCGTCTTCTGGGTCGATCAGGCCCAGAAACGACGAGGCCAGCGCTTCTGTGCAGCCCGATGTCACGGTGACATGGGCGTTCGGGTCTACGTCGATGCCTGTCCGTGCTGTGAACCGATCGGCGATCGCCCTGCGGAGGCGGGCGACTCCCGAGAGGGGCGCGTACTGGTTCTTTCCGGTTCGCATTGCCTCGACCGCAGCATCCTTGATGAAGTCGGGGCCGTCGAAATTGGGGAATCCTTGGCCGAGGTTGACCGCATCGCGCTCGATGGCGAGGCGGCTCATCTCGGCGAACACCGTCTGACCGAAGGCGTCGAGGCGGCGGGCGGTGCTGTGATCCGATTGTGAGTTCTGTGCGGGCATGGTTTCCTCTACGGGACATGAAAGCACGACCCGATCCTCGTGAGTACTGGAATCAGAGATACAGAGACGGGTGGCGGCGCGATCCGAGTTCGCACCTGTTGTCGGTCGCCCAGTGGATCCCGGTCGCGGGGAAAGCACTCGATGTCGCCGGTGGGAACGGCCGCAACGCGTTGTGGTTGGCATCTCGAGGTCTGGACACGACGGTTGTCGACGTGTCGGACGAAGCGCTGTCGCTCGCCGAGACCGAAGCTCGGGAAAGGGGGGTACCGCTGACGTGCGTCCGCGTGGACCTCAGGTCTGCACCACTGCCCGGCGGACCGTGGGATGTGATCCTTTGCTCGCACTTTCTGCGGAGGGACTTGTTCACACCGATGATCGATTCCCTGTCAGACGGCGGCGTCCTCGTGTGCGCCATCGCAACTGCACGGAATCTCGAACGTCACCCGCGACCACCGCGGGAGTTCGTTCTCGATGAAGGAGAGTTGCCGCGACTCGTGGAGGGGCTGGTGGTCGAGGAGTACGAAGAGGGCTGGTTCGATGACCACCACGAGGCGAGAATCGTCGCGAGGCGAATGTCTTGCAGCTGACTTCCTTGTCTCCCCCCAGCGAGACCGAGTGATCCCCTCCCCTCGCGAGGCGAGGGAACACGTTCAGCCCTGCGGCTTCGACGGGGGAGGGAACAGTGCCCACCAACGGAACTCTGCGGAGCAGGCTATCCGAACGGGTTTCCCAACTCGTCGGTCAGTTCGGGGTGGCGGGCGAAGAACTCTTCCCGGAGCTGGTCCATGACGACGTTGTCGAGCAGCTTTCCGTTCTTGTAGATGGCGTTGCGCATCCGAGCCGCCACCTTGAACCCGACCTTCTCCGCGAGACCGATCGCCCGAGGGTTCCCGCTGTGTGTCCAGAGATGCACGACCTGGACGCCTAGTTCGACGAATAGGAATGCGACGAGCAGTTCATTCGCCTCTTCTGCGTACCCCTTGCCCCACGCGCTCTTCGAGAACATGATGCCGATGCCCACCGAGTGGCGCCGATGCAAACCGTTGTAGCCGATGTGCCCGATGGCGTTGCCGGTTGAACGCTCCTCCACGATGAACCGGCCTTCGAGGGGGTCGTAGTTGAATTCGCGCTGCTCGTATCGTTTTCGCAGCATGGGCACCGTGTAGTCGGGGGGGAGCGTCTTGCTCCACGCCTGCGTGTCCAGGTCGTTGCGTAGCGCCGCAAGGAGTTCCGCGTCCCCTTCTCTCTCCTCACGCAGCCGAACCAGGGTCCCCTCAATGGGCACGAGAGGCCTCTTCTCGAAGCAGTTCGACTGGGATCGAGTCGGAGAAGCGACCGTCGTAGATTCCGTCCCGCCGTACCCTGCCGGCAAGTGTGAATCCGAGACTCTCCGTGAAGGCGAGAGCGGGAGTGTTCCAATCGGCGATCCAGCTATGTACGGCTGTTGCCGGGAGGTTCCGAAACACGTAGTCGATGAGCAACCGAGCCGTCTCCGTTCCGTAGCCGGCACGCTGGTGGACCGGCGCGATTACCACAGCAAGGAACGGGGTGAGCGGATCCCATTGGTACTCGACCATTGCGTAACCGATCAGCTCCTCATTGACGACCACCTTCAGATGAAGCGCGTTCTCGGCATCCCTCCACTTCTCGAGGGCTCGCTCGACGTCCCTGAGCGAGAGCGGGCGGTCTTCATCGTCGATATAGCGCCGCCCACACATGTCCTTGTGGGTGATGATTGGGTGCAGGTCGGCGATGTCGTCGGCCTCGATCGCCCTGAGTGAAACGTGAGGTCCTTGGAACACGTGTTCAGCCTAGGCCTCACTTCGCTCGGCGTACCTCGTATTTCGTACCTGGGACGGCGCTGTGCCCCGTCCGCTGTCCTGGTTGGTGAGAACGACCCCCTCCGGCGTCGAACCGACGCCACCTCCCCCAACACTCGGGCTTTGCCCTCGCGAGCGGAGGAGATGGTCTGTTGGTCCCCCCAGGAGCGAAGCGACGTTGGGGGGAAAGTACCGCCGGTGGCGGAGCCGCCGGGGGTAGGGGGGTGGTGCCCACCAAGGGACCTTGTGGCGGTCGTGGTGGCGTTCTTGCTGTCTGCTGTTGGCTGTCCGCTGCGAGCGAAGCTCGCTACAGCGCCCTCTCGTACAGCAGTCCTCTGTATCGATCTTCGAGACCGGCACGTTTCGCGGCGCGGTCGAGCCAGTCGACCGCAGGGAGCATCAGGGCGATTCGCTCCGACCCATCCGTGATCGCACGATCGATCGTGACGCGGATGAGCCGGTAGGCGTCGTCTCGTGCTGCCATCAGCCATGACACCCAGAAGGTGCGGGCTTCGTCGTCGTCGATCTCGGCGATGACCCACCCTGCCGGGCATGCCCAGAGCGCTCGTCTGCCGGCAGCGCTCAGGAGGTCGCCCGCTCGGAGGTGATGCCATGTCCATCTCTCGGAGATGAGACCGTGGGTTGCCGAAACGAGCGGACTGCCGGACCAGGCGAGAAACGCCGGCCCTGCTTCGGATTCCCTTGCAGGCATCAACCGTTCTTCCGAAGGGACGCGCCGCCCGCCGTTGCCGGCGACCTTCGGTGCCGCGTCCCCGATGGATCGAATCCAGAGGTTCCACTTCGATACGAGCCGGAACCCCGACTTGGACACCTGTCCTCGAGCGGCCTCATTCCACTCCTCCGTGAGGAGGCGAAGTACCTTTCCGCCACGCTCCTTGGCCCACACGGCGCCGGCTTCCGTGAGGGCACTTGAGATCCCTCTGCGGCGGTGGTCCGGGTGGACTCGGGCGCCTTGTCCCCACACCTCGCCCGGTGCGACGAACGTCCAGCGGGCCATGGCCACCGCCTGGTTGGCATCGTCGGTCGCGATGAGAAGCATCCCACTGTCGTCATCGAGCCATTCGTCGAATGCCTCAACCACGTAGTCGCCCCATGTGAACGTTTCGGTGGTGAATGCGGCAATGGCCGTTTTGTCTGCGGGAACGGCTGGTCGGATATTCATGAGCTACATGCGTTCCGGCACGGTGATGCCGAGGAGATCGAGCGTCAGGATGAGTTGGTCCAGGGTGGCGTCGACGAGACTCAACCACGACGCCTGCCGGGCTTCGTCTTCTTCACTGAGGATGTGACAACGCTCGTAGAAACGGTTGAAGCGGGTCGTCAGTTCGTAGGCGTACTCTGCGATGTGATTGGGAGCGCGAAGCTCGGCGGCCCGGTCGAGGACGTCGGGAAGGCGAGCGACGAACAGCATCAGGTCTCGTTCGACGTCGATGGTCGGTGGGATGATTGGACCGGGTGCGAGGCTCTGTTCTTCTGCCTTGCGGAGGATCGAACGGATGCGTACCGCTCCGTACTGTAGATAGGGGCCGGTTTTGCCTTCGAACGAGCTGAACCGGTTGAGGTCGAATATGTAGTTTGACGTCCGGTGGTTGGAGAGGTCGCCGAACTTGAGGGCGGCCACGCCTACTGCGTGTGCGATGGCGGCGCGCTCTTCGGCAGGGTACGTTTCAGCGATCCTGGCCTCGTCGAGCCTCTGCATGGCAGCGTTGGTGACCATGTCGATGACGTCTCCAAGCCTGACGACCCCGCCTTCTCGTGTCTTGAACGGCTTGCCGTCGGTGCCGTTCATCGTTCCGAACGAGATGTGTTCGAGGGCTACGTCAGGGGGAACGATGCCGGCGATGCGTGCTGCTCGAAATACCTGAGTGAAGTGCAATGACTGGCGGGCGTCGACGACATAGACGATGTCTTGGCGGTGCAGATCGTCGATGCGCTGTTCCAGCGTTGCGAGATCGAATGTCGAGTAGAGGAAGGAGCCGTCTCGTTTGGTGAGGAGCAGTGGTGGGATGTCCATGGAATCGTCGTCGCGTGCGACAGGCACGATGAGAGCCCCGTCGCTCTGCTCGGCCTTTCCGGAGGCCGTGATTCGGTCGACCAGAGGCGTGAGCCGATCCCCTACGGTGCTTTCGCCGTACCACAGGTCGAATCGGACGCCGAGCGCGTCGAAGTCCCGCTCGTGAGAGGTGGTGCTCACCTTGTGGAAGTGTTCCCACAGTGCCCGATACCCGGGTCTGCCGTTCTGGAGCTCCGTGGTCGCGGCACGGGCCTGTTCTGCGATGTCGGGGTTCTCGGCGGCCCTCGCGGCGACGTCGGGGTACATGTCCTGGAGGTCGTCGAGGGTGACCGGGGATTGCTCCGGATACGGCCCCTCGTACGACTCGTCGAAATACGGGAGGTCGGGGCGAAGGCGTTCCAGCTCGATGATGAGCATTCCCATCTGGGTGCCCCAGTCGCCCATGTGGACGTCTGTGATGACATCGTGACCGAGGAATCGGAAGAGGCGCTGGATCGAATCGCCGATGATGGTCGCTCTGATGTGTCCGACGTGCATGGCCTTCGCGACGTTGGGCCCCCCGTAGTCGACGAGATACCTCACGGGTGTGTCGACAGGCTCGCAGCCGCATCGATCGTCGTCGGCGATGGTCTGCATGGCGGCCGCAATGGTCTCGTCTCTCAAGGTCAGGTTGATGAATCCGGGGCCGGCGACCGTCACATGCTCGAAGGAGCTGTTGTTCAGGAGTGCCCTTATGACGTCCTGGGCGATGTCCCGAGGGTTCCTGCCGGCCTCTCGAGCGGCCGCCAGGGCACCATTGCATTGGAACTGCCCGAGGTCAGGGCGTTGCGAAACGACGACCTCACCGTGCGCGCGGCTGAGGCCGGTGGCTTCGAAGGCATCACCGGCTATCTCGGTCAATCGCGCGAGAAGAGACATCCGAGCAAGGGTACCTGGGTCGGACGTTCAGTACTTCGCGAGATCCAAGGCGTGCTCGACGATTCCCGCCGTGTTCGGCATGACCATTGCTTCGAGTTTGGCGTTGTACGGGAAGGTCGGCACGTCGGCAGTCGCGTAGCGGCGCACCGGGGCGTCGAGCAGTTCGAATGCCTTGTCGGCGACCTGTGCCGAAAGCTCGGCCCCGTACCCGACGAACTCGTTGTCTTCGTGGACGATGAGCACGCGTGCGGTCTTGGCGATGGATGCTTCGATTGTCGACCAGTCGAGTGGCTTCAAGGTCCGCAAGTCGATGATCTCTGCAGATACACCCTGCTGGTCGAGGAGTGCGGCCGCCTCGATGGCAAAGTGTGCCATGGTCCCATAGGCGAGGATCGTCAGGTCGGTGCCTGGATGTGTGATTGCTGCCCTTCCGAGGGGGACCCGATGCTCGCCTTCCGGGAATGGCCCGGTTGCGAGCCGGTAGAGCTTCTTCGGCTCGAGGAACATGACGGGGTCGGGATCCTCGACAGCCGACCACAGCAATCCCTTGGCGTCGGCCGGTGTGGAAGGGATGACGATCTTCAGGCCTGGCACGTGCGCGTAGAACGCTTCGATCGATTGTGAGTGGTAGAGCGCGCCGTGGATACCTCCGCCGTAGGGGGTGCGGATGACCATGGGGCACTTCCAGGTGCCCTTCGTGCGGTAGTGAACGCGCGCCACCTCTGACACGATCTGATCGAAGGCAGGGTGGATGAAGTCGGCAAACTCGATTTCAGGGATCGGTCGCTTGCCGGCGGCGGCCATCCCGACGCCGATGCCGACGATCAACGACTCGGCGAGCGGAGTGTTGAAGCTGCGCTCCTCACCGAATGTCACTTCGAGCCCTTCGGTGGCCTTGAACACGCCGCCCTTGGGATCGGCGACGTCCTCACCGAACACGACGGTGTCGTCGTGGGCAGCCATGACCTCGTGGAGGCTTCGGTTGATCGCTGTGATGAGGTTGACTTCTTCGCCAACCACCTTCGGCTCTGGGCTGGTTGCCGGCTCGCCGGGAACGTACGGATTCAGGTAGACGTTGCTGAACGCGTCCGTGGGATCCGGTGTCGCGTCGGCAGTCTCTACCGCCTGCCGGACCTGGGCGGCGGCTTCTGCCTCCATACGCTCGTCGTCTGCGTCGGAGAGCAGACGCTGTTCTATCAGATACACCTTCAGCTGGCTGAGTGGGTCTTTGCGACGCCACCGTTCGACCTCTTCCCTGGTGCGATACAGAGTGTCGTCATCGTCTGAGGTGTGTGCGTAGTAGCGGTAGGTCTTCGCTTCGATGAGGGTTGGCCCGTCGCCGCGGCGCGCGCGTTCTGCTGCGTCCTTGGCAACCTTGTAGACGGCGAGTGGATCGTTGCCGTCGACGACGACGCCGTGCATGCCGTACCCAACGGCACGGGCAGCGATGTGACCCGCTACCTCGTCTCGTTCCGGTACCGAGATTGCGTACTGGTTGTTCTCGATCAGCACGATGAGAGGCAAGCTGTGGATCCCCGCGAAGTTCATGGCTTCGTGCCAGTCGCCCTCAGATGTCGATCCTTCACCTCCCGAGACGAACACGACGGCGTTGCTGCCGTCCTGCTTGAGTGCCTTCGCGATGCCTGCGGCGTGTGGGAACTGGGTTGCGATAGGTGACGAGTGGGTGAAGATTCGGCGTTCGCGGAGCGACCAGTGGGAGGGCATCTGGCGTCCGTCGGAGTTCGGGTCTCCGGCCTTGGCCATGACGCCGAGCATCACCTGGGTGGGTGTCATGCCCCATGCGAGGACAGTCCCGAGGTCCCGGTAGTAGGGGAGCGCCCAGTCGATGTCGGGGTCCAGTGCCATCACGGGCGGTATCTGGGATCCTTCATGGCCCGACGCGGATACGACGAACGCGGCCCTGCCCTGACGGTTGAGGGCCCAGATTCGCTCGTCGAGCCGCCGCGCGAGGAGGATGCCTCGATACATGTCGAGGACCTGCTCGTCGCTGAGACCCAGAGCCCTGTGATTCTCCTGCAGCTGGGCAACGACTTCCACGGTGCTCCTTTCAGTCGCTCGCGAGATCGTCAGAAAAAGGTTCGGTCCCGCCTTTGGCGGGACCGATGTGTGCGGGACGGCTTGTAAGAATGAAAGTAAGAATCACTCCGATAGCGCGGGGTACACCCACTTGCGGCCGCTCCTTTGAATCCTCCGGATGTGTTCAGTCTAGTGGGTGCGGCTCCTTGGGACCCATGTGACGGGGAGCGATATCATGCTCGCAATGATTCCGACCTCAGCCCTCAGGGTGTACGTCTCAGCCGGCACTATGCCGGCGACCACCGTCGCGAAGGACGTCCCGCCGGTTCGTCTGCAGGACGGCGTCTACGGCCTGTTGGCTGAACCGATGAACGACGATGCCCTCGCCGCCGAGTGGAATGGGGCGGAGTTCGTATGTCCTCGATTCCCGCGTCTGAGGGTTCTGGAGGGGGTTCTCGCTTTTCATTCTGCCTACTCGGAGATCGGCGGCGATCTGATCGTGCCCGAGCGAGTGGCCGTGCAGGCCGCCGAGGAGTTGGAGAAGCTGCGCACCTACCAGCCATCGGCCCGTTCGCACATCTTGACTGCTCCGTGGCATGTGCCGATTCGCTGGTTTGTGATCTTCGACAGCTCGGAGCGGGAGCTGGTGGATCGACCGGCCGGGAGGACGATCCGATATCGGACGTCGCTCGTGCAGGCGACCGATCGTGTGGCGTCTGCTCTCGACACGCTTCGGGGTGTCGGCATGGAAGACATGGTTGTCGAGGAGCTGGATGACCTCCGTTCGTGGCTGGAGGACTTCCCGGCCACCGCGATGGTGGAACTCGATTACGGGGATGTGGCGGGCTTGTTCAGCGACACGGATCTCGTGTTCGACGAGACGGCCGCCGATCTGCATGCGTCCCTGGAGGCGCTCGACATGGATGATCTGAGGGCGGCCAGCGAGCACTACGGTCGTGCCGTGAACCGATGGGCTCCGCTCATGGCGGTGGCGCACTCCAGCTGAGGTCCATCCCGTTCGTGCGTGAGAAGACCACACGTCTCCTGTTCTTGCGTGGGAAAGGTGCACAGTGTCTACCCAGCTCACGCCAGAAGGGGTGGGAGGGGGCGTAGCATCGACGGCGATGGGCAAGGTCGACGACCTCCGAGCGGCGTTTTGTGCTGCACCCGACCCTGAAGCGTTCATTCGGGAGCACTCGAACCTGCCCGGCCCCCGCGGCAACCTCGAGTTGGCAGGAGCAGTGGCGGAGGAGGGTGATGAACCGCTGTTTCGTCGTCTCGTCAAGTGGACCGCCGACCGGGCGCCGGTCAACACCCCGGACGAGTTCCTGATGGTGTGCGGTGTGGTCGGGTTCGGGAGCCTCCTCGCTGAGGGCCGTACGGATCTGCTGCCCGAGCTTCGATCGTTTGGCTCCGATCCACGCTGGCGAACCAGGGAGGCGGTAGCGATGGCGCTCCAGCGGTGGGGCCGAGTCGACATGGATGGGCTCCTTTCCGAGATGAGGTCGTGGGCGGATGGGAACCGGTTGGAGCAGCGCGCCGCCGTGGCAGCGCTGTGCGAGCCGGCGCTCCTTCGCGACGAGGATCACTGCCGGGCCGTGCTGGAGATCCTCGACGAGATCACAGGATCGATCGAGGGTGCTGCCGACCGTCGCGACGATGCGTTCCGAGTGCTCCGCCAAGCTCTCGGCTACTGCTGGAGCGTTGCCGTCGCTGCCGATCCTGACGACGGGATCTCGGCGCTTGGGATGTGGATGCCCTGTGCCGATCCGGATGTGCGATGGGTCATGCGTGAGAACCTCAAGAAGAAGCGGCTCATCAGGATCGAGGGCGCACCGATCGAGCATTGGACGACGCTCGCGCGCTGATCCGGGCGACACATGGTGCATTCCATCCGTTCTTGAAAGGCGCACAGTATCCACGCATCTCACGCCAGAAGGGAGATCTCTTTCAGTCTTCGTCTTCGCGATCGAGGAGGCGCTTGGGCACCACCACGAACGCTATGAACATCACCGCAAAGGCGGCAATCGCAACAAACTGCACGTTCTCTCCTTCCTATTCGAAGACGTAGCCAGGCTGTGTGAACTCGGAACTGTCCAAGCCGGACAATTCGTCGGCGGCCGAGACTCTCAATCCGACCGACCGCTTGATGAACCAGAAGACCGCTGCCGATGTGACCGCGGTCCATGCGACCACCGTCACGACGGAGATGAGCTGTGCGAGGATCTGCCCACCATTCCCCGAGATGAGCCCGCCGACGTCGCCGTAGGTTCCGTTGGCGAAGATCCCGACGGCGAGCAGTCCCCACACTCCGCCTACACCGTGGCAAGCCACTGCCCACACCGGGTCATCGAGATGGAGTTTCCGTTCGAGCAGCTCGGCGGACCAGATCACCAGAGCTCCGCCGATGCCGCCGATCACCACTGCCGCCCACGGGTCGACGTAGGCACACGGTGCCGTGATCGCGACCAGCCCGGCGACGAGGCCACTGACTGTCACCGCCACGTTTGCCTTCCGCTCCCTGACGAGGCCGACGTAGTAGGCAACCAGCGCTCCGGCAATGCCTGCGAGGAACGTGTTGACGGCGATGGTCGAGATGCGTAGATCGGTTGCCGCCAGGGTGCTTCCAGGGTTAAACCCGAACCAGCCGAACATGAGGATCATCCCGCCGATGACCACGTACCCCATGTTGTGGCCAGGCATCGATCGGGGACGACCATCCTCGCTGAACTTGCCTCGGCGCGGTCCGACCATCAACGCGCCAACGAGGGCTGCGACGCCACCGACCGCATGGACAACGCCGGATCCGGCGAAGTCTCTGGCCCCGGCACCGAACGGCAGCGTCGACAACCACCCGCCGCCCCAGACCCAGTGTCCGTAGATCGGATAGATGAGCGCGCTGATGAGGAAGCTGTATGCCATGTAGGCATCCAGACGGGTGCGTTCGGCGACGGCGCCCGAGACGATCGTTGCCGCCGTCGCAGCGAAGACCATCTGGAAGAACCACAGCGCCATCGTTCCCACGTCGTTGGCTTCACCTGAGAGGAAGAAGCCTGAGAACCCGATGATCGGGTTGCCATCTCCCAGACCCGACGCCAGCTCGGAACCACCGAACATGAGTGCGAACCCGAACGCCCAGAAGGCAAGGCCGGCCATGCAGAAGTCCATCAGGTTCTTCATGAACACCGAACTCGCGCTGCGGGACCGAGTCGAGCCCGCCTCGAGTAGAGCGAATCCTGCCTGCATGAAGAACACGAGGAAGGCGGCGACCAGCGTCCAGGCGTAGTTCACGCCGAGAACGGCTGCGAGGCCGGGGTCCGTGGACACGTCGACGGTTGATGCTCCGGTCGGGTCGGCTGCCCAGGCCGCGCTTGCCGGAAGAAGACAGATGAACAGCAGCGCGAGGGCCAGCCAGAGTCGCCGCTGTCGTGTCCAGGCTCGGAGAATCCCCATGTCTCTTCCCTATGTTTTCTTATGGCGATCCATCATCCCTTGTGCCTGTTGCTGGTCCGTTTCTCGTGTGTTACATCCGTGTGAACGGAGACTCGCCGGTACGCTGTCGACAGGAGGGTTCGTCAATGCGCGTGATCGGAAACATCCTGTGGCTACTGCTCGGTGGGCTGGAACTGGCTCTCGGGTACGCCGTGTTCGGCCTCATGGCGTTTGTGCTCATCATCACGATCCCGGCCGGGATCGCGGCGTTTCGGCTGGCGGGATTCGCTCTGTGGCCGTTCGGTCGTGTTCTGGTCGAGAAACCGGGTGCCGGAGTCGGCTCGGCGCTGGCCAACGTCGTGTGGATCCTCATCGCTGGGATCTGGCTGGCAATTGGCCACTTGGCCGCCGCGGTCATCAACGCAATCACGGTCATCGGGATCCCGTTTGCCGTCGCACACGTCAAGCTCGCAGGTGCCGCCCTGACACCGTTCGGCCACGAGGTGGTGCCCGCCGGCATGGCCGCGGGACGCAGAGTGACGGTCGGCGTACAGCCGCTTCAGTAGGGGGACGGATGATCGGACCTGAGACGACACGAGCTGTCGAACGAGTTCTTGGCGTTCGGGTCGCGGAGTGGTCACCGAGGGCGGGAGGCTTGACGTTTGCCTCGACCGGCATTGCCACGCTGGAGGACGGGACGACCGTGTTCGTCAAGGCAGGAACCGACGAGAAAACCTCGGACGAGCTGCGCCGCGAGATCGCCTTCCTCGGAGCCGTCGAGGCGTCCTTTCTTCCCAGATGCATTGGAGCCATCGACGATGAGCTGCCGGTCTTGTTGCTCGAAGACCTGACCGAAGGTCACTGGCCGGAACCGTACCCGTCAGACCTGTCTCCGCTCGAGGCGACCCTCCAGGAGCTTCGCGAGATGCCTATACCGGCCGAGCTGGATCTCCCTGAGTTCGAGGGGCCATCCGACGACGTGTGCAAGGGGTTCGTCGACCATGCCCGCGAAGCAACACCCGGACTCGTGTCGTGGCTCGAATCCCACGCGGACGCCATCCTCGAGGCGATCGCTCTCCCTTCGGCTGGAGACACCCTCGTTCACTCGGACCTCTGGTACCCGAACCTGTGCTTCCTGGGAGGTCGAGTCGTGATCGTCGACTGGTCGCACGCCTGCGTCGGCAGCCCGTGGTTCGACGCGTCGACCATCAGTATCGATCTCGTGATCGGGGGCCGACGGCCGCTTCCGATGCAGGAATCAGCGAAGTGGGCGGCCACACATCTGGTGTGGTCGCTGTGGGCGCTGGCACGCGGGCCGGGTCCGGGGATCTCCGATCCGGATCTCTGGTGCTCCGACAATCTGGAGCTCGTCGACGGCGCGGCCTGGTGGGTGGCGGACGAGCTTGGCTTGCCGGTGCCGCCAGTGCTCAGCGATCGGAAACCCGGGTACCGGTAGACCGAGCGGCGTATCGGTGTGGGCCGGATACGCTTGGCACCATGTTCGACTTTGCCACCGCAGCCGTAGAAGGAGCCCTCGCCGCCGGGGCGACGTACGCAGACGCGCGCGTCGTGATCGGCAAGGAGGAGGCCATCGATGTCCAGAACCAGGCGGTTCAATCGCTCGACCGCGGCGAGAAAGCCGGCGTCGGGGTTCGTGCCCTCATTGGATCGTCCTGGGGGTTCTTCGCGACCGCGGATCTGACGATACGAGCCGCGGGGGCCGCCGGGGCGCGGGCCACGGACATCGCCAGGGCAAGTGCGATCGTGCCGGGCGAACCGATGCATCTCGCAGACATCGAGGTCGTCGAGGACAGCTACCAGACGCCGGCAATCGAGGATCCCTTCGCTGTTCCACTCTCGGAGAAGGTCGATCTCCTGATAGGTGTCACGCGCACGATGCAGGGGGTCGACGGCATCGCGATCGCGACCGGCAAGCTCACGTTCTACGACACGAACAAATGGTTCGTGTCATCCCAGGGGCATCGGATTCACCAGCACATCGTGGAATCGGGTGGAGGATTCGACGCCACGGCGATCGGCGAGCGGGAAAGCCAGCGCAGGTCCTATCCCCAGTCGTTCGGCCAGTTCGAGACCGGCGGATACGAGGTGATTCGCAGGTGGGACTTCGCTGCAAACGCCGGCCGAATCGCCGAGGAGGCTGCTGCACTGCTGACCGCCGACGAGATGGAAGAGCGCGAGACGAACCTCATTCTCGAGGGATCTCAGCTCGCCCTCCAGATCCACGAGTCGGTCGGTCACGCGATCGAACTGGACCGCATCCTCGGGTGGGAAGCCGCATTCGCCGGCACCTCCCATCTCCAACTCCCGAAACTCGGCACCTTCATGTTCGGTTCTCCGCTGATGAACATCACCGCCGATGCCACCCTGCCGGGGGCGCTCGGGACGTTCGGCTACGACGACGAAGGCACCAAAGCCCAGCGTGTCGACATCGTGCGCGACGGCGTGTGGGTCGGTGTTCTCTCAGGAAGGGACTCGGCGGCCCTTGCCGGCGTGTCTCCAGGTGGCATGGTCCGGGGCGACGGCTACAACAGACTGCCGATGGTGCGGATGACCAACATCGGGATCCTGCCGGGACCGTCGAGTCTCGACGAGATCATCGCCGAGACGAAGGACGGCGTCTACATGTCGACAAACCGATCCTGGTCGATCGACGACAAGCGACTCAACTTCCAGTTCGGAACCGAGATCGCCTGGGAGGTCAAGGACGGGAAGCTCGGGCGGATGCTCAAGAACCCCACCTACACCGGCATCGGACCGGTGTTCTGGTCGAGTCTCGACATGCTCGCCGGAGGCGACGAGTGGATCCACTGGGGCACACCGAACTGCGGGAAGGGACAGCCGATGCAAGTTGCACACACGGGACATTCGGCCGCACCCGGCCGATTCGCCAATGTACGGGTGGGGGTGCGCGGATGAACCGGGCTGCCGAATTGGCCGAACGTGTCCTGTCCCTCGTCGGTGACCGAGCCGAAGCGGAGGTCGTCGCCTCGCACGGGAACCTGTCACTGACCCGCTTCGCGAACTCGTTCATCCACCAAAACGTCGCAGAGGAAGGTGACACTGTGAGTCTTCGGGTCGCCGTCGACCGACGTGTCGCTTCGGCAACGACCACCTCTACCGAGCCGGATGCTCTCGCTGCGTTCGTCGACGGGGCGCTCGAGACCGCTGCCCTCCAGCCTGTCGATGAGGACTGGCCCGGGGTGGGCGGACCGGAGGAGATACCGGACGTCGAGCACGTCGACGATGTCACCTACGACGCGCTTCCCGCCGCGAGGGCTGCGCTCGTGAAGGCGTTCGTCGACGCCGGCGACGGGATGCTCGCCGCCGGGTACTGCCAGACCGAAGGAGAGACGGTGGCGTTCGCCAACACGGCGGGTCGGTTCGCGCAACGGCGCGACTCGGTCGCGATCCTCGACGGCATTCACCAGACGGGTACGTCGGCGGGGTCGGGGCATGCGACGTC
>CAZBXV010000027.1:0-28390 GCA_964496205.1 uncultured Acidimicrobiia bacterium
TCAGCGGATCGGGATCGGCTCGCCAAGCGAGTAGATCGTCCTCGAACCGCTGTGACTGGCCCTGATCACACCGCTGGACTCGAGTGCCAACAGCGTTGCCTCGATCTTCGTCAAAGTGAGGAAAGGGCCGGTTCCGAACATGAGGCCGACCTCATCTAGGAGCGCAAACGCGTCCGCCGAATCGAGGCGGGCAAGCGCGTCGACAATCCCGTGCTTGAGGTCGGTCGGATCGAGCCAACCAAGCACGCCCGTCGTGATGCGACTCACGCCGGCGGCCCACCCGAGCACCAGCCGCGGTCCGACCAACAAGACCAACAGACTCAACGGAGCGAATACGAGTGACTCGGCGAACGTGTCAACTGTCCACCCGCCGAACTGAGACGTGACACCCGCAGCGATCAAGATCGGCTGAGCGATGATGCCGACAGCAAGTGCACCGAGTGTGACAACCAGGACGAAACCCGCAATACCCATGGGCAGCCTCAGCAACAGTAGGAACGCCAGCTCCGACCAGGTTCGCCGGTCACGTACTCTCGCCCAAAGGCGCGCCCATCCGAAACCCGAGGTGTCCCGACGACTGAATCGTCGAGGCATGGCGGCGCCCAACATCCCTGCGGCAAGCTCGCGCTCGAAGGTCGCCATCGCACTGGCGACCAGCAGCGTTGCCAGGATGACCGGTATCCCGAGCAAGGTGATGGCCAGACCTGCACCCACGGACAGGCCCGTGATCACGACCGTGTACTCGAAGATCGCGAGGGGCAAGCCGAGCAGGAAGAACCCGATCGCGCGATAGAAGCCCGGTTCGGCGTACGGTCGCAGGAGCCACCTCATCACGGTTCGTTCTCGCGTCGTGCGCGTTCGATCAGGATCTCGTCGGGGTGACGAATCACGAAGGCGAACACTGCGTGTGCCGCCACCGGGATGCCCCAACCGAAGAGGGGGAAGATGAACCATGGATAGGTCGCGTCGCTCAGCGCCCACACGATGACCAGGAAGACCTGGACCGTTGCGTAGACGGCGAAGTGCAACCAGAACCACTGGCGTCGGGCGATTCTCCTAGCCTCACGTTCCCGTAGTGCCATCTCGCCGAAGTCATCCATCCTCGTCTCCTTCCTTCAACAGCTGCTCGATCTCATCGGACGCACGGTTCAGAATCTGGCCGATTGCCTGCTGAGCATCGGGACCCACGAGTCGCCTCCGGTATTGCGACTTCTCGGAGAAACCATCGAGCAGCGATCCGACAGCAAGTCGTTCCTCCACCTGCTCGGCCCGCTCGGTGAGCGACGCCCACCTGTTCCATGCAGCCGAGCGCCGGGCTGCGCGGCGGCCCGCTTCGGAAAGCCTGTACGTCCGCGTTCCCTCTTGGTCGAACGCCTCCACCAACCCAGAGTTCTCAAGGGCGAGGAGAGCCGGGTAGATGGCGCCTGGACTTGGCTTCCATCCGCCCCCGACGCGCTCTTTGAGCTCGGTCATGATCCCGTAGCCGTGCAACTCACCGACACGTGCCAGCACCACGACGATTGCTTCCTTGAGCTCACCACGCCGGAACACTCTCCCCATAACGTAAGTTACTCTACCATGAAAACGTAAGTTACGCTAGGGACCGTCACTCGGACGCAGCGCGGTCACCGAGCCTGATCCCTCCCACGGTAGACAAGAGCGCTCCCCACGCGATGGCCACCACCGACCACCAGGTGCCAAGAGCCCCGGTCTCGCCGGGCAGAACAAGCGAAACCACCCCGATCAGGATGGCCGTGAGGGCTGCGCTCCACATCGGAAGCTTCCAGCCCGCGACCCGCAGCCCGGCGATCACAGTCAACATGGCGATAGCAAGCGCCGTCGCCCCAACCTCGGCGAGGCGATCGCCCGCCGCACACTGTCCCAGGAAGCACGAAGGACCCGCTGCGGCGGCGTCCTTGAACGTCCGGAGTGCATAGGAGACGCATGGAACGGCCGCGACTACAGCCATCCCCAACACCAGAGGGGAGGGCTTCCCCTGGAATCTCATTGCCGCCCGGCGTGAAGGTTCAAGGAGGAACATCACGACGAGCGCAGCAAGGAACACGAACCCGCCGACCATTGGCTCCACCCGACTGCCTGCTATGCCACCGATGGCGAGGCACAGACTCGCAGCTCCCGCTTGGAGCAACCCTGCCCCATTCCGCTCGGGGCTCCGAATCTGAACGGCGAACCCGGTCGCGATCAACATCCCGAGGGCGAAGAAGACAAGGTCGCTGAAGGGGGAGGTCTCAGCCGAAGCTGAGTCAGACGCCCAAACGGCGAGCGTGAGGACCGTTACGGCCGTGAACAGCAGAACCAGCAGTCCCGTCCACGCCGCCGCCCACCAACGCAGGAACCTGCGACTCGGAAGATCGGCCATAGGTGAAGCCTACGGCTCAACCGGGCCGCCACTGGGGCCGCACATGGTGGTGCGAACCCCGGTGCTGTCTCGCCAGCCCTTCACTCGACTGTCGCGAGGCTCTTCTCGCTTCTCGAGAGCGCAGCCTGCTCGACGTCGGTGTCCTCGAACACGGTTTCGCTGAAGCCCTTGACGATGAGTCGGAAGGCAAGACTCAGCTCCCAGGCGAAGATCGGGATGCTGAGGATCGCACCCCACGCCGAGACCTGCTCGTAGAGGCCGAACATCGACCCAACGGCCCGACCGAAGATGATCGGCGCGCCTACAAGCCCCAGGACTCCGATCCATCGGGGAACCAGCGTCCAGCGGAACATCGCGTAGGCCAGGAACATGGTGCTGGTTGCCAGCACGAGATTCGGTCCGACCAGGAAAGCCCAGTCGTAGATACCCACGAGCACGTGTCCTGCGGTGAGCAGAGATGCACTGTCCGCCCCTGGCACAGCGCTCTGTCGCACCGCCACGACGGTGAGCAGGCTCACTGTACCGATCGCGATGACGCCGGCCTCGAGCGTTCGCAGCCCCACGTTCCCGAGGGCAATGGCCGGCGCTTTCCTCTTGACAACGGGGTACAGCGCAACCGCCGAACCAACTACGGCCAAAGCCAAGATGACCTCGAGCAGCGCGCCAAGAATGATCCTCGAGCCCGACCCCGAACCGATGATGTAGTCGGCTGGACCGACCAACGGTTGGTAGAGGGCCAAGGCCGCGACCGAGGTGACATGGGTGATCAAGTAGAACACCCCGGCGGCCACCGCCAACTTCCTCGTATTCATGTGCTTCTCTCTTTCGACAGCGGTGTACGGTGTACACCTGAAGGTGACAATCTAGGGTGTACGGCGTACACTGTCAATCGGGCTGTGAGGAACCAAGCCACGGGCGTGACGGCATGAACCATCAGGCAGATACGAGAAGACCGCTGAGCAGGGAGCGCATCCTCGACAAGGCGGTGGCTCTGGCAGACGAGGCCGGCATCGATTCTGTCAGCATGCGCAATCTCGCCGGGCGACTCGGTGTAGTTCCGATGGCCCTCTACAAGCACATCGCCAACAAGGAGGCGCTGCTCGACGGAATGATCGAGCGAATCGTGTCCGAAATCGAGCCTCCCACGAGAGGCACCGATTGGAAGAGCGGGCTTCGACGCCGCATCCTGTCTGCCCGCAGTTCACTCCTTCGACACCCCTGGGCTTCATCCCTCTTTGAAAGCCGAACCGCCCCGACACCCGTCGTGCTGGACTACATGGACTCGATCGCCGACACATTTCTCACAGGCGGTTTTCCTCCCGATCTCACCCATCAGATCATGCACACACTCGGCAGCCGCATGTGGGGATTCACCCAGGAGCTCTTCCCCTCACCGCCCGCTCCCTCCGATCCAGGAGTCCGAGAGCAAGTGATCTCCCAGATGGCTGCTCACTGGCCTCACATCGTGGTCGTGGCCTCCGCCGCCGATCACACCGGTGAAGGGATCGTTGGAGCGGGTTGCGACGACCAGTACGAGTTCGAATTCGCACTCGATCTCCTCCTCGACGGATTCGAGCGACTCCGAGAGCGGCGCCTGAGTTCCTAGAACGCGGCCGACCGGTTCACCCGCGTGTGAAGATTCGGGAGCCAGAACCCCGGCGGTCACGAAGTACTTGCCGCGCCGAGGCCGCGGCTGTCAGCTACTTCCCGACTCGTTCCACTTCGATGGTGCACTTCGACACGAGCGCTGCCACGGCACCGAGACCCGCCAGGGCAGGCATCAGCAACGCGCCCACGACACCGACCGTGAGGGGAAGTTCCACGAGCTTCACGCCCTCTTCATTCTTGATGATGATCCGGCGTACGTTCCCCTCGTGAACGATCTCCTTGACCTTGGCGACGACGTCGTCGCCGGCGACTTCGAAGGATTCGGTATGTGTCTTTTCTTCTTCCACGTTCACGCCTCCTGTTGATGCGCGTGTCCGGCTATCGGACGCTCTGGGGCTCCAGGATCACGACGGCCGTTTCGCGGGATCGCAACGCGGCATACGCATCCAGCTTGGGATCGGTCTCGCGCCACTGCGCCCACAGTCGCGATCGTTCCTCGCCTCTTGCCGCTCGTCCTGTCACCGTGCGACGACCCCCTGGAAACTCGACGAGGGCTTCGGGGTGACCTTGAAGATTCAGCCACCACGCGGGCTCAGGTTCGGCCCAGCCGTTCATCGCCAACGTGATCAGGTTTGGACCATCCTCCATGTAGGCGAGGATGACACTTCGCTTCAGCCCGGAGCGACGGCCGATGGTCGAGAGACGCATCGTGCCCCACTGGTCTTTGCTCGCCTGTCTCAGTCCGAACCGGCCACCTGTGATACGAAACAGCGCACGGTGGGCGTACCAAACACCTCGAACGAACCACCGTGGAGGTAGCAATGCCTTGCCTTGATCAGACACAGGGGACCCTCCATCTATGTTGCGTCCGTGCCATCCGCGGTTGGTCCAGGGATGTAACAGACTCTACGCCCTCGCTCGGTGTGACTAGGGGTGTATCCCCTCGATGAGCAACTCCTTGCTCTTTCCGATTCGCCGATGATCTATCGAGACGTCAGCGAACCCAGCTTCCGAAAGGACCTGGGCGAGGTCGTGAGCATGATCCGAGTCGATGCCCCTTGGTCGCTTCGGATCCAGGCGCTCGACGATGAGCAGTCTGCCGCCGGATCGCAGGACTCGCAGCGTCTCTCCGATTCCCGCTGCTACATCTCGCCAGTGGTGGCTGGAGTGGACTGACCAGACGATGTCAAAAGCCTCGGAGTCGAATGGCAGGTCCTCCGCCGAGGACTGGACGAACACGACATTGGTGGTGTGGCGCGAACGTCGCCTGGCGATCTTGACGAAGTCGGCGGAAGGGTCGACTCCGGTCGCCGTTCCATTGGGAAGTCTGGCGGAGGCGCCAATCACCGCGGATCCAACTCCGCATCCGACGTCGAGGACGTCCATGTCGGGCTGGAGGACTGCCCAGTCGACGACTGCCTGGTTGGAAGCCGGGTGGCGGTGCAGCATCGCGTACAGCCAGGCCCTCCATCCGGTCCATGTGTGATGGTCCCGCGAAGCCATGCCGGCAGCGTACTCCCGCGGCCGAGACCAATGGACGCCGGCACTGCATGTCGGAGTCAAATAGCGCCTTCGACCCGAAGATCAGTTCAGCGGCGGGGGAGCGTACACCGTCACAGTGTTGCCCGCCTGGTTGCTGACATAGACGTTGCCTTTCGAATCGAACGCGACCCCAACGGGACGCCGAAAGCTGGTGCCCGACCCGCCATTCCAATCCGTGATCAGTTCGCCGTCCGGGGTGCGAACTTCCACTCGGCCCCCGTCATAGTCGGTGACATAGACGTGCCCGTCAGCATCGATCGCAAGACCCTCTGGAGTGCTGTCGGGGGACTCCATCAACCATTCCAGGACGAACACGCCGTCCGCATTGAACTTCTGGACGCGCTTGTTCTCGTAGTCCGCGACGTAGACGTTGCCGTCTGGGTCGACGGCGATGCCGGTGGGATGCATGAATGTGCCAGGACCGGAACCCTCCGAGCCCCACGTGCGGACGAACTGGCCGTCGTTGTCGAAGACTTGGATCTCCGGGCGAGCGTCGTCGGTCACGTACACGTTTCCACTCGTATCGACGGCGATGCCGATCGCCCGCTGGAACTGACCGTCTCCGTCGCCTCTACTGCCCCATTGTGTGACGAAGTTGCCGTCGTCGTCGAACTTCTGGATGCGGTAGTTGCCGTTGTCGACAACAAACACGTTGTCATCGCCATCGACAGCGACTCCTCCGAAGCCAAGGGAATTGAGCTCTCCTTCACCGTCTCCCTTGGTGTCCCATATCTTCGCGACGGCGCCCTCGGCGTCGAATTCGACCAGCCGGTCGTTGCCGGCATCGAGCACATACAGGTGGTCCCGACTATCGATGGCGATCCCCCCAGGATCACTGAAGGGGGAGGAGGGCGTTCCACGGATTGCCTTTTTCACCGTGAACGAAGGAGCAGGCTCTGTCGTTGTCGTGGCTTCCGCGGCTATCGACGTAGTCGTCGTGGCAGGTGGAGCGGTGGTAGTCGTCGAAGCGGTTGTCGACATTGGAGCGGTTGTCGCAGTCACATCCGGCTCAGCTGAACCGCCACACCCCGAAAAGAGGGTGGTCCCAATGATGAGAAGGACGACGGATGAGAACAGATGTTGCCGCGGAACGGCAGAGGGCTCGAAATTCATGGAGGGAGGCTATCTGCGACATCTAAACAAGAAAGAAACGAAATAGAAGCATCTGGCACGGACCATGCGGTAGTCAGGGCTTGTCGGGAGCGTCACCGAACCCTGACGCGACCCGACTCCTACCGACGGCGACGTTTCTTGCTCCTCCCACGCCTGATCTTCCGGGGTCGCTTTGGCGTGCCTCCGAGCTGCGCGAGTGATTCGACCTCCATGGTGCGGGCGGACATGTCGAGGAGGAGCCGGTCTCGCTCCTCACGTCCTTCGTCGGACAGGTAGCGCTCATCGACCTTCCCCATCAGACCTTGAGCCAGCCCCAGGTCGAGGCCATCCAGCGCCCTTCGAGCTTCTCCGAGACGCCTCGCGTTCGCCTCCATCTGATGTCTGCGCCACCGCTCAGCTTCCTGGATGTAGAGGTCGACGCGATCGCGGGATGAGGAAGATGCAAGGTCGACCAGTCGTGTGGTGACAGGGTCGTCGGCCATCTCGAGGAAGTCATCGAGCTGTCCCTTCTGTCCGAGTTCGATGAGACGCTGCATGATCACCTCGGCCTGTTTCTCGGCGTGGGATCGACGGGCCGCAACTTCACCGGCCAGGTTCGTGTTGTCACCCGCCAGCTGCTCTGCTTCGTCGAAGCGGTACTCGTCGAGAAGTTCACGTAGCCGGCTCGTTTCCACCATGGTGCGGCCAACGTAGCCGAGTGGTAGACCTATCGGACTCGCGGAGACGCAAGAATGGTGGGGACCCGACCTCAGGGGGAATCGATGGCAGCACCCGATCAGGTTGTGAATCTCGGCGAGAAGTTCGCAGCATTCGACGAGCAGTGGTCGCCCAAGATCATCGGCGCAGTCAACGATCTGCAGCTGAAGATCGCCAAAGTGCAAGGTGAGTTCGTGTGGCACACCCACGATGAGACCGACGAGTTCTTTTTCGTCAGGTCGGGCCAGCTCACGATCCTGCTCGGAGGTCGAGACGACGTGAAGCTCGGACCCGGCGAGTTCTTCGTCGTGCCAAAGGGTGTCGAGCACTGTCCGAGCGCAGAAGAGGAGTGCGAGATCCTTCTGCTCGAACCCGTTGGCGTCGTCAACACCGGCGATGCCACGGACAGTGAGATGACTGCTCAGGAGGAGTGGATCTAGCCCTTGGCTGGCAGCTAGATCACCGGAGGCCCTTGGAGCACACGTTCTCGCAGACGTTCGAAGTCCCATGGATCGTCGGGTTCCGGCTTGAACCGATACGGGGCGATCGACTCCAGCCACCAGGTGACACCGACGTCACGGAACCGGGCGACCAGTTCCGCTGCTTCGTCCGGACGATCGCTGGGGCTGTCACTGGCGTACACGACATCGAACGGGTCGTCACTCGTACGGTGCCGGCGGACATAGTCGATACACTCTCTGAGGAGTTGGAACTCCTTCTCTCCGTACTCGGGCATGAGCGGCATGACGCCATCCCATCGTGCCGCCCGCCGCATGGGTTTGCGGTGCGGCCACATGCCGCCCACCCAGATTGGGATGCGTGGCTGCTGGACGGGCGCGGGCAGGAACCGTGCTCCCTCGACCCGGTAGTGCGCGCCCACGTGGTTGACCTCGGTGCCCGACCACAGCTGCGTGATGACGTCGAGGGCCTCGTCCAGCATCTCGGCGCGCACCCGGAGGTCGGTCTCCTCCCCAAGAAGGTCGTACTCGCTGGTTCCCCCGCCACTTCCCACGCCGAGCACAGCTCGGCTGCCGGAGAGCCGGTCGAGTGTTGCGACCTCTCGGGCGAGCTTGTGGGGACGCCGTCTCGGTACGGGCGTCACCGTGGTGCCAAGGCGAATACGGCTCGTGACCGCAGCCGCGCCGGCCAGCGCGATCCACGGGTCGACCATGTCCCGTCCGACTGGTGAGCTGTCGGGACCGAGCGGTTGACCTGAGATGTGGTCCCAGAGGAACAGCCCGTCCCAACGGTTCTCCTCGGCGCCCACGGCACGCTGAACGACCTTGTGAGGGTCGCCGAACGCACCGAAGTTCGGCACGTACAGACCGCGTGCAAGCACCATTCGAGAGGCAGCGCCCGTCCGACTCGAGCAGCTGACCGCCCATTCTCGCGACTGCATCGGCGTGATAGCCTCGGACGGTAGCCACTGAGGGGGTTGTTGGTGAATGTCCTCGTTGCGTATGCCAGCCGGCACGGATCCACCACCGGCATCGCCGAACGCATCTCCGCGCGGCTCCATGCAGCAGGATTCGAGACCACTTGCAGCTCGGTCGGCGAGGTCGGTAGCCTCAAGACCTACGACGCGTTCGTGATCGGCAGCGCCGCGTACATGTTCCACTGGCTGAAGGAAGCGACCAGGTTCGTCAAGCGAAACCGCAAGGTTCTTGCCCAGCGTCCTGTGTGGTTGTTCAGCAGCGGGCCCTTGGGTACGGAACTCGTCGACGACAAGGGTCAGGACGTGTTCTCTGCAGCACGCCCCAAGGAGTTCGAGGAGCTCGAACCCCTCATCGATATCCACGGTGACCGCGTGTTCTTTGGTGCACGCGACGCCGATGTGAAGCCGAAAGGTATGGCGGAACAGCTCATGCGATTCATGCCCGCCGCCAGGGATGCCCTTCCCACCGGCGACTTCCGCGACTGGGATGCCATCGAGGCCTGGGCGGACGAGATCGGTGATGAACTGCGAACGATGAACGCTGCCACGTAGGGGAACGCCCACCTCGGACTTCAGCCGAACCTGGTCATCCGAAACATGTTCGATCTCAGGTGCCGGTCCTCGACGAAACCGTTGGGCTGCCTGGTCTGACCGAACCGGCGGCCGGCAAGAGAACTCCCCACACGATCGCCGACGCCGACCACCCGGTACCGACCGCTCCGCCGCTGCCCGGAAACATCAGCGACATGACCCCGACCAACACGGCCGGTGTACACTGGTGTTGGGTGATCTGATGGTCCTCATGAAGTCCCCCGAAACCGAAGAGCAGATCGGTGATGCGTCCAACCGACTGAAGTGGACACGCGACGGGGATGATCTGGTTGCTGGACGGTACCGGATTCGTCTGTCGAAACCCGGGCAGTGGGAGACGACCTATCGAGGACGACTTTTGCGGGTCGACCCCCGACGCTCGATGGCGGTGGCCGGGGCGGAATACCACTGTCGGGGGACTGAACGCATCCGACGCGTCGTGCAGTGGGCGTTGATGATGGGTGTCGCAACGCTGCTGGCTGTCGTGGCAGCCCACTGGTTTTCTTTGCTGGGCATCCTGCTCCTTGCAGTGGCGATTTGGGTCTTCCTTGGTTCTGCCGTTCGGCTACTCGCCACCGCCAACCGGAACCTGCTCGATCCCTACCGCTCCCGAGACTCGTGGGAGCCTCCCGATTGGTGGATCCCCAGCAGGGACCCGACTCGCGAGTGAACACCGCCACGGTCGTGGGTCGAGTGATCGAGTGTCCGGTTGGACCAAGCGAGCGCGAGAGGTGATGAAGCCGATCAGCCACCGACCTTTTTCGGCGCCGGTAGGAAGCCCACTGTCGGGCGCTGGTCGCCACAGTCGGGCGGCTGCCGAGCACAGGATCTCGTGGCGTTGGAGTATCGGGATCGACAGCTCCGACATGGGCGGCCCCAGCTCCTCCATCAGAAGCGCTCCTCTGTGCTCGTCGTGGCGGAACAGCCGAGGGCATCCATCGCCGCCGGCCAGCAGGAGCACGGTGATCTCGTTGCTCGCAACGTCGACCTCCCGCAGGATGAGCAGCTTCAGCACGGCAGGGGTGCCGTCGGCACGAGTCACCTCGAGAACGAACGACTCGGTCCCTCCAACGAGCTGCCGAACAGGTGTGAACGACCATTCGGCGGCCAGGCTTCCGACGAGGTCGGGCAGGTTGTCGATCCACTCGGGCGCGCCGGCGGTCGCCGCCTTGTTCGCGAGAACGTCGGATACTGAAACATGTTCGAGTAAGGCTACCGAGGAGGTTTGTGGAAACGCGGGCGTTCGGGTGCGTGGGCTACCGTGAGACCTCCATGGTTTCCCGCAAGATCGCGTTCATCGGATCGCACTCCGTTCGCAAGACGAACGCCGTCCACTCCTTTGCCGGGGCAGTCGGGCGGAGCGGCCGAAGCGTCGAGGTTGGACGGGAAATCGTTCGCTACAGTCCGCTCGGACTGAACGAGGGAGCGACGCCGGAGGCTCAGCTGTGGGTGCTGGTGTCCCAGATTCAGCAGGAGCTGGAGCTGAGGAATCGGGCCGAAGTCCTTGTCACCGATCGTGCCGTGATCGACAACTTCGCCTACTTCTTGCGCGCTACCAACGGGGAGGACCCGTTCGACGTCAAGCCCCTGGTTCGGCAGTGGTCGTTGACCTATGACCTGTACGTGCGCCTTAGGCCTGACGTGCCACTGCGCACCGACGGGGTTCGGAGTACGAACGTACGGTTCCGTCAGGAGATCGAGACGATCCTCGACATGATCATCCCTAGGTACGTCGACCAGGATCGGCTGGTCGAGTTGGGGGCGTCCGAGATCAACGAGGCGTTCGACTGGGGATCGCTCCTCGAGCAATTGTTCGGACCACCGACCGATGCGCCCCCGCAGCCGGTGACCTACGCCCCGACTCTCTGGGACTGAGAGCGACCCTGCTGTTTCTTCCCCCCCATGAGTCCCTCCTCTTGTCGGTCCCCCCAGCGAGCCGCGTTTCTTCCCGCGAGGTAGGGGGATGCCAAGTTCCCTCCCCCAACACTCGGGCTTCGACTTCGCGTGGGAAGGAAACGGTCTGTTTCTCCCTCCAGTGAGGCCGTAGGGCCGAACGTTGCGGGAGCGCCCCCGAAACCGGGGTGGTGCCCACCATGGGGCCGTGCAACACCTCTGGTTGCGTTCTGGCTGTCGGCTGTCTGCTGGTATCTGTTTGCTGCGAGCGAAGCTCGCCTACCCCACGATCGGTGCCACGGTTTCACCCAGCAGAGCAACTCTCTCCGGGATGTGACCGTTGGCAGGCATGTTGATCGTGAACCCGTCGACGCCGAGCGCTTTCTGCTCGGTCAGTGTCTCCCCGATGGTGTCGGGATCGCCGTAGATCACCCGACTCCTGATCTGGTCGAGCGTCTCCTCATCGAGTGCTGACACGTCGACACCGCGTCGTCCGAGATAGGCATCGAGTTCAGCCTTGGCCTGCTCCATCGTGGGTGCAATGCAAGCGGATCGGAGCCACGACACGGTGATCTCGGAACGGTCCCGTCCAAGGTTCGCGCAGTGGTTGTCGAGCGCTTCCAGCTTGCGCGGCACGTCTTCGGGAGCGCAGATCAGGTTGGACTCGTCTGCGTACTGGGCCACCATCCGCAAGGTCTTCTTTTCGCCCGCACCGCCGATCATCACGGGAATCCGGCCGACCGGCGGCGGCTGGTTGATGGCGTCCTTCACCTGATAGTGCTTGCCATCCAAGCTGGGCCGCTCGTCCCGGAGCATCGGCAGAATGATGTTCAGTGCCTCTTCCAGTTTCTCGAATCGGTCGGTGAACGTGCCAAATGGTATGCCAAAGGCGTTGTGCTCGAGTTCGAACCAGCCGGCGCCGATTCCGAGCAAGGCACGCCCTCCGGAGACGATATCGAGAGCAGTGATGACCTTGGCGAGGACTGGCGGGTAGCGGTACGTGTTGCCCGCAACCAGAGCACCGAGGCGAACCTTCGATGTCTCCCGTGCCAGGCCGGCGAGGAGCGTGTTGGACTCGATCATGTACTGGTCCGGGTTGCCGAGGCCGGGCAGCTGGTAGAAGTGGTCCATCACCAGCACGGTGTCGAACCGTGATTCGTCTGCCTCTTTCGCTTGGCGGGCGATGGCGTCGAACAGCGTGTCGGGACCGACACCGGGGTACGTGAAGTTGGGAATCTGGTAGCCGAGCTTCGTCATGTGAACACCCCTTCTGCTGACATTCTGACCCTACCCGGGTTCTGATGATTGTCTGGAGCCTGATGTCCATTGTGCACCCGGCATGATGGGGTGGTCCCCGGATGATCAACTGTCTCCCCCACACCCGGCTTCACGATCTTGGGTACAGCATGGAGTTCTCCCAGGACGACAACGGCGTGTGGTGGGCATCTTTCGTGTCAGCCGCCAACGAGGACTTCAGAGTCGCGAGGTACGCGAGACAGAAGAGGGTGCCGCCGAGCGGGCTCGTCGCCGGTGGTAGACGGAGCAGATCGGCTGAGAGTCGCTACGACACCCAGCTCGTGGTGGTCACACCGGTGACGTCGCTGGTTGCGGGCTCCCACGAGCTACCGGACCACTGGAACTGATACACCTGCCCGTGACCGCCGAAGAGGCGTGGCGTCACGCCGACCTCAATGCCAACGATCCCCGGAGCGAGGTCCTCCACCGGCCCGACGGTGATGAGGAGGCTGTTGCCGCCGTCAATCGCCCCACTTGGTCCGAAGAGCGACTCGGTTTGCCTCACGAACCGGACCCCCGGAACCTCATCGGCGATGGCCTGTTGTGTGGCGTCAGACATCGGCTGCTCTTGTCCAACTTCCGTGGTGACCTTGATGAGTTGGTCGCGCACGTACACGGTCGGAGGGCAGCCACTCCCGCACGCCTCGACGATCGCCATGGCAGTGATCTTGGCACCTACCTCGGGGGTCATATGGGGCGGTGCACCTTGCGACGTGGGCGGTGCATCTCCGGACGAACCGCAGGCAACCACGAAGAGGGCAAGGAGGAGGGCAGCTCCCGAAGCGGTGATGGCTTTCTTCATCTTCCGATCCCTCCGGATACCATTATGGCGAACCTTGGCAAGTGTGCGGAACGCAGGTACTAGCCTTCCGGGACCGTGAGACCGATGTTCAGCCAGATCGTCGCGATGCTGAAAGATGCCGCCGCCGGCTACAAAGAGGACGGTGCCGGACGTCTTGGTGGAGCGCTCAGCTACTACACGATCTTCTCGCTGATCCCACTCATGTTTCTGGTCCTCGCGATCGCCGGGTTCGTCTTCCAGGACCCAACCGTGGTCGATCGGCTGGTCAAGCAGGTGGCCGAGGTTGCAGGCTCGCAAGTAGGCAAGAGCTTCGAAAGCATGTTGACTCTTGCCCGGGACCAGCGTGGGGGCACACTGTCGATCGGCCTGATACTCGCGGCATACTCGGCGTCGGGGATCTTCCAGCAAGTGCAGAGCGTATTGGGAGTCGTGTTTGACATCACACCGGACCAACAGCGAAAGGGTGTGGTGGGTCTGCTGATCAAGCGAGGCGTTGCGTTCGTGTCGGCGGTCGGCTTCGCAGTGGTTGCCTTCGCTCCGATCGTCGCCGTTGGAGCGGTCGGCTGGCTGGTCCGCCTGGTTCCTGAAGGGCTGAGCTGGCTCGATCCTGTCCTCCGGCTTGGGGTCCCGATCGTGTCGGTGCTGGTGCTGATGGCAGTGGTCGGCCTGAGCTTCCAGGTACTGACCCGCGCACGCATCCCGTGGGCGGCGGCATGGAGAGGGGGTGCCGCGACGGCGATTGTCGGCCTGATCACCGCGTTCGTCGTTGGGGCCTATCTGACCCGTTTCGGGGCGAGTGGAACCCTGGGAGCCCTGGGTGGCATGGCGATCCTGCTGTTCTTCTTTGGGCTGATGTGGACGGTCTACCTGTTCGGCGCCGAGGTCACCGAGGCCTATGCCAGGCGCCTGTCAGGCGAGCCGAGGGCGCAACCGATTCGCACAGGTGCCCCACAGGAGACAGCAGGAGCCCAGAGCGGTGGAAAGCCGCCAACCTCTGGTTTCTTCGCCTTCCTTGTCGGACTCGCGATCGGCTGGAGGAGCGGCCGCAACAAATAGACGCGGACCTACGCCTTGCCGTCGCGCTGCCGTTCGAGGGCGTCGAGGATGAGGTCGAGGCCGAACCGGAACTCCCCAGCATGGTCGTAGCCCTCTGACATGGCCGTCGCCGTGACTCTCGTGAGGTTCGGGTATGACGCTGCCATCTGCCGCAGGAGGTCGGCACCGATCTCCTCGAGGCTCTCTTGGTCCTCGAAGTCCATGCTCAACTCCTGGAGGATGAACCCGAAGATGTAGGCGTCCAGGATCGAGAAGGTTCTCATCGCGAGCCGATCATCGAAACCGGCCTTGTGCAGCGATCCCAGCACAGCGTCGTGGTATTGGAGGCGCTGTGGGCCGGAGTTCCGAGAGTAGGACTCGACCAGTCCCATCGCCCACGGATGGCGACGAAACACCTCGCGTGCCGAACTGGCGCGGCGACGCATTCCCTCCTTCCAGTCACCCTCGGGGGAGGGGATCTCGATCTGACCGAGAATCATCTCCACGAGGCCATTGAGGATCTCGTCCTTGTTCGCGACGTGGTTGTAGAGCGACATCGCTTCGACACCGAGCCGCTGGCCGATCTTGCGCATGCTCAGGGCTTCGATACCGCCCTCATCCGCGAGGTCAAGTGCTGCGGTGAGGATGCGTTCTGAAGAGAGTGGTTTGCTCCGGTCGCTCATCTATCGAGAGTTTACACCGTAAGTAGCCCTGCCAATACCTTGGCCGCCTACGGGGCGAGCCGAGCCAACTCATCGGCCCAGGTTCGGATAGCGTCCCAATCACGAATATCCCGGTGCTGGCGCTTCTTCGGCGGGTCCACTCCTCCAAAGACGGCAACGGCCACGGGGTGGAACCAGGGAAGCTTGCCGAGGGCCCGTTGGAGCTGTGTCCTCGACGCATCCCATGCCTCCTGGGCGTCTCGTCGTGGACCCATGCCGAACACAGCGACGGGAGCTTTGTCCAGTTCCCTTCGATGGCGCCGCAGGAACTTGCGCGCGCCAGAGTGCCACCTTCCCGAGTAGATCGCTCCCCCCAGCACGATCAAGTCGTAGTCACTTGCTCGCTCTCGTACGTACGCCGCCTCCGCCACCGTTGCCGACCACCCACGAGTTCGAAACACGTCGGCGATCGCGGCAGCTACTTCACGTGTTGAGCCGCTCTTGGATGCGTAGGCAATCAGCACGGACTTCATCTGGTCTCCAGTTTCGAGCGTAGCGGCAGGGGGCGCGGTTGTGCGCGTGGCCTGTCTGAGTGTGGGCTGCCGTGAGTCTGAAGTACGTATGGGTTGGCCTTCATCGACCGGCTCCCGGCCGATTTGCCTGTCACGTGAGCGAGGTTCGGTTGTCGCGTGGCACACATCACCGGATGGCTGTCGATCACAGCACCAATTGAGAAGGTCTTCGACACGATCGCCGACTCACGAAACGAACCCAGATTCAATCCTTCGATGACCTCTGTAGAACTCCTGACGCCGGAGCCCGTCGGGTTGGGTACCAGGTTCAGGGCGTTCATGGGCAATCGAGGATTGGTGATGCTCGTGGAGTTGACGGGGTTTCAGCGGCCGCACTTGATCAGCTCCCGAACCACGAGTGCGGTGATGGACACGTCCGGCACGCTGACGTTCACGACCGACGGGGAGTCGACGATCATGGCATGGGACTGGCAGGTTCACCCAAGAGGATGGCTGCGGGTACTCGGGCCGGTGTTCGGTCCGCTCGGCGCGCGAATGAAGCGCAGGATCTGGACGGGCTTGAAACGCATGCTCGAGGAGGGTTCAGACTAGGCCGGTTCGAACGCCACCATTGGCAGCGACGCCAGCAGGTCGACAGGATCGGTGAATTCGCCCTTCTTGGCACCGCCCATTGCTTCGAACATCGGGATCGCGGCGCGGGCTTCGAGACGATGTTTCCGGCAGAATTCCTTGGCGACCATTCGAGCCTCGTCGTACTCCAAGAAGCGTTGCCGAGGGACGAACTCGCTGCGTCCGACCTTGAGGAGGTGCGCGGGCTTCGCCTCGATATTGAGGTACCAGTCGGCCTTCGGTCCGAAGGCCGAGGCAACGATCATTTCGCCGGTGTCGGGATGGTACGCGGCCACTTCGAGGACCGTTGCCCGCTCGAGGCCGGACCTGCGGCCCGTGTGAGAGAGCTGTATGAACCGTTTGCCGAGCATCCAGCCGAGTCCGTGGCCGTAGAGCCACTTCGGGGCGTCGAAGAACGCCTTGAAACCTGGCGAGGGCCGCAGCCGGGCGGAAGTGCCGGCCGGCCTGGTTTCGTGGAGGGACCCGGTGGAGGCCAGTCTTCTCAGCCGTCGCCATCCCGAGTCCCAGATCGCCTGGAATGGCGACTCGAGGAATCGCCGCTCGATGATCGGCCCGAGACCCAGCATGCAAGGGATCGTGATCGCCTCGAACCCGGTGACCAGTGTGCCGTCGGGGCTTGGCTCGAGGTTGACCTCACCTTCGCCCTTCCATACACCTCGAAACACCCACGCGACGCGACGGTCGGGCACGTCGTCGGTGATCTTGGCAACCAGGGGCACAGGCGAGTTCTTGAGAGGTACGGCGTACCAGCCGTCGCCGCGATCCTGGACCTGGCCAAAGGATCCGTAGAGGCGTGTCCAGTCTCGCGGCGTATGGAAGTAGGCATAGATCTCGGCGGAGGAGAGGGGGATGTCTTCGGAGAAGTCGTGACGCATGTTCCAAGGCTACCGATGGACCGGTCGGCAGGAGGACCCGTCATGACCGGAGCGATGTGGCGAGAACCAGTCTCGTCGAGTACTGAACCTCCAGCTGCCCGCCGGTCTCATCGATGGCCGCGGCGACCCCTTCGAGGAGCTCCTCTCGTCGGTCGGAGGGCAGGAGGATGTGATTGCTGTAAGTTCGTAGCTCACCCAGGTAGTCATCACGCGAGATGGTTGCAGACCAGGGGAACCTGCTCAGCTGCAGTGGAGCGAATCTGCCGGTGCGTTCGATCGGATCGACAAGTCTGCCGCTTCGGTCTCCACCGGCGTGTTTTGGCTCTCGGTTGAGGTCGGGAACGACTCTCTTGTAGACCTCTTTCAGCCTCGATCGAACGTCCGGGTCGAAGTGATGGCGGGTGAAGATCACCGCCAGCGACCCGCCGGACTTCAGCAGGTCGGCCGCCTTGCCGGGACCGACCTCAGGGTCGACCCAGTGCCAGGCTTGGCCACTCATCACGAGATCGAAGCGTCGGTCCTTCGGGTCCCATTCCTCGAAGCGCGATACCTCGACGGTCAGCCCGTGCCGTCTTGCGACCTCGGCCATGCGTTCGTCCGGTTCCACGCCGAGCACTTCGACCGAGCGTTCGGCGAGGAGTCGTCCGAGCTTGCCGGTTCCGCACCCGACGTCGAGGGCGGTCTGGGCACCGAGGGCAACGAGGACGTCGATGAGCGCCGGGGGGTAGGTTGGGCGAAACCTGTCGTAGAGTTCGGCCTCGGCACCGAACACGACGGCTCGCTTGCGATCGTCATTCCACGTATCGGCTGACACGGTTTCGGATTCCTGGTCGGAGGATCCGTAGGGTATTGATGATGTCACGAGGATGCGCGTGTCGTGGTGATCGCAGGGAGGCTTTCATCCGGCGCTGAGTTCGTAGAACGACTTGGGGGCGTCGATGAACGCCTTGAACATCGGCGCGGGCCAGAAATCTGCGGTCTTCTAGGGATCCGACCTAGCCGGGGACGGCCAACACGAGGACCGCGATGAACGGCACCTGTCCCTTGTGCAGCTTCATCCTGGCCGTCTCGGGATCGAACCAGGCGGCCCTGTCCACCTCCGGATAGGTGCGGACGTTGCCAGAGTTTCTCGGCCACTCCAGTTCGAAGGTATTGCTCACCATGACGGATGGATCGAAGTCGCCTTCCACGGCCCACACTCGAACGAGCTTGCCGCTCGGTTGGCGCAGTTCCCCAAGATCGATCCAGGGACCTCGAGGGGGCGGTACCCCCAGCTCTTCCCAGAATTCGCGTCCTGCGGCAAGCTCGGGATCCTCGTCTTGCTCGTACTCCCCTTTGGGGATCGACCAGGCGTGCTCGTCCTTCCTCGCCCAGAACGGGCCGCCGGGGTGAACGAGGAGGACCTCCATGCGCGGAGCCTTTCGGTAGAGGAGAAGGCCGGCGCTCGTCTTCACCTGATCCTCTCAGAGCCGTGGGCGATACCGATGATTGTCGGAAGCGACCGAGTCACGGAGCCGCCTGCTCGGCACGGGTCGCCGTCTCCACGATGCGCGTCAGCTTGTCGAAATGTGACCCCTGCCAGTAGACGCGTCGGCACCGTGGACACCTCACGTAGTCGTCGAAGAGCTCTCTCGTCTTGGGCGGCAGGCTGTCGGTGACCTCAGACTTGTCGACCGGCTCCAAGACGCCGTTGCATTCGAGACATCGGGTGAAAGGAGCGAGTTCCCCGGTCACATGAAACCGGTGAAGGATCTCATCGAGCTGCCGAAGGGGCTCCGTGGCCCGTACGTAGGCACCGTGAACGACGGCCGACCGTTTGAGAAGTCCGATATTGCGGGTCAACAGAATGCGACTCTCTTGATCCGCCATCGAAATCAGATCGTCATCGCTCCATGCGGTCTCGCAGATGGTGTCGAAGCCGACGAGACGGAGGTAGTGGGACAGCCTTCGCAGATGACCGTCGAGGACGAAGCGAACCGGGCGCGGCGATGCTGGTCGCAAGCGGGGGAGAGCGGCGGTGTCGATCTTCTCGAACGCCGGATAGATGGCGACTCGATTGCCATCCATCACTTGATGTGAGAAGTCGACCGATTCGCCGTCGACAACGATCAGGGCGACCTCGGTATGAGGAACCCCATGAGATTCGATCGCGTCCTTCACACTCCCTGGAGTTCTGAACCGGTGGGCGACGCGGCCAGAGGGGCGCTGTGGCATGTCCAGGAAGTCGCCGAGCCAGGCATAGAAACGGAGATCCGCCTTCATGTGCTCACCATAGGGCCAACTTGGCGCGCGTCTACCGGCAATGTGGCGGGAAGTGGCGTCTTGGGCGGGGACCTACTCGGGTCGTCAGCTCGGTCCGAGCGGACAGAAGGCGCTCGTTGCTGCCGACACCGCTGTCGTCCACATCTGGTGGAGATCGACGCTCGTTCCTGGCTGCCGATCGACAAAGTCGCTCATCTGCGCTTCCGTTGTGATGTGCGCACTGCAGACGGAACGGGCGAAGTCCAGCCACTGCTCGTCGGTAGCGTCGTAGCCGGCAAGTGTTCCTGCCTGTCGGGTCAGGGTCAGATAGGTATTCCGGAGCAGTTCCGGAGCTCCGTCGACGCCGAAGGTCGTAGGGGGCGACGACGTGGAGGAACACGACCCAATCGTGAACGCGATCAGCATGGCGGCACAGAACCTCTTCACGCAGTCACTATCGGACGATCGGCCGGACCTATTGAGCGGATAGCGGTTCCAACGAGCGGGCTGTGGATCGGAGCACAGAACGCGACACCGCTAGCCTGACCGGATGGCCGACACGCAGAGCCTTCTCGTCGCAGAAGGGCTGGGGCGCGATTTCGGTGAGTTGAAGGCGCTCGACTCGCTCGACCTCGACCTGTCCGGTGGACAGGCCGTCGCGCTCATCGGTCACAACGGGTCCGGCAAGACGACAGCCCTCTCGATGCTCGCAGGACGCCTGGAGCCGAGCCGGGGAACGGTGCGAGTCGCCGGTGTCGACATCAACCGGCACGGAGGCTCGGCGACCGTGCGCGCAGTGCTCTCGTTCATTCCTGACACCCCGGCCCTCTACCCGGACCTGACCGTCGCCGACCACCTCGACCTCATCGGACTCGCGCACGGTCTGGACGACGTTGACGAACGTACAGGCACATTGCTCGGCGCTCTCGGCCTGGCGGACCGGAGCCACCTTCTTCCCAGAGAGCTGTCGCGAGGTATGCGACAGAAGACACAGCTTGCCTGCGGCCTCCTCCGTCCCTACGAGGTGCTGCTTCTCGATGAACCCGTTTCCGGCTTGGACCCCCCCTCCCGGCACGCGCTCCACATGCTCCTCAAGCAGATCAAGAGCGAAGGGGCACTCGTCGTCTTCAGCACCCACGATCTCGAATTCGCACGCGACCTCGCCGATCAGATCGTTGTCCTGAGAGATGGCCAGGTGCTCGTCGCCGGAACTTACGACGATGTGTCTGGGAGTGGCCACGCTCGGGAGCTGGGTCTCGGGTGAGTACGGAACGGCAGATCCGTGCGTTCGTCCGGCGGCAGCGCCGTGAGCACGACTCGCGCCGCCTCTCGGATCGCCTCATCGACATCTATACGTGGATGCTCGGAGCGGTTGTTGCATCGGTCGTGCTGTCCGGGCTGGTTGACGGCGGCATCGCCCCACACCCGCAAGTCTTCATGGACACGATCGCGTGGCTCCCGGTCGTTCTGCTGGTCGCGATGTGGGCCGTACTCAGGTTCGGGACATGGCAAGGCCCGGTGCTGTTCTCAGAGCCGGAGTTGCAGTGGGTGGTGTCTTCACCTCTCGACAGAAGGACACTGATCCTCGCCAAGCTCAAGCGCGCGACCGTGATAGCCATCGGGGTCGGAGTTGTGGGTGGAATAGCGGTTGCGATTGGTGCCGCGGCGATGGCCCATCACAATGTCCTGCTGTTGTTCGTGGTGGCGACACTCTCCCTCTCATTGATCTCGGCGATGTCGACTGCACTCGCATGGCACATCGAACGATCGAAAAGTTGGAGCCGTGTGATCGAAGTAGGAACGCCGGTCATGGTGGCCGCTGTCGGTGTCGTTTCGGTGCTTGTGATGAACAGCCGGACGACTGCAGCCGCCTGGTCGGGACCGTGGGGGTGGGCGACGGCCCCGATTGGCGCAGCGGCAGGAGCGTCCGTCGGTGGTTGGGTCATAGTCACGGCCCTCTTTCTGGTTTCGACGGTTGCAGCCGTGATGTCGGCGGCCGCTACGGCACAGATGATCTCGGATGAGGAGCTGTGGCGCCGTTCGGAAGCCCGATCCTCGGCCTCAGCGGCTTTGTTCTTTGGCAACGTGCGAGCCGCGACGACGATCGCCAGGCGGCAACGGGCAAGGGGTCACATGAGAGGACGAACCCTTCGCATGGTTCGGCTCGGCAACCCGTGGCTGACGATTCCCGCACGAGATCTGCTCACCCTTCGCAGGAACCAGCGGCTCCTTGTCGTCTCCGGCGGTTTCGTCGCCGTAGCCTTTGTGTCGGGCGTTGCCGCAGCCACCCGGCCCGCGCTGCTCGTCGGCGTGTTCGTGGGTCTTTACGCCGCGGCCTCCCGATTGATGGAACCAATCCGTCTCGAGAGTGATCGAACCGATGCCCACCGCATGCTCCCATGGCCATGGGGCACGATCCTGGTTCTGCACTGCGCCGTTCCGACGGTCGCACTCACCGTGCTCGTATGGATCGGCCTGAGTGTCGTGGGTATCACCGGGCTCGCGCCTTCAGCGGCCACCGTTCTGCTGGCGGTACTCGCCCCGTTTGTGGCGTCGGCGCTCGTGCTATCCGCCGGCGTCGCGGCGTCACGGAGCGGGTTTCCGGTGGAGATGCTGATCAGCGGTACACAACAGAGTTCGTTCATGCTCGTCTTGTGGATGATCACCGGGCCGATGCTTGCATTGATCGCTCTCGGCATCGCCGCTGGGACGGTGTTGCCGCACCTGGGAGAAGGAATCGGTCAGTCGACGTTCACGGCGGTCCTGTTCCTCACCATGGCAACGGCGGCGTTTGGGGCGTGGCTCTGGAATCGCAAGCCAAAACCTGAGTAGCCGGACGGATCTCTATGGCGACGTCGTCCTCGGCAAGCGGAGCTCGAAGATGCTCGTGCCGTCTTGGTATCGGTATGTGAGGTCTCCGCCCATCCTGCGGGCAAGCTCTCGCGAGATGTACAGGCCGAGGCCAAGCGACGGAACAGCGCCTTTCGGGGGAGCGCCGTGCTCGTATGCCCCAAAGATGGTCTCCCGCCGTTCCTCGGGCACGCCGGCACCATTGTCGGAAACAGAGAGGCAACCGGATCGGTCGTCGAAGTCGATTGACACCGATATCTCTGGTCCTCCATACCGGATGGCGTTCGAGACGAGGTTGCGAACGATCTGTCGTACACGTGCGGGGTCACCCATACAGCGAACCGTCTCGGACGGCAAGGCGATCGGATCCCTTTCCATGTCGGACAGCCAGCCTTCGAGGGCTTGGGCGGCCTGCGCCCTGAGGTCGACAGAGACGGCTGATACCTCGAGTCTGCCCGAGGTCGCCTTCGCCGCGACCAGCAGATCATCGACGATGTTCGTGAGGTCGCCGCTCTGACGTATCAGGATCGACATCATTTCCGAGCGGTCCTTGTCGGAGAGGCCCGCCTCCTCATCTCTCAGCAGCTGGGCAAACCCGACGACTGCCGAGAGCGGCGTCCGAATCTCGTGCGAGATCGCTGAGATCAGGTCATCCTTTGAGCGAAGCAGCCGTTCCAGCTCATCTTGGCGGGCGAGGAAAGCCTGCTCGGCGGCGTGCCGTTCAGTGGTGTCACGCACGATGACGGTCACGTGTTGGGAACTCCCGGGGAAGGGCTTCGCCAGAGTGACCTCGACCGGGAACTCGCCGCCGCCCTTGCGTTGAGCACGAAGCTCCGGGCGGGTGCTCATCAGCCGACGCTGCTCGGAACTCTCGAAGAAACGAGCAGCGTGTTCTGCGTGATCCGAAAAGCGCGACGGGATGAGATCGTGAAGTGGCATGCCGATCATCCGCAAGGTTTCATGGCCGAACATCGAGGCCGCCCGCTCGTTGGCGAGAGTGATGCGATGCTCGTCGTCCACCACGAGGATCGCATCGGGTGCGGAATCGAAGAGCTCGCGAAACAACGTTTCAGACAACGCTTCCCTCCTCCAATAGGGCCGTCCGAGCTGAGGGCACAGTAGTACCGACCTGTGTCGTCGCGTCGGGAACAAGCCGAGTTGCCATCATTTGGTGCGCACGGACGTCCAAAAGTTCTTCGTCGCGAAGAATATCGGGTGACACCATGGCGCCGGCCGTCGTAGCCTCCTTTCCATGGATATTCCACAGTCGGTCCGTGATCTCGTCGCCACCGGTCAACTCGGGCACCTGGTGACGCTCGACGAAGACGGGGCTCCTCACGTCACGCTCGTGTGGGCGGGTTTCGATGGTGACGAACTCGTGTTCGGAACTGTGTTCGATCAGCACAAGCTCGCCAGCATCCGACGGGACCCACGGGTGGCCGTGTCCTTCCAGACTCGCGAGAATTCCGGCGGAACAATGCACCCGTACGTGGTCACGAGGGGCGCGCGATGATCATCGAAGGTGGTGCGCTGGAATGGCTCGACCACTTGGCACCGCGCTACATGGGTCCCGGAGCGAGGTTCCCTTTCCGAGACGGTCCGCCCGGATTCACGACGAGAATCACGATCGACAGGATCTACGGTCAAGGTCCGTGGGGTCGGAGATAGAAGGGCTCACAGGTCCTGCACTAGCCTTCGGGCCTGTACATCAGGAGACAGACTCGTGGCGACCGGATCGCAGCGGATCCTCACGATCAACGGGGGATCGACGAGCATCAAGTTCGCGCTGTTCGAGATGGGATCCGCCGAGCGTCGGGTTCTTACGGGTGATCTGGACGGCATCGGTGAACGAGAGGGACGTTTCAGGATCCGGGGCGACTCCATCGAGCCAATCGAACGAGGCCTTCCGCTAGCAAGCCATCAGGCGGCGCTGTCGGAGCTCCTCCGCTGGTTCGAAATGCACGAAGGGAATGGGCACCCTGATGCCATTGGCCACCGCGTGGTCCATGGCGGTCCGGATCTGATCGCGCCCACGAGAATCACGGACGTCGTCCTCGACCACCTCGACACGGTTGTCGCACTCGCCCCTGATCATCTTCCCGGCGAACTCGCAGCCATCCGTGCGATCCACAGCGACTTCCCCCATGTTCCTCAGGTGGCGGTGTTCGACACGGCCTTTCACACGACGATCCGGCCGGAATCCAAGCAGCTCCCGCTCCCCGCCGACATCCGCGACCTGGGTGTCCGCCGATACGGGTTCCACGGCATCTCCTGCGAGTACGTGATGCGCGAACTCGCCACGAGGGCCAATGTCGACGAAGCAGGGCGGATCGTGATCGCCCACCTGGGTGGAGGAGCATCCATGACGGCCGTTCACAAAGGGAGCAGTGTCGACACCACAATGGGCATGACTCCGTTGGGCGGTCTGGTGATGGGGACTCGCTCGGGCGACCTCGACCCCGGCGTGCTCATCTACCTCCTCCGCCAAGACGGCGTGACCGTCGATCGCCTCGACCACATACTCAACCACGAGTCGGGCCTACTGGGAGTGTCCGGGGTCTCTGCAGAGATGCGGACGCTCCTGGAGCGGACCGTCGAAAGACCGTCTGCGGGCGCAGCCGTGAACCAGTTCGTGTTCCATGCTCGCAAGCACCTCGCGGGCCTGGCCGCAGCGATGGGCGGGGTCGATACCGTTGTGTTCACCGGCGGGATCGGTGAGCACGCCCCCGTCGTTCGGAGTCGCATCTGCGACGGGCTCCAGTTCATGGGTATTGAACTCGACGACGGGGCGAACGCCGCAAACAATCCGACCATCTCTGTTGTCGATGCTCCCGTCACGGTGCTGGTAGTTCACACAGACGAAGAGCTGATGATCGCACGGCACACTCGGGAAACACTCTGAGATCGACAGGACGGGGCATTCCGCGTTTCACGGCACGTTCGGGCGTTGGAGGCTGGATGCTATTCTCGAAATCCGGTGCTCTCAGGTAGAGCGCACGCTCGAACCGGAGAGTGATGCGGATGGCAGCGACACAAGTCCCTCAATCCGAACCATCTGGAGATACCACCGGCGAATCGATCGATGACCTTCTCGTTCGCCTAGACACCACCCGCGACGGGCTGAGCGACGAGGAGGCCGGCAACCGTCTGGGTGTCTACGGCCCGAACGCGATCGTCGAGCACCGAACCAGCGCGCTCCTTCAGTTCCTCGGGTTCTTCTGGGGGCCGATCCCGTGGATGATCGAGGTTGCTGCGGTGCTGTCGGCGGTCGTCCGCCATTGGCCCGACTTCGTGATCATCCTGGTGCTGCTCGTGTTCAACGCGGTGGTCGGTTTCTGGCAGGAACATCAGGCAGCCAACGCCGTGGAAGCGCTGAAAGAGCAACTCGCCCTCGAGTCGCAGGTTCGCAGAGACGGCTCGTGGAAGACGATCGACGCGACCGGTCTGGTTCCGGGTGACGTGATTCGTATCCGGCTCGGAGACATCATCCCTGCCGATGTGCGTCTGATCGACGGCGACTACCTGAGTGTCGATCAGTCGGCACTCACCGGTGAATCGTTGCCTGTCTCTAAGAAGAAAGGGGACAGTGCGTATTCGGGTTCGATTGCACGCGAAGGGGAGATGGTGGCGGTCGTCACCGAGACCGGCGCAGACACGTTCTTCGGTAGAACCGCAGCACTCGTAGAGACCGCGCAGCCCGCATCACACTTCCAGGCGGCCGTCCTGAGGATCGGCAACTATCTCATCTACATCAGCATCGGACTCGCCATCGTGCTGCTGGTCGTCCAGCTCCTGCGTGCGGCGTCGATCCTGTCGCTCGTTCAGTTCACTCTGATCTTGGTCGTTGCCGCCATTCCCGTTGCCATGCCTGCGGTGCTGTCGGTGACGATGGCTGTCGGTGCTCGTGCGCTGGCCAAGATGAAGGCAATCGTCTCCAGGCTGGAATCGATCGAAGAGATGGCCGGCATGAACATCCTGTGTTCCGACAAGACCGGCACACTCACCCAGAATCGACTCACGGTCGGCGAGCCTGTTCCATTCGGTGACATATCCGAGGATCAACTGGCACTCGCTGCAGCATTGGCCTCCAACCCGGACAACGCCGACGACGCGATCGATCAGGCTGTGCTTAGCAGCGTTTCCGACCCCTCCGCTCTGAACGTCTACCGCCGCACCAGGTTCCTGCCGTTCAATCCGGTCGACAAACGTACCGAGGTCACCCTCGAAGGAACCGACGGGGCGATGTTCAAGACCACGAAGGGCGCGCCGCAGGTCATCCGGGAGCTCTGCGAGCTGACTGGATCGGCTGCCGATTCGGTGACGCAAAGCGTTGATAACCTCGCTGCCAAGGGCTACCGGACACTCGGAGTGGCTCGATCCGACGACGGGGACACATGGCAATTCCTCGGACTCCTTCCACTATTCGATCCACCTCGCGAGGACTCGGCCGACACGATCGCCAGGGCGATCGACCACGGCATCGACGTCAAGATGGTCACCGGTGACAACGTGGCCATCGCCGTACAGATTTCCGATGCGCTGGGGCTGGGCACCGGCATCGAAGCGGTGGGTGACGTGTTTTCCGGCGACGGTCCGTCGATCGATGATGCCGAGGCGATCGAGCACGCCGACGGGTTCGCCGAGGTGTTCCCCGAGCACAAGTTCGGCATCGTCAAAGCACTCCAGTCGCTCGGACACATCGTCGGGATGACCGGCGACGGTGTCAACGACGCGCCGGCGCTCAAGCAGGCCGACACCGGTATCGCCGTCAGCGGCGCCACCGACGCGGCACGCGCCGCGGCCGACCTCGTGTTGACGTCCCCCGGTTTGTCGGTGATCGTCAGCGCCGTCGAGGAGGCTCGGCGGATCTTCGAGCGGATGAACAGCTATGCGATCTATCGAATCACCGAGACGATCCGCATCATGGTGTTCGTCGTGCTGGCGATGATCGTGTTCAACTTCTATCCGATCACCGCGATCATGATCATCCTGCTCGCGTTCTTCAACGACGTGCCGATCATGACGATCGCGTACGACCGAACCTGGCTCGATCCGACGCCGGTGCGATGGGAGATGCGGCGAGTTCTCACCGTTTCGACGGTGCTCGGCCTGTTTGGTGTCATCCAGACGTTCGTGATCCTCCTTGTCGCCAGAGAGTGGCTAAAGCTGGACGACTCGCAGATCCAGACGCTGATCTTCCTGAAGCTGGCGGTGGCAGGCCACCTGACCCTCTTCGTCACCCGAACTCGACGGTCGCTCCTGGCCCGTCCCCACCCGGCACCTGTCATGCTGTGGTCGGCGATCGTCACCAAGGTGCTCGCGACCTTCGTCGTTGCAGTCGGCTTTCTCGTCACACCGATCTCGTGGGGTGCGATCGGGATCATCTGGGGATACTGCCTCGCGTGGGCGTTCGTTGCCGACCTGGTGAAACTCGCCACCTACCGTCATCTCGATTTGGCCGGATCACACCACCGACATTTCATCCGCACGCTCACCGAGTCGATGCATCCTGCCGGACATCTCTACGGGAGCAGAGCTCGACGACATGGTCGGCGCGAAGACCGGTCCCGACGGGCGCCTACCGACGGGTCGTCGTCGGCCGGATGAGTCTTCGTATCTGCGAGATGCATCGTCCGATCGACGGCCTCCAGACGTGCCCGGAGGGCCACGATCGGGTTTGGGGCCGGTTGCTAGTCTCGGTCACTGAGCGCCGTCGCCGGCAGTGAATCCGACCAGGGAGAGGCCCAGATGGAAACGCCTGACCGTTCTGGACGTGCAGTTCGGGAAGACGCGAGCACTGCAAGCACCGGGGATGCGTCGGACCATGAAACCATCGACCAGGTCTTCGCGCGTCTGGACGCAACTCCGGATGGTCTGACCGAGCACGAGGCAGCCGCACGTCTGGCCGAACACGGGCCCAACGAAATAGCCGAGGAACGGGCGAATCCGCTTCTCCAGTTCCTCGGGTTCTTCTGGGGGCCGATCCCGTGGATGATCGAGGTCGCTGCGGTGCTGTCGGCGGCCGTCCGCCATTGGCCCGACTTCCTGATCATCTTGATCCTGCTCGTGTTCAACGCGGTGGTCGGTTTCTGGCAGGAACATCAGGCCGCCAACGCCGTCGACGCACTCAAGAAACAGCTCGCGCTGTCATCTCAGGTTCGCAGAGACGGCTCGTGGAAGACGATCGACGCGACCGGTCTGGTTCCGG
>CAZBXV010000028.1:0-27424 GCA_964496205.1 uncultured Acidimicrobiia bacterium
CCGATCAGCCGGCCGCCGCCCCAATGGTCGGCAGCGACGGTGTTGCCGGGTGTCACCATCGGACACGACGCGATTGTCGCGGCCGGCACCGTCGTCGTCCGCGATGTCCCACCCAACACCATGGTCGCAGGCGTTCCCGGGCGGGTTGTGAAGAAGGACGTACGCCACTGGCTCAACGAGTTCATTCATGACCATCACCTCGACGAGGCCGTCAGCGCTGTGATAGACCATGAACCGGATGCGTCCCCGTTTCGAGACCGGGATCAGTCCGAAGGCCGGTAGAGGCTTCCAACCTGACGACGGTAGGAGGAAGCACGGTAGGTGCCGCTCAGAAGTCGGCCGAGCGGGCGGGCAAACGCCTTCGTGTAGCCGGCTGTTACCGCGATCACCAACGCTACGATCGTCGCTCCGACTTCCGTCATGGCGACTTTCCGTTCCTTCCCTGCTCCTAGGAGTTCGGAGCGATCAGAGAGCCCACTGCCGATGATCGCGTTGCCCAACACAACTATCAGGACGAGACCCGCGACATGGTAAGCCTCGGGTACGAGGTGCCAGAAGGGGTTGAGCGGCCAGGCCCAACCAGCGAATGCTGCATACGCGATCGATCCCGCCCAGAGGATCAGTAGGAATGTGCGCCTCACGTGTTTCCCCACCTCCGGAAGGCCGTCTTGGCCGGCCTTCATCGAATGGGGCCCGAGCACTCTGAGCAAGCCGATTCCGAGCACGAAGACAGGCTGCGCGACGACTCTCGCCGCCTCCGCGTAGCCGAGGTAGGCCGCGCCTGCCAAAGACGTGACGAGACCCGAGATAACGAACGCGGCTCCCGACGGAAGGCCACCGGAGAAGACCAGCGACCGACCGTCTGAGAGCAGTGCTCTCGGTTTGGCGATCGAACTGGCGAGGGGATCCTTGCGGGGGCGGGCGAGTACCACACCCGTGATCAGGGAGGCGGCGTTCGAAATGGCGAGAGCCGTCAAGGGAACGGCGGAGCGGTCGCTGAAGATGAGCGAAAGAACCACCACAGCCACGATCGAGGAGACGAGCATGGCGCTCGAAGCTATGAGAGCAGCCCATGAGCGCCCCGAGAGATGGAGGACCCTTCGAACGTGATCCTCGAGCGGACCGAACACGGCAGCAATTGCGGTTGCAATCGACAACCACAGCAATTGACCACTCGTCGCGATCGATGCCGTGAAAGGAATCGACAGCAGCGTGAGGAGAGATGCGACGATCGCGATCATCCCGCCCGTCGTGAGCGACGGAATGAGGATCGAGGCGCGTCCGCGCTCCTCGAGGCGAACCGAGGCGATCTCGGCCGGCGCGAGCGCCAGTTCCGCGGGAATCACCATCGCAAGCCCGTAGGACGCGAAGAACACGGCATAGACGCCGAGCATCTCGGGGTTGAGGAGCAAGGCGGCGCTGAAACCGATGACGAACCCGCTCAGTGACGAGATCCCCGCGTCGAGCACTCCGGCAGGGATTCTGCCCCGGTAGTCGGAGATGTCACTCTTCACGCCGCACCACGTGGTGAGGTCGACTGCACGAAGATCGGTAGGGTTGCACGGTCCCGGTAGTCTAGGGGTGGTTGTGGGTTCCGAATGTGATGCCCGGCCACGTCGAGTGACATGACGATCACCGAACGGGGGATGCCTGGTATCTTGCCTCTGACAATCGACTGGGGAAGAATCCACCGTGTGCGGAATCGCAGGTGTCTACAACATCGACGGGGCGGTGCAGCGCGGGCCTGCAAGCCTCGAACTGCTGGCGCACAGAGGCCCTGATGCCGCAGGTCACTTCCGCACCGACGACCCGGTTCCCGTCTGGTTGGGGCATCGACGGCTGACGATCATCGACCTGTCGGATGAGGCCAACCAACCGTTCCGCGACGGTGGACTGGTGCTCGTCTACAACGGAGAGATCTACAACTACCGCGAATTACGCGCCGAGTTGGATGCGGTCGGCTACCGCTTCCGAACCTCGTCCGATACGGAAGTCCTCCTCGCAGCGTGGAAAACGTGGGGACCTGCGTGCCTTCCGAGACTGCGAGGCATGTTCGCGTTCGCGATGTTCGAGGAGCGGACAGGACGGCTGTTCCTCGCTCGGGACCCGTTCGGGATCAAGCCGCTCTACGTGTATCGAGGCGACGGGGGACTTGCCTTCGCGTCCGAGGCCAAGGCACTGGCGGGGTTGGTGGGACCCGACCTCTCGGTCGATATCGAAGGTCTCGTCGCGTCGCTCATGTACTACTGGGTGCCGGAATCACATTCCGCCTTCGGGGGTCTCGAGCGATTGCGGCCCGGTCACTGGGCGGTGATCGACCCCGACGGGCACTACTCGACCACGTGCTACTTCGACCCGGTGGCCGAGCTCGCCCATCGGGACATGACCATGACGGCAGACGAACTCGAACATGTCGTCGCCGACTCGGTGAAGGCGCATCTCGTGGCCGACGTTCCCGTCGGAGCGTTTCTGTCGGGAGGATTGGACTCGAGCATCATCGCCGCCATCGCGGCGCGCGATGGCTCGGAGATGTCGTGTTTCACCATCTCCTTCCGACCCGAGGACTCCGCCTTCGAAGCGATGCCCGATGATGCTCACTATGCACGCATGGTTGCGGAGATGAACGGCCTCCCGCTCACGGAGATCCAGATCGCACCAGACATCGTGGAGATGCTGCCGCGTATGGTTCGCGTGCTCGACGAGCCCATTGGAGATCCCGCCGCAATCAACACGGTGCTCATCAGTGAAGCCGCGCGAAGCGCTGGCATCAAAGTCCTCCTGTCAGGCATGGGTGCGGACGAGCTCTTCGGCGGCTACCGCAAGCACCAGGCGGCCATCTACGCGCAACGCTATCGAACGCTCCCTCGTTGGGCTCGTCGAGGGATGATCGAGCCCGTCGTGCGGCGGCTGCCGGTCGCCACCCGGTCAAGGGGCTTCCGCTACGCCCGATGGGCGAAGCGATTCATCGGATTCGCGTCGATGTCGGAGAGTGAGGCATTTCATCGAAGCTACGCACTCTTCGGGAGGGCCGACTTCGCCGACCTGGTAGCGCCCGAGCTGATGCCCACGGTCGATGACCTGCTTGCCGAACACGAAGCCGTCTACTCGTCGGTTCCGGACCTGGATCTCGTGAACCGCATGTGCTTCACCGACAGCCAGATGTTCATGAGCGGCCTCAATCTCACATACACGGATCGCGCCTCCATGTCGGAGTCGACGGAGGTGAGGGTGCCCTACATCGACGTGGAAGTCGCAAAGGCCGCATTCTCAGCACCAGGATCGGCGAAGATCGTCGGGTCGCGTCGCAAGGCCATACTGCGCGACTCTGCCAAGGGCCTTCTCCCGGACTCGATCATCGATCGACCGAAGGGGCTGTTCAGTGCACCGCTTCGGTCATGGATTCGAGGAGATCTGAGTTCCATGATCGATGATCTCGTGGTGGGTGGGCAACTGGTTCGAGATAGGATTCTCAGGAAGGATGCCGTGGTGAACATGGTTGAGGAGGACCGCGCCGGTACCGCGGATCGCTCCAAGGAGCTCTGGGAGCTGCTGACGATGGAGATCTGGCTCGACGAGGTGGGGAGTTGTCTCGGAGGCGATGGCGCCATGTTACCGATGGGGAGTGTCGAGTGAAACAGGTTGCCCAGAACTACCGAACCGGTGAGTTGACCGTCGTGGACGTGCCAGCGCCCCGTTTGAGGCCCGGAGGTGTGATCGTTCGCACCGTGCATTCGCTGATCTCGGCAGGAACCGAGCGCATGAAGGTCACCGAGAGCAAGCTGTCACTCGCCGGGAAGGCAAGGGCCCGTCCGGATCAAGTGCGCAAGGTGCTCGAGAGCGTGTCCCAACAGGGTCTGGAGGCGACCTACCGCAAGGTGGTCAATCGACTTGATCAATACACACCCCTCGGGTACTCACTCGCAGGGGTGGTCGTGGAGGTAGGCGACGGCGTGGATGATCTGCGGGTCGGGCAACTCGTTGCGTGTGCAGGAGACAAGTATGCGAGCCACGCAGAGTACAACTGGATTCCAAAGAACCTGTGCGTACCGATTCCAGACGGGGTGTCGTCGCGACACGGTGCCTTCGCAACCGTTGGGGCGATCGCCATGCAGGGCTTCCGGAGGTCCGGAGCGACACTGGGTGAGACAGCGTGCGTCGTCGGGCTCGGTCTCATCGGCCAAACACTTGTCCAGATCCTCAAGGCGGCTGGTGTCCGCATCGTGGGCATCGACGTATCTGCCGAACGCTGTCGACTGGCCGTCGAGGCCGGCGCAGCGGTGGCCGCGGCGCCCGACTCAGACAAGATCGGGAAGCTCGAGCAGGTGTTGGCAGAACTGACGGACGGGAAAGGTGCCGACCATGTGTTTCTGACGACGGGAACCAGTCAGAACGACCCGGTCATCCTTGCAGCGGCTTTGGCCCGTGACCGAGCGGCGGTGATCGATATCGGAAAGACCAACCTCGACGTTCCGTGGAATGCCTACTACGAGAAGGAACTCGAGTTGAGGCTGTCCCGATCGTACGGCCCCGGCAGGTATGACCCCTCCTACGAGGAGGGGGGAGTGGACTACCCGATCGGATACGTTCGCTGGACAGAACGAAGAAACATGAGCTCCTTCCTCAACCTCATCCAGGAAGGGAGAATCGATCTCGAGCCGCTCATCGCCGCTGTTCACCCGTTCGAAACGGCGGCAACCGTGTACGAGGAACTTCAGAAGGGGACGCTAAGCGGCATCGCCAATCTCTTCAGCTACGACGAGGCGCCACCTACAAACCGATTCGTCGGTGGCACACCCCGCGCGGCTTCGACTGCCGCGCCGATCGACCGGAAGCTGAGACTGGCGTTCATCGGTGCCGGCAACTACGCGAGGAGCATGCTGCTCCCGCAACTGGCGAAGAGGGACGACGTCGAGATGGTGACGATCGCGACGCAGACGGGCTTGTCGGCGGCGACCGTCCAGAAGAAGTTCGGGTTCCAGTCGATGACGACCGAGTATGAACAAGTCCTCGAGGATGAACACGTCGACGCCGTGTTCATCGCTACTCGGCACGAGTCCCACGCCGCCATCGCGTCCCGAGCACTCGCCGCAGGAAAGGCGGTGTTCCTCGAGAAGCCGCCCGCCGTCACGCCCGAGCAACTGGACGGGCTGTACAAGGTGATTGCGGAAGCAGGCAACGACCGGTTCATGGTTGGGTACAACCGCAGATTCTCGCCGCTGCTGAACTCGTTGAAAGAGGCATGGGGTGCAGCGTCCTCTCCGCTCGTCGCCGAGTACACAGTCACGGCAGGTCCGCTCGGGGCGGATAGCTGGTACGCGGACACCGCGCGTCAGGGAACGCGGTTCGTCGGAGAAGGAGGGCACTTCGTCGACACGCTCAGCTGGTGGCTCGAGGCTTCACCGATCGCAGCCACTGCTGTGGCGACACCGGATGATCCGGACGATCTCGTGGCAACGGTCACGTTCGACGACGGCTCCGTTGGCGTCATCTCATACCTGACGAGGGGTGCCAATGGATATCCGAAGGAGACGATCACCTTCACCGGCCATGGCAAGACTGCCCGCTTCGTGAACTTCCGCACCGCGCATCTCTATCTCGGGAAGAAGAAGAGCACCATGAGGTCCCGCCCCGACAAGGGCCAACAGGGAGAACTCGACGCGTTTGTTTCAGCCGTTCGGACGGGTGGGGCGATGCCGATCTCGCTCGACTCGATACGTCGAACCAGCGAGGTGACGTTCGCTGTCAGCAGGGCGGTGCTCGGAGCCCGATCACCATCCGACCAGGAGTAGACGGGGTGGACGTCGGATGGTATCTCAGGCGCCTGTCACGCATGGGCCCGCGGGAAGCCGCCGGCAGGATCGAGGACGTTGCACGTAGGACGGCCCTTCGCCCGAACCCGGGGCGCATCGGTCCCCGATCGACCACTCTCGCTTCACCGGAAACAGTGGCGGTCCCGTCGGAGTTGGCCCCGGAACCGGCCGCAGCACTCGTGGTGGCGGCCGACCGCCTGCTGCAAGGGATCTGGCCGGTGGCCGGTCACGATCGAACGGACATGGCCCCCGTTCCCGACTGGTTTCTCGATCCGGTAACGGGCATCAGAGCACCAGATGATCGGTTCGCGCCGTCCATCGAGTTTCGAGACCCGTCGGTTGTCGGAAGCATAAAGCGTGTGTGGGAACCCTCCCGTCACCAGCACCTGACCGTCCTCGCGGCGGCCTACGCGATCACCGGAGACACAAGATACGCGGAGATGGTCGACCGACATCTGAGAGACTGGATTGCCCGTGATCCGTTCATGAAAGGCGTTCACTGGACAAGTGGCATCGAGGTCGGAATCCGGCTGATCTCTTGGGTGTGGGCGAGGAGGCTGCTCTCCGAATGGGAAGGTTCTGGCGCTCTGTTCGAGCGCAACCCAGACTTCGTGCGCCAGTGCTATCAGCACCAGTACTTCCTGTCGACCTTCCCAAGTCACGGGTCATCGGCCAACAACCATCTCGTTGCCGAGGCAGCAGGGCAACTCGTCGCATCCTGTGCGTTTCCGATCTTCCCTGAGTCCCGACACTGGGAAAAACAGGCACGCGAGACACTCGAGAAGGAACTGCAGAAACAAACCTTCCCCACAGGGTTGAACCGTGAACTCGCAACCGACTATCACGGCTTCGTGATGGAGCTGGCGCTGGTCGCAGGTCTCGAGGCGGGGGCCAGAGGCACGGCGATGACTTCGGAGTACTGGACCACGCTGCGCAGAATGTCGGACGCCCTCGCAGCAGTGGTCGACTCGACATTCAAGCCTCCTCGCCAGGGCGACAGTGACGAGGGGCGGGGTCTGTTGATCGACGCGCCCACCTTCGACAGGTGGACGTCGCTGTTGTCGATCGCCGAGTCGCTCTTTGGGGCTCAGTCTTGGTGGCCAGAGATACCTGAGGCTCCTTCCATCGCGTCGGTGATGCTTCCTCGAATGCCGGGGAAGATGCCCCCCATAACACAGCCACGACCAGATACGAGGCTGGACGTGTTCGCTGATGCGGGCATGATTCTGCTGCGCACCGATCAGGCGACGAAACCGGAACTGTGGGTGCGTTTCGACTGCGGACCCCATGGATATCTGTCCATCGCTTCTCACGCCCATGCCGACGCACTCTCTGTGGAAGTGAGGTTCGACGGCGTGGAGGTCCTCGCCGATCCAGGAACATATGCATACCACTCGGCACCCGACTGGCGACGCTACTTTCGAACGACGGCAGCTCACAACACGCTGGTGATCGATGGAGTCGACCAGTCCGAGCCGGGCGGTCCTTTCATGTGGACGACACACGCCGAGGCGTGGTTCACGGTTCCGCCCGCACCCTGGAGCGATGTCGTTTCTGTCACCGGATCGCACGGGGGGTACGGCCGGCTCGCTTCGCCGGCGACGCACCACCGGTCCGTTCTGCTGGATCGAGATCGGTTGCTGGTGAGGATCGTCGACGAAATCGAGTCGGAAGGCGCACACGAGGTCGGTCTCTACTTCCACCTGGGCCCTGCCGTCGACGTACGGCTCCAGGGCGCACGTGCACGGCTGGACTGGGGCTCGGGTACGGCGGATCTCGACCTCCCGGAAAGCCTCACGTGGGATCTGCACAGGGGAGAGGAGGACCCGCCACTGGGCTGGTTTTCACCTTCGTTTGGAGTGAGAGTTCCGTCCTGGACGCTCGTGGGACAAGGCCATACGATCAGTAACACGCGTCTGTCGACAGGGCTCCAGTTCGGCAAACCTTCGGATCGCTCCAGCCCTCCTGCGGATACGTGAGCGAGACGACCTTCCCACAGACGACGGTCCCCGTGGCATCATGGGGGAAACCGCTGGGGAGAACATGTCGCGAACAAATGTGAGCATGGATGGCGTTCACGCCGGTCACGAGACGCGTGCTACTGGATCGTTGCGCCGCGCGTTGAGGGTTGTTGTTGTTGGGTTGGTTGTTGGGTTGGTTGGTGTGGGTGTTGGTGTTGGGGGTGTTGGGGCGGTTGTTTCGTGGCCTGTGGGTGCTCCTGTGGTGGTGTGTGGGAATGGTGGGGTGTTGGATGGGCCGTCTGTTGCGCCTGATGGTGCGGTGGTGGTTGGGGTGGGGGATGATTTGGGTGTGGTGGTGGATGAGAGTCCTGCGGGGTCGGTGTTTTGGTTGGTGTCGGGGGTGCATGTGTTGGATGGGGGTGAGTTCGCGCAGGTGATTCCGAAGTCGGGGGATGTGTTTGTGGGGGCTCCGGGTGCGGTGTTGGATGGTCGTGGGGTGAATCGGTATGCGTTTGGTCAGGGGGCGTCGGATGTTCGGATTTCGTATTTGACGGTGCGGAATTTTGTTGCGCCTCGTGATGAGGGTGTGGTGAATCATGATTCGGGGTCGGGGTGGGTGGTTGAGCATTCGACGATTGAGGGGAATGGTGGGGCTGGGGTGATGGGGGGTCCTGGGATGGTGTTGCGGTATAACTGTTTTCGTGATAATGGGCAGTATGGGTTTCAGTTTTATCGTAATGGTGATGGGATTCGGGATGTGGTTGTTGATCATAATGAGGTGACGGGGAATAACACGGATGATTGGGAGCGGCGTGTGCCGGGGTGTGGGTGTACTGGTGGGGCGAAGTTTTGGGCGGTTGATGGTGCGACGATTACGTCGAATTGGGTGCATGGGAATCATGGGCCTGGGTTGTGGGCGGATACGAATAATCGGGATTTCTTGTTTGAGGGGAATCTGATTGAGGGGAATGATGGGGTGGGGTTGTTTTATGAGATTTCGTATAATGCGGTGATTCGGGGGAATACGTTTCGTGGGAATGGGTTTGTTGATGCGCAGAGTGGGTTTCCGAATGGTGCGATTTATCTTTCTGAGTCTGGGGGGGATGCTCGGGTTGATGGTCCTCCGGTGATTGATATTGTGCAGAATTGGTTTGTGAATAACCATGATGGGGTGGTGTTGTGGGAGAACGCGGATCGGTTTTGTAATTCTCCGGCTAATACGAGTTCTGGGTATTGCACGTTGGTGGCGTCGTTCTCTGAGTGTGCGTCTGGGGTGATTGGGTCGGCGCCTGGGTTTGATGATTGTCGGTGGAAGACGCAGAACGTGTCGGTTCGTGAGAATGTGTTCGAGATGGACAAGCAGGCTGCGGGGTGTAGTGACTGTGGGCGTAATGGGGTGTTCTCGAACTATGGGACGTATCCGTCGTGGTCGCCGTATCAGGGGGACGTGATCCGCCAGGCGATCACGTTTGAACAGAACAACACGTTCACGGACAACACCTACACCGGCAGCTGGACCTTTCTGGCTTTTGACCCCGCACAGGAGTTGACGTTCACGCAATGGTCCACCGCCCCCTACTACCAAGACTCCCGTCACGACCTGTTGCGATCTCCGAGGTTTCGATTCTGTGATCTGCGCAGAGTGGACCCGAACCCGTGCATCAACTGAGGCGGGCCGAGTAGTTGTGAGCCGTCAGGTGTACGCGTGTCGGGATCGGCACCGGCAGTCTGTCTGGGCTCGAAGTCTTCCTGGATTCCGCCTGAACCCGGCAGCTATCATCGCGTCGGCGCCGATCGAGGTGGGGTGCAGGATGGTTCGATGTGGGGGTTCGAGATGAAAGTGGTGCTCTTCTGTGGTGGTCTCGGGCTTCGGCTTCGAGACTTCGCCCAGGACATGCCGAAACCCCTGGTTCCGATCGGACCACAGCCGATGCTCTGGCACGTTATGAAGTACTACGCGTACTACGGTCACACGGACTTCGTGCTCAGCCTCGGGTACAGGGGAGACGCCATCAAGCGGTTCTTTCTCGAGTACAACGAGGCCATCGCGAACGACTTCACGATGGATGGCGGGTCGAACGAGGTGGTGTTGCACAACCGGGACATCGACGACTGGCGCATCACCTTCGTCGACACTGGACTCACCGCGCCGGTTGGGGAACGGCTTCGCAGGGTGAGGCGTTACCTGGAAGGCGAAGAGCTCTTTCTGGCCAACTACAGCGACGGCGTGACGGATCTACCACTGGGCGACTACATCGAGTTCGCACGGCAACAAGACAAGATCGCATGTTTCCTGTCGGTACGTCCGACGGCGAGCTTCCACGCCGTGGAGGCGGATGAGGACAACATGGTTTTCGGCATCAGCCCGATTGCCTCAGCAGTTCGCATCAACAGCGGCTACTTCGTTCTGAAGCCGGAGATATTCGACTACCTCGAGCCCGGAGATGACCTTGTGGTGGAGGGGTTCCAGAGGCTGATCGGGATCCGGGAGCTGACGACCTACCCCTACGACGGTTTCTGGCAGTGCGCAGACACGTTCAAGGACAAGATGATGTTGGACGACATGTATGAGCGGGGAGAGACACCCTGGATGGTCTGGCAGAACGGAGAAGGAACAGAATGAGAATCCTGATCACGGGCAACATGGGGTACGTGGGCCCGGTCGTGGTTGCCCACTTGCGATCCCGTTTTCCCGAAGCCGAGCTGTGGGGCTACGACGCCGGATTCTTCGCTGCAGGGCTGACGGGGGCCGCATCGCTGCCTGAGATCTGGCTCAATCGCCAGATATTCGGCGATGTCAGGGACCTCGACCCTGCGTTCCTGGAAGGCGTCGATGGCATCGTGCACCTGGCAGCGATCTCCAATGATCCGATCAGCAACGCGTACGAAGACGTCACCTACGAGATCAACTATCGGGCATCGGTGCGTCTGGCGAAGCTGGCGCGCGACATGGGCGTCGGCCGCTTCGTGTTCGCATCGAGTTGCAGCATGTACGGCTTCGCCGATTCCGGACCACGGTCGGAAGATGCCGACCTCAATCCGCTGACGCCATATGCGAAGTCGAAGGTCATGGCAGAGAAGGAGCTGAGTGAACTCGGCTCGGATCGATTCACGGTCACCAGTCTGCGTTTCGCCACCGCCTGCGGCATGAGTCCGCGGCTCCGACTCGACCTCGTACTGAACGACTTCGTCGCGTGTGCGGTCGTTGGTGATCCGATCACGGTGCTCAGCGACGGCACACCCTGGAGGCCGCTGATCAACGTTCGAGACATGGCAAGAGCGATCGAATGGGCACTTGAACGCGAAGCAACGAACGGGGACTACACCCTTTCCGTCAACGCGGGCAGCAATGGTTGGAACTACCAGGTTCGTGATCTCGCCATGTCCGTTGCGGAGAGCGTTGACGGCGGGAGCGTGTCGATCAATGAAGATGCGATGCCAGACCGCCGGTCGTACCGCGTTTCCTTCGACCGGTTCCAGACGATGGCCCCGAATCACCAGCCACAGGTGGGACTGAGGGAAGCCATCGACGAGGTCCGATCGGGGCTGATGGCGATGAACTTCGAGAACCATCGGTTCCGCGAGTCTCCGATGATGCGCATCGTGCACCTGACGCGACTGCGAGAGGCGGGCCTGCTGGACTCCGATCTACGTTGGCGCCACCCATGACCGGCCAACCATGTCGGTTCTGCGGTGAACCCCTCAGACGCACTTTCGTTGATCTGGGGATGTCTCCTCTCTGTGAGAACTACCTGTCACGCGACCAGCTGGACGACATGGAACCGTTCTATCCGCTCCATGCGCGCGTGTGCAGCCGCTGCTTCCTCGTCCAGTTGCACACGTACGTGTCGGGGGAGGACATTTTCACCGAATACGCGTACTTCTCGTCGTACTCGACCTCGTGGGTCGACCACGCGCGTCGATATGTCGACGATGTCGTCGAGCGCTTCGGATTGGGACCTGCCAGCTTCGTCGTCGAGCTTGCCAGCAACGACGGGTATCTCCTCCAGCATTTCGCTCCGCACTCAGTGCCCATTCTCGGGATCGAACCCGCCGCGAACGTGGCCGAAGTCGCCACTGGGATGGGAATCCCGACGCTGATCGAGTTCTTTGGTGTCGAGCTGGCCAACCGCCTGCACGGCGAGGGCAAGCGAGCGGATCTGATCATCGGCAACAACGTCCTTGCTCAAGTCCCCGATCTGAACGACTTTGTCGCCGGAATGAAGATCCTGCTCGCGACGGACGGGGTAATCACGCTCGAATTCCCCCATCTGGAGCGGCTCATCGCCGGAAACCAATTCGACACCATCTATCACGAGCACTACTCGTATTTCTCGCTGTACACCACGATGGAGATCTTCAGGGCCCACGGCCTCGAGGTGTTCGATGTCGAAGAACTCACAACGCACGGTGGATCCCTCAGGGTGTACGGATGTCATGCCGGGGCGGGGCGCCAGAGGACGGATGCCATGGAACGGGTACTCGCCAGGGAAATGGCGGATGGCGTGAACCAACTCAACTACTACGAGTCGTTTGGCGAGCAGGTCAAGGCAACCAAACGGAAACTCGTCAGCTTCCTGGTGGAGGCTGCAGATGCCGGCAAACAGGTTGCGGGCTACGGCGCGCCCGGCAAGGGCAATACGCTTCTGAACTACTGCGGGGTTCGCGAGGACCTTCTCGCGTACACGGTGGATCGCAACACGTACAAACATGGCAGGTTCTTGCCAGGCACCCACATCCCGATCTATGACGTCGACCACATCACAGAGACCCGACCCGACTACGTGCTCATCCTCCCATGGAACCTCACGGCGGAGATCGTGTCGCAGACCGGATACATCAAAGAGTGGGGCGGGCGGCACGTCGTTCCGATTCCCGAAGTGAAGGTACTCGAGTGATCTTCACGGAGACACCGTTCGAAGGGGTCCTCGTCATCGAACAGGAACGGCACGAAGACGCGCGAGGTCACTTCGCCAGAACGTGGTGTGATCGGGAGGCCAAGGCACGCCAGATTCACGTCGATTGGGTCCAGGCCAACATCTCCCACAACCGGTTCAGAGGGACGCTTCGGGGTATGCACTACCAGTTTCCGGACTGGGAGGCGAAGCTGGTGCAGGTCGTTCGGGGATCCATCTTCGATGCAATCGTCGATCTGCGTTCCGACTCTGCGACGTATCTCGACCACTTCGCGATTGAACTCAGCGAGGCGAACGGCCGTGAGCTGTTCATTCCCGAAGGATTCGCACACGGATTCATGACACTGGAGGACGACACGGATGTCGCCTACCAGATGTCCTCCTACTACGAACCGGCACAGGCCAAAGGCTTCCGATGGGACGATCCCCGGTTCGCGATCCCGTGGCCGGCTGAGGCGAGCATCCTCTCTGACCGGGACCGACAGCTCCCACTCTTCGAACCATGAGGAAGGTGGCCGACGTCGGGTCGATCGACGATTTCGGGTTGTCCCCAATCGAGGTCATGGAGCGGCTGTATCCGATCTGTCGGAGTATCACCGGCGACGGTGTCAGACAGACACTCTCCATTGTCGGTGAGCAACTCCCGCTTGAAGTCCACGAAGTGCCTACCGGCACTCAGGTACTGGACTGGACGATTCCGCCGGAGTGGAACATCAACGACGCATACGTAGCCGATCGAAGTGGACGACGCGTGATCGACTTCCGTGCGTCAAACCTCCACGTCGTGAACTACAGCGCGCCGATCAAGCGTACGATGGCGCTGCAGGAGCTGCGCGGCCATCTCCACACGATTCCGGACCGGCCCGACTGGATCCCGTATCTCACCTCGTACTACGTCGAAGACTGGGGGTTCTGTCTCCGTCAACGCGACCTCGATACGCTCGCCGACGGCGACTACGAAGTCGTCATCGACTCGACTCTGAGCGAAGGAAGCCTGACATACGGTGAAGTGTTCCTCCCGGGCCGGACGGACGAAGAGGTGGTGCTGACTACCCACGTGTGTCATCCGTCGCTGTGCAATGACAATCTGTCGGGCATCGTCACGCTGATGGCCCTCGGGCTCGCTTTGGGCCAGATCGAATTGCGCTACTCCTACCGTCTGCTGTTCATTCCGGGAACCATCGGTTCGATCACATGGCTTGCCCTCAACCGAGATGTCGTGCCGCGCATCCGACACGGGTTGGTTCTTGCAGGCTTGGGAGCGGATGCCCCGCTGTCCTACAAGCGCAGTCGTCACGGGACGACACTCATCGACCGCGCAGCAGAGAACATCCTGCGTCACAGCGATCCGCAAGGTCGAATGCTCGATTTCAGCCCATACGGCTACGACGAACGCCAATTCTGTTCACCAGGGTTCGACCTGCCGGTAGGTCGGATGACACGAGCCGAGTACGGAACCTATCCCGAATACCACACGTCGGCCGATGATCTGTCCTTCGTATCTGAGCAGTCGATCTCCGACTCGTGGTCCGCGATCCTGGACGTGTTGACGATCGTCGAGACTGATGCTCGGTATCGCAATCTGGAACCGTTTGGTGAGCCTCAGCTCGGGAAGCGGGGGCTGTATGGGGGAACTCCGGACTCCCGCCTCGCGATGCTGTGGGTCCTCAATCTGTCGGACGGCCACAACTCCCTTCTCGACATAGCGGAGCGGGCCGACGTCCCGTACGCGACGGTGCTGATGGAGGCGAATCGGCTCGAAGCCGCCGGGCTGCTGGAGCGGCTGTAGATGTCCGCGTGCAGCGCCAGTATCGCCCATTACGATGTCTGCAAGACCGGTTCGGGAGTGGTGCAATGCTGAATCTTGGGAACTCGTTCGGCGGGGTATCGAAGGTGCTGTTTCTCGGCGCCCACAGCGACGACATCGAGATCGGCTGTGGTGGCACCGTGCTCAAACTGCTGGAGACGATCCCTGATGTCGAAGTCGACTGGATCGTCCTGTCGGCGGCGGAGGAGCGTCTGGTCGAGGCGGAAGCTTCGGCCAAACGATTCCTTGGACGAGCGCGCACCGCCAGGGTCCAGGTCGCAGAATTCCGGGAGCGGTATTTCCCCTATCTTCCAGAGTTGAAGGAGTACTTCGACGAGTTGGGGCACGAGCTCACACCGGATCTCGTCTTCTGCCCTCGCTTCGAAGATCGCCATCAGGACCACAGGATGGTTGCCGAACTTGCCGCCAACACATTCCGCAACCATCTCATCCTGAACTACGAGATACCGAAGTACGACGGGGATCTCGGTCAGCCGGGTGTGTTCGTACCACTGTCAGAGCCGGTCGTGACCGAGAAGATAGAGCTTCTCTTCGAGGGTTTCCCCAGCCAACATGACCGCCGCTGGTTCACCGAGCAGACCTTCCGTTCGATGCTACGAATCAGAGGTATTGAGGCCGGTGTCGAGTTTGCCGAGGCCTTCGATTGCCGCAAACTCGTGCTCTTCTAGCGCCACGGAACATCGGGGGCCATGCTCCTTGGTATCAGGCAAGATGGTCCTTTCGAGGGTGCCGGCGACCACTACACTGACGCACCGGCGATGGGCGGGCGTCTTGTGGAACGCCACGCCTTCGGACCTGGCGAGGGACAAACGCCAGATAGCAGACCCGAGATCGAGTGAGATGGAGGGGTTGATCCAACGTGACCGACCGAATCTGGCGTACGCTCCTCAAAGTCGCCGTTCATCTAGCCAACCTCGTGTCCAATCTCGTGGGCGATGACGTCGTGAGCAAAGCCGTTCGGAGAGGTGTGTTGAGGTTGTTGGGCGCCACCATTGGGGACTTGTCGAGCATTCACGGAGGCACCTACTTCTCGTGGCCGGCGCATCTCGTGGTCGGGGATCACGTGTTCGTCAACCGCAACTGCTACTTCGACCTCGAAGCGTGGGTCGTCATCGAGGATCACGCCACCGTTGGACATGGAACCGTACTGGTCACGACGGTTCACGACATGGGTGACCGGTTCCATCGTGCCGGAGAGACCTCGAGCCGCCCCATAATCATCTCTCGAGGTGCGTGGCTCGGAGCCGGGTGCACGATTCTGCCTGGCATCACGATCGGACCGGGTGCAGTGGTGGCCGCCGGCGCGGTCGTGACGCACGACGTTCCCGAGGATGCCTTGGTCGCCGGCGTGCCGGCGAGGTTCGTGCGCAGCCTTCCGCACGAAGGCTCCGAGCATTTGGTTCTCCACACATGACGTGATCGCTCGGAGTGGCCAAGACGCCTTTCTGCGGGCCGCTGGTACGCTGACGAGGGGGTCGTTCCCCATCCAAGGGCCGTGCTGGGAGCTGGGGAGGTTGTTGTGGCTGGTTCGTTGAGGGTTGTTGTTGTTGGGTTGGTTGTTGGGTTGGTTGGTGTGGGTGTTGGTGTTGGGGGTGTTGGGGCGGTTGTTTCGTGGCCTGTGGGTGCTCCTGTGGTGGTGTGTGGGAATGGTGGGGTGTTGGATGGGCCGTCTGTTGCGCCTGATGGTGCGGTGGTGGTTGGGGTGGGGGATGATTTGGGTGTGGTGGTGGATGAGAGTCCTGCGGGGTCGGTGTTTTGGTTGGTGTCGGGGGTGCATGTGTTGGATGGGGGTGAGTTCGCGCAGGTGATTCCGAAGTCGGGGGATGTGTTTGTGGGGGCTCCGGGTGCGGTGTTGGATGGTCGTGGGGTGAATCGGTATGCGTTTGGTCAGGGGGCGTCGGATGTTCGGATTTCGTATTTGACGGTGCGGAATTTTGTTGCGCCTCGTGATGAGGGTGTGGTGAATCATGATTCGGGGTCGGGGTGGGTGGTTGAGCATTCGACGATTGAGGGGAATGGTGGGGCTGGGGTGATGGGGGGTCCTGGGATGGTGTTGCGGTATAACTGTTTTCGTGATAATGGGCAGTATGGGTTTCAGTTTTATCGTAATGGTGATGGGATTCGGGATGTGGTTGTTGATCATAATGAGGTGACGGGGAATAACACGGATGATTGGGAGCGGCGTGTGCCGGGGTGTGGGTGTACTGGTGGGGCGAAGTTTTGGGCGGTTGATGGTGCGACGATTACGTCGAATTGGGTGCATGGGAATCATGGGCCTGGGTTGTGGGCGGATACGAATAATCGGGATTTCTTGTTTGAGGGGAATCTGATTGAGGGGAATGATGGGGTGGGGTTGTTTTATGAGATTTCGTATAATGCGGTGATTCGGGGGAATACGTTTCGTGGGAATGGGTTTGTTGATGCGCAGAGTGGGTTTCCGAATGGTGCGATTTATCTTTCTGAGTCTGGGGGGGATGCTCGGGTTGATGGTCCTCCGGTGATTGATATTGTGCAGAATTGGTTTGTGAATAACCATGATGGGGTGGTGTTGTGGGAGAACGCGGATCGGTTTTGTAATTCTCCGGCTAATACGAGTTCTGGGTATTGCACGTTGGTGGCGTCGTTCTCTGAGTGTGCGTCTGGGGTGATTGGGTCGGCGCCTGGGTTTGATGATTGTCGGTGGAAGACGCAGAACGTGTCGGTTCGTGAGAATGTGTTCGAGATGGACAAGCAGGCTGCGGGGTGTAGTGACTGTGGGCGTAATGGGGTGTTCTCGAACTATGGGACGTATCCGTCGTGGTCGCCGTATCAGGGGGACGTGATCCGCCAGGCGATCACGTTTGAACAGAACAACACGTTCACGGACAACACCTACACCGGCAGCTGGACCTTCAGCGCATACGATCTGAAAGAGTTGACGTTCACGCAATGGTCCACCGCCCCCTACTACCAAGACACGGCCAGCTCGTTCAGAGGATTCGAGGACGTGTCCCCCAACGGCACGTTCACCGATGCCATCTACTGGCTGCGCGATCAGGGCATCACCAACGGCTGCAATGCTGCCGGAACGCGATTCTGTGGTGGAGATCCTGTCACGCGTGGACAGATGGCGGCGTTTCTGGTTCGCGCCTTGAAGGTGCCGGCGAGTCCGCTGGATCGGTTCTCGGATGATGACGGCTCGATCTTCAACGAGGAGATCAACGCGTTGGCGGCAGCCGGAATCACCAACGGCTGCTCGGCCACGTCGTTCTGCCCCAACCGTGTCGTGTCGCGTGAAGAGATGGCGGCGTTCCTGGTCCGAGCGTTCTCACTGACCGGATCTCCCACACAGCAGTTCAACGATGTGAGCGACTCGCCATTCGAAACCGAGATCGGTGTTTTGGTGGCCAATGGGATCACAAACGGGTGCAGTCAGACTCTCTTCTGTCCGCACGATCCCGTCACCCGTGAGCAAATGGCTGCATTCCTATATCGCGCAGAAGGGCAATGAACGCTGTGCGTGGTCGAATCCTCCGTGTACACTATCTCGGCCGGTCTGACGTCTGACCGGAACGAGGCGAACCCGAAGAGGTGGAGTAGTGGCGAACGACGAATTCGATACCATCGAACCCGGCGTCCTTGCGGCCGTTCGCAGGTACTGGTGGCTCGCGATCGTGGGCGCCGTCTTGTTCTTCGGTCTCGCGCTCGCGGTGACGGCCCTCCAGCCGAGACCAACGGGTTGGACCGCTGAAGCGAGCCTCGTCGTGCAAGACCCCTCCACGAGCGGTCTGTTCGCCAACTCATACAGCAGCAACGCGGGACGCTACGTCGAGAATCAGGTTGCCTTCTTGGGATCGTCGCTCGTCGCAGAGCAGGCCGCCACCCTTGCTTCTGCGGATGCGGGGATGGATGTCACGTCTGCAGATATCACGGAGTGGTTGACGATCAATGGCAGTAGCGCGAGCGACGTGATACGTCTGGTTTCCGTCGCTCCAACGGAGGCGGCTGCGATCGCAAGCGTCAACGCCGTGTCTCAGGCCTATCAAGACGTGCGTCTGAGTGAAGCGGAACGTGACCTGAAATCCTCCCTCGACCAGCTCGATAGCGCCCTCGCAGCCGCGAATTCGCGTTTGTCCGATATCGAGGACGAGCTCGGAAGACTGACCGAGTCCAACGACGGGCAGTCACAGGCCACCGCCGTGTCAGACCTGATATCCAAACTCGACCAGCTGCGCGCTCAGCGGGAGTCCACGACAGGTACGGCGCGGGACAACATCGACGCCGAGATCAACTCCATCGCATCCGAGTTGGGCATCTACCAAACGGCTCAGTCGATTCAGTATCAGGACTTCACGGTCTCGGCGTTGAAGCAGGAGCAGAGCCAGCTCATCAATCAAGTCTCGACGCTCGAACAGAGACGAGATGAACTGACCGTGGATTCGGCACTCAGCGGAAGTGGCGTCGTTCTGGACTCGCGGGCGGTGAGGGCAACTCCTCCTCCTGAACCCCAAACCAATCGCAACGCGGTCCTTGGCACCGCGTTCGGTCTGATCCTCGGCCTGGGAGCTGCGTACTTCCTCGCGTTGAGGAGAAGGCGATTCGACCATCGGTCGCAACCGGAGACCGTGTTGAGTGCGCCCCTGCTGGCAACCGTCACCGTGCCGAGCCTCGTGGAGGGCGGAAGCAACCTGCCGGTGCTCGACGCTCCGGAGTCCGCTGCGGCAGAAGCCCACCGTTTCCTCGCGGCGGCGCTGCTCTCGAGGTCCCTGCGGCATCGTTTGGCCGTCGGTGGTGCCGAGCGCAGGGCGCTCGACTCCTCACGTGTGACCGGGTACTCAGAGCTTCCGCAACCCATGGATGCAGGCGGAGATCGTGGGTACGGCCCGGTGATTGCGGTCGTGTCAGCGAGCTTCTTGGAGGGCAACGCGGCGACCATCGCAGATACAGGTGTCGCGTGCATGATGACGGGCGCTGATGTCTCGTTGGTCGATGCGGCTACCGACTCACCATCGGTCACGGAGATACTGAGAGGTGGAACGTCGTTGGATGCAATTGCCGGTGGAAGTGGTTTCGCGCTCCTGCGTATGCGAACGCAGAGAGGCCACGCTCGGCTCGACGTGCTCACGGCCAGCGATGAGAGTGACAGGTCACAGTGGTTGATGGGCGCTGGAGTTGAAGCAACCTTCGACGGATTGCGATCCGACAACGATGTGGTTCTCGTGGATCTGCCTCCGGTACTGTCGAATGCCTACGCCTCGACGATTCTGAGCGCCGTCGACGGTGCGGTTGTGATGGTCCCTCACATGAGCGGCGTCACGTCGACGGAGGATCTTCGGGACATGCTGGCTCTGGTGGGAACTCCGATTGTTGGCTATGTCTACGTGAGACGTCCATCGAGAGCGCTTCACCTGTCCGGAAAGCGAGCCCCGAAGGAGCGAGCTGAGGAAGCAGCGGGCTGAGTCGTGGTTCAGCGGAGAGCCCGCACCGTCCAACTGCTCAGCGGACGCCTCGCCGTCCGGCCGGACCTGATGGCGATCGTCCTTGTGGTTCTTGCCTTCTCTCCCGAGATCAAGTTCCGGATCAGATCTGCGGCGGCGGCGTTCTCAGGTGTGCTCGATCTCCAGGTGCTTGCAGAACTCGCCGTCTGGGGGATCATCGGCGTGTGGGCCTTCATCCAGGCGGCAAGAGGTCTCACGAGCGGCCGATACAGGATCGGGGATGTTGGTGCCCCCACTGTGACCATGCTGATACTGGGTGCGCTGGTCGTGCTCAGCGCGTCCATGTCGTTCAGCATCAGATCTCTTGCACGCGGGTTTCAGTTCACGGTCTTGATCGTGGTGATACTGATACTCGTCTGGGAGTCGCGGCGCGATGTTGGTTTCTTCCCTGCCGTTTGGAGCCGACTCCGGCGGCTTTTCGTCGGCGTAATAGTGGCCGCAATGGCCATCAGCGCTGTTGTGCCGCTCTGGCCTCCACTGATCGACGTGGACGGTTATCCGAGGTATCGCTGGTTCGACGTCCATCCAGTCGAAGTCGGGGGAATGACGGCGGTGGCGATCCTCATGGTGCTTGGAGCCATCTACGGCCTGAAGGAGCACAGGTGGTCCAGACACGGGACGGCCGGTGTCCTTGGGTTGTTGGCGATCCTGTCGGCTGCGTTGGTGGCTACTCGAACGAGAAGTGCGCTCGGTGCCGCCCTCGTCGCCGTGATCGTGCTGGTGCTGTTGTCCCGCAACCGCCCAGGGAAACGCATCGCGACCCTCGGAGCGATGGCCGCGACCGTCGCGCTGGTCGCCGTCATGTTCACACCTACCGGGGCCACACTCGTGGATCGTGTGCTGACTCGAGGGCAGACGGCAGCGCAGCTCGAGTCGCTTTCTCAGCGGACCGAGATCCTCGATATCGCGCTCACGCTATTCCACGACAGGCCCCTGCTGGGATGGGGATATCAGCAGCCAGGTCCGATCCTGAGCACCTACTACCCATGGGCAGGACATGGCCACAACATCTTCATCGAGGCACTGATGGCTTTCGGCATCGTCGGCGTGGTTGTGATATTCGGGCTACTCGCAGTGTCGACATGGGTGTTCTTCAAGGCGAGACGGGCACGACTGCACTGGCCGCTCGATGAGATTGGAATCGAGGTGTTGGCGCCTTTCATCGTGGTTGTGATCATGGGATTCACCTCGCCAAGCATTGCCGGCGACGTTGGGTATGAGGCAGGCATGATCCTCTGGTTTGTTGCATTCGCAGACATCTACCTGCATCACACTCGCCAGGTCGTGTCGTCTCGGAAGCAGAGGGCGATACGATCCGCGCGCTCCTAGTGCTCTACGACGAGCGACCCGATCGGACCTCTTCATAGAGTCGTTCCAGGTTCGTGAGCCCCTGTGCGATCGAGTAGCGCGCGTCGAACCTGGCTCGGTTCCCGGAGGCGACATCGTCGACCGGGAATGAATCCTCGTCGAGCTCGCGCAGTCTCTCTGCCCACGCTCCGGGGTCGTTCGGTGGTGCAAGTTGGCGGTCATCGGAGACGACCCACGGAATCCCTCCGATGCTCGATGCGATGACTGGAAGTCGTGCAGCCATCGCCTCGATCAACACCATTCCAAACGTTTCATACCAGATCGAGGGGAACGCAAGGGCCCGCGCGTTCAGGAGATACTCGTGTACAGCGTCACGGTTGACCCAACCGGCGAGTTCGATCCCGACAGGCTTCGACGCTTCGATCTGCGCACGGAGTGGCCCGTCCCCGATGATCACGAGCCGCAGATTCCTTGGAGACGCCATTCGCCAAGCTGCGAGGAGATTCTCGACACCCTTCTCCGGCGCGAGACGCCCGACGAAGATGAGCGTGTCGCTCTGAGAAGGTGACGCTGCGCGCTCACCGACATCTCCGGTGAAGTGAGGCTTGACGGTGATCTTCTCGGGACGGATACCGATGCGAATCAGCAGGTCTCTTTGGAACGGAGTCATGGCGACGAAGCGGTCGACATCGTCCTGCCAGAGGTGTTTGGCGCGACCAAGTGACACGGACGCCGCCATGACCGCCGATTGCGCGTTCGAGTTCCGGTAGCAGCCGTACCGGATCCCCGAGATCGGGATCTTCCCGATGCATGTTTCACATACGTGTCCGTCCCGAAAGAACTGCCCGTTGAGGCACGCCGCTCGGTAGTTGTGGATCGTGGCCACCACCGGTATTCCTCGTGTGCGGAGTGCCCCCAGGACTGACGGTGTGAGTCGAAACCAGGTGTTGTGAACGTGGGCAATGTCGGTGCTCCACGCATCGAGGACGGCGCCGACCCTGCGCGCAGAAGCGACGTTCCACATCGAAGCGGCCAGTGCGGGAAGGGCGGACACACCGGTGGGGTTCTGGACTTCCATTCGATTGACCGCATGGCCGGCCGCCGTGAGCACGGCGCGTTCGGTCTCTACCACCGTGTCCTCGCCCCCCGCGTGCACGTAGCGATTGTGCACCTGGAGGATTCGGGTGGGCGGCTGGCCGGCTTCTACGTCCACCCGGGGTCAGGGCCTTTCGGCGCGCAATCGGAGCTGCGTGGCGAGAAGATCTCGCACTCCGGTCACGACCTCGCGTGCAAGCTCGGGCAGCCAGTGAGGTATTCGTCGGGCTCCATAGCGGACGTACTCCCAGAGGATCGCAGCCTGCTCGCTCAGCGGGAGCGAGTGGCGCTTGAGCATTCCGCACATGTAGCCGAGCCGCCGCCAGTACGCGTACCGTGTCTGCCCGGTAGAGCTGGCCGGGCTCCAGTACGACTTCTTGTCGACGTACTGCGATCGGAGCCGGTGCTCTCTATGGAAGAAGAGAGGGAGGTCGACTCGAGCGAATCGACCGAGCAGAGTCAGGTCCAGCAGCGTATGGCGATCGGCTCCGTACCAGACTCCCATGGGCGGGGTCTCGAGGAGCGCATCCCGGCGGATCAGACCGTAGATGACCTGGTGGACGGGAGGCCAGTCCCAGAACTCTCGAAGACGTTCATGTGGAGTCTCTCCATCGAGCACAGGTGGAGGCGGATCGCTGAACCCCACCACTTGCCCATCCTCATCGATAGTGCTGAACAGGCTGAAGCACAGGACGACGCTCGGGTCACTGTCGAGTACGGCGATACAACGCTCGAGGAACTCCGGAGCAAGAAGGTCGTCGTAGGCCGCCCATCTGAAGTACTCCCCGACGGAGAGTTCCAATACCCGATTGTGGTTTGGATGAGAGCCGAGGTTCGAAGAGTTGCGTTGATACCGAACCCGTGGGTCGGATGCCGCGGCCTCGCGGCAGATCTCCTCGGTAGCGTCCGTCGATGCGTTGTCGCAGATAACGAGCTCGAAGTCCCGGTACGTCTGGGCAAGGATCGAATCGATCGTTTCCTGCAGGTAGCGTTCCCCGTTGTAGACGGGCAGGCCTATCGATACCCGTGGACGCCGACCATCCGTCACGACCTCCACCCCGCCTTCTCTGCCACGCGACCGTAGGCGGCGAGAAGGGCTGGAACGGATCGCTCCCACGCGAGATCGTCGAACCGCTGCACGGCCAGTTCCGAGATGCGTTCTCTCTCGTCGGGATCATCGAGGAGGCTCGCTATCGTCTTGGCGAGCCCGGACACCGAATCATCGGCGAACACCCCCGCCTCACCTGCCGACTCCCTCGCTTCGCGAAGGTCGAACCCCACGACAGGGAGCCCAAAGTACATGTACTCGATCACCTTGTTCATCGTACTGCGCTCGGACCACGCGCTTCTGGGCACCGGGTCGATGCCGATATCGGCCGATGAGAGTATGCGGCAGAGGTCGTCGTCGCTCACCACGCCCGTGAACGTTGTCACATCGTCCACCTGGAGTCTCTTCGCAAGCGCTATCGCATCGTCTCTGTACGTGCCACCACCGATGAACACGGCATGGAAGTCGCTCCGTGCCATCTCGTGCTTGAGAACGGCAATTGCTTTGACGAGTCCATCCACACCGTCTTGTTGACCCATTTCTCCAAGATAGGCGATGAGGTGATCCCGTCCCTGTTTGTACGAAGGGTCGGGGGGGTACTTCTTGAATCTGCTGGGCGACGGTCCGGAACGAACGACGAACACATCGTCGCCCTGACGGTGTCCTCTCCCAACCGCTATCTCCTTGTGGCTCTCGTTCGGAGCGATCACGACACTGGCTACCTTGAAATTCCCCCACTCCATGAACAGGAGGAACCGCAACATGAGGCCTGTCTCTCCTGGGAACTTGACTTGGTAGAGCTCAGGGGAGAGGTCGTGGTGGTCGAAGATGTAGCGCTTACCGAAGAGACGCCAGAAGAGACCGAGCACCCAGTACGTCTCCGGTGGGTTGCATGCGTGGACAGTGTCGAACCCTCTGGTTGCGGCGACGCGAATGCTGATCAAGAAGGTTCTCAGCAACCCGTAGAGGTATTCAGCGACGAAGCCGAGTTTGGTCTTCGGATCGAAAGGCATTGAGTAGCGGAAGATCGACACGTTCTCGATGGTCTCGTGCGACCGATTGAATCCCTTCAGCTTTGGGCAAATAACGGAGACGCGTCTTCCCGCGGCGGCGAGCGTGGTGGCCTCCATCCATACTCGCCTGTCAAACGGAACGGGCAGGTTCTGAACGACGATCAGCGCACGGTCACCAGGCGATGCCGACATACTCCTCACCGCCTTCTGCGAGCATTCCCACCAGATCAATCACTGGTTGGCCCGGACGTGTGGTCGTCAAGGCATCCTTGAAGCTCTCATGTGCCGTTCCGATTACGAGCGCGTCTACATCGAGAACCTCATCGATGTCGTCGACGATCAGGGTTGAGATGTGAGGTATCTGCTCGAGGAGATAGGCACGGTTGGCCCCCCGGATACTCCCAAGCTGGATGATCGGGTCATAGATCCTGACTTGATGGCCCTTGCCGACCAAACGCTCGACGACGGTGACCATGGGGCTCTCACGAAGGTCGTCGGTCTCTGGTTTGAAGGAGAGGCCGAGGACGCCGATCGACTTGGCCCCAGTGCCACGAATGAGATCGATGGCCCAGTCGATGTGCACGCGATTGCTAGGCAGAATCGATCGCATGATCGGCACGTCGACGTCGTTCCTCTCTGCTTGGTGAGTGAGTGCCCGTAGGTCCTTCGGCAAGCAGGAACCGCCGAATGCGAAACCCGGCCGCAGGTACTTGCTCGAGATGTTCAGCTTCGTATCCATCGAGAAGGCATCCATGAGATCGCGAGAATCGAGACCAAGCGTCTTCGCGAGCCTCCCGACCTCGTTGGCGAATCCCACCTTGAGAGCGTGCCATGCGTTGTCGATGTACTTGATCATCTCGGCGTGCGGTATGTCCGTTCTGACAACTGGCGAAGAGACGTTGTCGTAGAGGCTGACGACCAGGTTGACGGACCGATCGTCCATACCCCCTACCACCAGGCGAGCCGGGTTGTAGTAGTCGAGCAATGCAGAACCTTCTCTGAGGAACTCGGGGTTGAAGCAGACCGCGTAGTCCTTGCCGAGTTCCTTCGACGTCGCAGCGGCAAGTTCGGCGAGAACGACACGCTGAGTGGTGCCCGGAAACGAAGTCGAACGCACGGACACGACGAAGTAGTCGTCGCGTTGGTCGAGGGCTTCGCCGATCTGGCGGGAGACCGTCGCGAGGTGCGACGTGTCGATGTCACCGTTGCCCATGCTCGGAGTGCCGACACATACAACGGCAACGTCCGATTCCAGCAGCGCTCCACGATGGTCGGTCGACGCCCGCAAGCGGCCGCTTGAAACCTCTTGCTCAACGAGTTCCGGCAGGCCGGGCTCGACGATGGGAGCGCGACCTTGGTTGATGAGATCGACCTTCTTCACATCGGGGTCGACCCCGACGACGGTGTGACCATCGGATGCCAGACATGCAGCGGATACGGCGCCGACATACCCGAGACCGAAGACTGAGACACGCACCGTTTCCTCCTACTACTACTCGCAGGCCCGCCAGCGGAGTCTGCAACTTGGTTCTTGTTGTTCTCGTTGCGCGGTTCTGCCGAACCGGTTCTCACGCTGCTACGAAACAGCCCTCGTGACCATTCACCTTTGCCGCTCGCTCACCGCGCTTCACTGTTATCGGCGGCTCAGGTTTGGGCTTGAGCGAGGTCGGTCGGAGCGGGGTCAGTATGCCCCCCTCGCCGTGACCACTGCGGGGATGGTCTTCAGCAGGATCATGAAGTCGAGGCTTGGTTTCCACGTCCGTATGTACTCGATATCCATCTCGACCCACGTCTCGAAATCGAGATCGTTTCTGCCACTTACCTGCCAAATACACGTGATCCCGGGCTTGGTGAGGAGGCGTTGTCGCTGCCACTCGTCGTATGTCGCGACTTCTGCGGGGAGGGGAGGGCGCGGCCCCACCAGACTCATCCTGCCCGTGAGTACGTGGAAGAACTGCGGTAGCTCGTCAATGCTGTATTTGCGCATGACGCGTCCGAGCGGAGTTATGCGAGGATCCTCACGTATCTTGAAGACCGGACCGTCCATCTCGTTGAGATGACGGAAATGCTCGAGTTCGCCGTGTGCCCCTTCGCGCATCGACCGAAACTTCGCGAACTTGAATACCTCGCCGTTCTTGCCCACGCGTTCCTGCTTGTAGAGCAGAGGGCCGTCGGACGTCAGCTTCACAGCGAGAGCTGTCAGGATCAGCAATGGCGAAAGAACGACCAGGAAAAACACGGCGCTCGCAACATCGACGGCACGCTTGATGGCGAGTTCCCATTTCGGAGCTCCGAGGATTCCATCGTCGGAGCGCAGAAGCACCCGCTCTTCCGGTCGCGCCTCTTGCGCAGTTCCAATGTCGACGACGACCCCGTCTCTGAGGTCAATGACGACGGCATCAGGAGCATCTTGCTGTGTATCCGACAGAGCCCGTGTTAGGGTGCTCGGACGTTCGGCGGTCGCCCGATCCCTAGCTTGATCGACCATATGTCCCCGGCCCTGTCAGGGCCGCCTCCCAGTTTGTCCCATTGTGTGCCCGCCGTAGGCGGGCCTTTTTCGGTCCGCACGTCCACGGACTCCAGCCCCGCCGCCACGGAAAGTGGCCGCACCGGCAGGCTACCCGGCGAGCCTTCTTGCATCAATGATTCCTCGGTCCCATTTGGAGGCAGTGCCGTAGGCACTAGTCCGCTGCGTGGTCGTGCGAGCACTGAGAGCGGTCGAACGGTGAGTGCGGGCGGTGGGACTCGAACCCACATCGGGCCTACGCCCACCAGATCCTAAATCTGGCGCCTATGCCAATTCGGCTACGCCCGCTCGTCGCATATTGTGCCAGGCCGTGAGGCGACCTGGCGCCGCCCACCCGTGTATTCTGCCCGTGTGATCGACCGAGGAAGAGGGAATGGATTCGCCGGTACGGTCTCCGTCATCACCGGCGCATCCATGGGCATCGGTAGAGCCACGGCACGA
>CAZBXV010000029.1:0-26787 GCA_964496205.1 uncultured Acidimicrobiia bacterium
GTCGGGCTGGCCGGATTTGAACCGGCGACCTCTTGACCCCCAGTCAAGCGCGCTAACCAAGCTGCGCCACAGCCCGTGGCGACGGAGAGCCTACTAGCCCGTGGAGGGGCGAGGTTCCCCCCTACGACGGGACGAAGTACACGTCGGTCGGCTTCAGCTTGCTGTTGCGGAGGAACTTGGGGGTGACCTCCATGCCGATCCAGTCGAGTGACACGTCATCGAGATCCACGTCCATGATCCTCGTGAGGAACAGAGTGTTGACGCCTTCGTATTCGACGAGCGCGAGCACGAACGGTGTCTCGGGCAGGAACTCCTCAGACCCGAAGTAGCACACGGTGAACGCGTGGATCTTCGCTGTGCGGTCGGTGATGTCGATCCAGTTGGTCTCCGCACCCGAGTACATGTCGTGACCGCGGGGTGTCGCGTAGGTATAGCCGGACTCTGGGTCCTGACTGGCGAGGAGCTTCTTGTTGGTGACCCCGGCGAACCAGGGGCTGTCCTGCCCGTAGGAATGCAGGTAGGTGATCGAGTAGTCCTGTTCGATTTGGAGCGGAGCCATCTGCTTGAGGAATGCCAGCGCATCCGGATCCGTCTCGACAGGGAACGGCACACCGTGAACAACGTATCCGCCGAGCGTGTCGTCGCGGCGATCAGGAAGCTTGGTCATGTCAGTCCTCCCTCTCGAGCACGCTGACCGTTACATAGGTGCCCGTTCCGGCATGCGAGTGGATTGCTCCTCGTTTGGCATCAGAAACCTGAAGAGTCGTGTCGGCGAAGTGCTCACCGATCGAGCCTTGGAGCTGCCAGATGGCGAACACGCCTTGCATCAGGCCGGTTGCCCCGACCGGGTGTCCACAGGCAATCAGCCCACCGGACGGGTTCACAGGTGTTACCGGTGCGTCGGGGAGATCGAGTCCGTAGTCGATGCCGGGAAGGAATGCCTTCCCGGATGCTGCGAACGTTCCACCCTCCCCGTAGCGGCATAGACCCATGTCCTCGTAGGTCTGGATCTCGGAGGACGTGTACGCATCGTGGAGTTCAACGAAGTCCAGTTCGGCGAGCGGGTCGCTGACACCTGCCTGTTTGTACGCCATGTTCCCTGCGGTGCGGCCGGCCCGGAACGAGTGCACGCCGGGGTAGCGGGTACCGTGGTCCCACAGTCCCTTGTAGTAGGCGCGTGTCTCGTCAGAGCCCTTTTCCTGCTCGGTGGCGTAGTCACGCATGAACGTGTCGTAGTCGACGTGCGGGCGATCGGACATTCTCATCGCGTCGGTGCCCCGCCCGATGCCCGTCACCTTGACGAGCGGTCGACGGATGGCCGCACCCGCCGCTTCCAGCTTCGCAAGACCTTCCTCCGATGCGAACACCGTGGCGGCCGCACCATCCGACATGACGCAGATGTCGAGCCGGGTGAGGGGCCAGGCGACCATTGGGGCGTTGCGGACATCCTCAATGGTGTACCGGTTCCGCTTCTGCGCATAGGGGTTGTGGAACGCGTTCCGGTGGTTCTTGACCGACACGGCTGCCATCTGCTCGGGGGTGGTTCCGAACTCCTTCATGTGCCGGGTGACCATCATCGCGTAGTACCCCGAGTAGAAGCCGCCCACCGGGTAGTCGAAGGACACGTCCGACGCCAGGGCGATGAACTCGTTGCCCTTCCATGTCTCCACGTGGCTCATCGTCTCGAACCCGTAGGCGACACACACGTCCATGTGGCCGGAGGCGACCGATTTCCACGCCTCCTGGAAACAGAGACCTCCGGTGGCGCCACCGCCCTCGACACGATGGCTCGGCTTGGGCACAAGTCCCAGATAGTCCTGAGCCATGATCCCTGCCATCAGCTGACGACTGAAGTGATCCGAGAAATAGGAGGCGACCGATCCGTCCACCACTGACGTGAAGGTCCGGAAGTCGAGTCCGAGATCGGTGATCGCAGCATCGTACGCCTCTTTGATCACCGCCTGAAACGTCTTGTCCGGACGAGCCTTGGCAAACTTGGACACACCTCCTGAGAGCGCGTAGACGGTACGCATTCCTGCCCTTTCGTGAGTCCGGATCCGATGCTACCGCGTAGCCGGAGCTCTCCGCCGGGTGACGAGCCGAAGCGGCGAGCCCACGAACGAGAACTCCTCCCTGAGCTTGCGTTCGAGGTAGCGGAGGTAGCTCTCATCGAGCTCCCCTCCCCCGACGAACAGCACGAACGTCGGAGGCTCCGTTCCGGCCTGCACCGCGTAGAGGATGCGCGGGCGCCGGCCTTTCCTGGTGGGTGCGGGGTGAGCCTCTTGCCACTCTCGGATCAAGCGATTGAGTACGCCCGTTGATACTCGCTGCCGCCGCGATTCGAGGACAGTGTCGAGCGCTGCGGGAAGACGATGGAGTCCACGACCGGTCAGCGCCGAGATGCGAAGGAGGGGCGCCCAACCGATGAAACCAAGGCGATCTGCGACGTCCCGTGTAATGATCTCCCGATCTTCACGGTCGGGGAGATCCCACTTGTTGACCAGCACGATCAGACCCGCCCCGGAGTCTGCCGCCGCCTCGGCGATGCGCTGGTCCTGTTGAACGATCTCGTCGGCTGCGTCGACAATCAGCAATGCCACATCGGTTTCGGCAAGGGCACCCTTCGCTCGCAGTACCGAGTAGTAGTCGGCCGAGTCTTTCACCTTGGGGGCCCGGCGAATGCCGGCCGTGTCGACCACCCGGTATCTCGTTTCCCCGATCGTGGCCACCGCGTCGATCGGATCTCTGGTCGTGCCCGGAACCGGGGACACGAGCACCCGTTGCTCACGAAGAAGACGGTTGAGCAGCGTCGATTTCCCGACGTTGGGACGGCCGATGATCGCGAGCTTCGTGAGTTCTTCCTTCGGGACATCCTCGACCTCAGGGAGGTGCTCGACGACCTTGTCCAACAGGTCCCCTATACCCCTGCCGTGCAGCGCCGATACCGGCACTGGCTCGCCGAGACCCAACTGCCAGAGCTCTGCAACGTCGGGTTCCTGGCCGGAGTTATCAACCTTGTTGGCTGCGAGCAGCACCGGCACGTCCCGCAACAGCTTGGCCACTCTCGCGTCGTCTTCCGAGACGCCCGCCGAAGCGTCAACGACGAAGAGGACCAGATCGGCTGCTCCGAGCGCCGCCTCTGCCTGGCCGGAAATCGCGGCGACGAGTTCCTCGCGTGGGGATACCTCCCACCCTCCGGTATCGACGATGAGGAATTCGCGTCCTACCCAGTCCGCCTCGAACTCCCGGCGATCTCTCGTGACGCCCGGGCGCTCGTCGACGACGGCGATGCGCCGGCCGATGATCCGGTTCACGAGGCTCGACTTGCCGACGTTGGGGCGGCCCACGACGGCAACGACAGGCAATCTGCTCATGCTGCAACGGTAGTGCCTCTATGACCGGGCTCGGCCCGCTGCCGAGCCACAGTACCCAGCGGCCGGCCGGAGGCGCACACCCTTCTTTCGGGTTGCTGGCAGCTGAAGGCTGATTGATGCTGGAGACCGATAGCTGGCGTCATCGTGCGGTGGAGATTCCGAAGCGTCCACACCCCGATACCATTGCCGCATGGTTCAACAGGTGTTGCTTGCCGAACCGCGGGGTTTCTGCGCCGGGGTGGAGATGGCGATCAAGGCCCTCACATGGATGGTGCGGGTGTTCGATCCTCCCGTCTACTGCTACCACGAGATCGTCCACAACCAGTGGGTCGTCGGTGCGTTCGAAGACATGGGTGTGGTGTTCGTCGACGACATCGCCGAAGTCCCTGATGGGGCGCCGCTCATGCTCTCCGCGCACGGGTCGGCACCCGACGTGGTATTGGCCGCCTCTCGTCGTGCCGGTGTCGTTATCGACGCCGTCTGTCCGCTCGTCACCAAGGTCCACCACGAAGTCAAGCGGATGGCGGACCGAGGGTACGACATCATCTATGTGGGTCATCAGGGGCACGACGAGGCGGTCGGCACGATCGCAGTTGCGCCCGATGCGATTCATCTCGTAGAGCCCGACCAGTCTCTGACCGACTTCGAACCGCATGATCCGACACGGGTGGCACTGCTTGCCCAGACGACGCTGGGCCTGCACGAGTGGCATTCGGTGCTCGGGTCGGCAGAGATTCGATTCGCCGGACTGGAGACTGCCCGGCGATCGGATCTCTGCTACGCCACCACCAACCGTCAGGAGGCCGTGATGGCCCTCGCCAAGGCATGCGACCTCATTGTCGTCGTGGGATCGGCGACGTCATCCAACACTCAGGCTCTGGTGAGGGTTGCGCACCGGGAGGGAACACCCGCCCATCGAGTCGATTCGGCCGACCAGGTCCGCCCGGAATGGCTGGACGGGATGGATATCGTCGGAGTCACTGCGGGTGCGTCGGCTCCCGATCATCTGGTACAGGAGGTGATCTCTCGCATCGCTCCGCGAGACGGCTACTCACTCCTGTCCGTCACGGATGAGGACGAGTACTTCCCACTCCCCCGTCAGCTCCGCGCCTTCCTGTCGGCGTTGCAACTCGCTGTCGAGGCCGGCTTCGGAGCTCGCGCACCTGCTGTCCAGGGTCCGCTCCAAAACGATCGTGCATGGACAGCGACCGAGGCACTGGAGGCCCTGAAGGCCTGACCCTCAGGTGCGTTCGCGCTCCAATCTGACGATCTGGCCCACTACCTGATCGACGGTGAGATCAGAGGTGTCCAGCACCACCGCATCGTCGGCAGGGGTCAGCGGGGATACCGCCCGGGATGAGTCCAGGCTGTCTCGACGCGCCAGGTCCTCCTGCACGACCTCGGCCGATCCGTTGTTCATCTCCTTGGCACGACGCGCAGCTCGCACTTCGGCGCGTGCCACGAGGAAGATCTTCAGTGATGCACCCGGAAACACCACCGTGCCGATGTCTCGCCCCTCCACAACAGCTGCACCGTCATGATCCTCGACCCATTGCCGTTGGCGCCGAACCATTTCACGTCGGACTGTCGGGTCGGCACTCACCGTCGACACGAACCCATCCACCGCGTCCGTCCTGATGTCGTTGGACACATCCTTGCCGTCGATTCGGACCACCCCTTCGTCGTAGGCCAGATCCATGGAACGAGCCAGCGAGCCGAACCCGTCGGGCGAAGTGTTGCGGCGAAGCACCTCGAGTGTCACTGCCCGGTAGAACGCGCCGGTGTCCAAGTGTGCCAGTCCCAGCGTTGCCGCCACCCCGCGGCTCACGGTGGTCTTCCCCGATCCTCCGGGCCCGTCGATGGCTATCACATTCATCGCGCCGGGAACCCTAGCGGGCTATCCGACCGCCCATCCCGGGCCTGCGATCGCTTTCATATCCTGATAGAACCCAGGCCAGGTCTTGGCTACACACTCCGTGCCGGCAATAGTCACACCCGCCTGGGCGAGACCCGCGATGGACCACACCATCGCCATCCGATGATCTCCCCTGGACTGGAGCACACCGCCTTGTCGCACCGGACCGCTCACCACGATTCCACCGAGATCCTTCTCGGCTGCGGCACCGAGCACGTTGATCCCCTCCACCAATCCTGAGGCCCTGTCACTCTCCTTGAACGGCAGCGTCGACAGTCCCCCGATCTCCGACCGTCCTCTGGCGAACGCGGCAGCGAGCGCGATCCCCAGCGCGCCGTCGGGTGCGTCTTCCATGTCGACATCGACAGGCTTGAGGCTGTCCGGTCCACTCACGAGTACCCCATCTTCGAGCCACTGGACCTGACAGCCCATGGCTTCCAGGACGCGTGCCACCTCGAGGTCCGGCTGATCGTGGGAAGCACGAAGACCCTCCAGCACGACTCGACCCCCGGTGATCGCTGCTGCAACCATCGGGTACACGCCTGAGGCGGCGTCGGGTGGAATCTCGATGTCGCCGGCACGGTACTGCTGGCCGCCAGAGACGGTGAGTTCGGCCTCTCCCAGTGTCGCCTGCACACCGAAGTGGCGCATCACTTCAACAGTCGATGCGACGAACGGACGCGACGCCAGCTTCGTCCACCGGACTGCGAGACCGCCTTCCAACGCTGGTCCGATCATCGCCAGGGCCGACACGAACTGGCTCGAGAGTGAGGCATCGACAGTCACCTCACCTCCTGTCGTCACCTTCCCCTCGACAACGAGCGGCAGGCGATCCCCGACAACTCTCGCACCGAGTTGTCCCAGGGCATCCGAAAGCGGACCCATGGGCCGCAGTCTCAACCCTTGCTCCCCATCGATGCGGGTACGCCCCTTTCGGAGCGCGGCCATCGTCGTGAGGAATCTGGCGGTCGTTCCCGACTCCCCTGCCCACACTTCCGCATCGCCATCGAGTAGACCGCCCCTTGCGTCCACCTCGAGGTCCTTGCCATCGGCCACGATACCGATCCCGAGACGCCGAAGCGCTTCGACGAGTACGTCCACGTCCTCACATCGGCCGGCGGAGCCGATACGGGAGACGCCACCGGAGAGTGCCGCGACGATGAGAGCCCTGTTCGTGATGCTTCGAGAGCCTGGAACCCGGATCGTGCCGTGGACGGTCTGTGGGGTGATGCTGCGGTTCATCCTGCCGCAGCAGCGTAGAGCGAACGGACTTCCGACACCGACAGCTTTCTGCTTTCACCCGCACTCAGTGACCGATCCTTGAGGGGCCCGATCGCCGTCCTGACGAGTCGAAGGACGGGGAGGCCGATCGCCTCGCACATTCGTCTCACCTCACGATTCCGACCCTCGGTCATGACAATCTCGATGAGCGCCTCACCGCCCGATGCATCGAGAACGCGGGCGGATACCGCCCGAGCCATCCCATCATTCAGCTCTACCCCTTTTCTCAGACGCGCCATTCGAGTCCTCGTCGGGTCGCCTTCCACTCGCGCCACGTAGGTCTTGGTGACGCCGTACCGCGGGTGCGTGAGACGTTCGGTCAAATCCCCATCGTTGGTGAGGATGAGAAGACCTTCTGAGTCGCTGTCGAGACGACCCACGGGATAGACGCGGGTCCCGGCGTCGACCAGGTCCACGACGGTTGAACGCTCATGCGTGTCCTCGGCTGTGCTGATCACGCCGACGGGTTTGTAGAGCAGGTAGTAGACGAGGCCGGGAGCGATCGGCAGCGGCACACCATCGATCTCCACATGAGCAATCTCCGGATCGACCTTCTGGCCGAGGTGGGCGGCAGTGCCGTCTACCGTCACCCTGCCTTCGGCGATCAGTACCTCGGCGCCGCGACGTGACGTCACTCCCGAGTGAGCCATGAGCTTCTGGAGTCGTTCCATCATTCCGTTCTGAACGCATCCTCCAGAGACTCCACCACGTTCGACGGAGGCACATGGTCGGCGAGAGGCGGCAACTCGGCCAGGGAGTTGATGCCGACTTTCTCCAGGAAAAGGGGCGATGTCTCGTAGAGCGCGGGATTGCCCGGGACCGACAGCCGTTCGCGCTCTTGGATCAAACCTCGGCGTTCGAGAGTCCGCACGGCGGACCCCGAGTCGACTCCGCGGATCTCTGCGATTTGGCCGCGAGAAATCGGCTGCTGATACGCGACGATCGACAGGACCTCCATCGCAGCGTTCGAGAGCCGTGGCGAGGCGGAAGATGTCACGAATCGTTCCAGGAACGGCCGGACGTCAGGATTCGTGTACAGCCTCCATCCGCCCCCGGCGCGACGAACCATCAGACTCGATCCGCGCTCCTCGAGTCTTCTCTCGAGTGTCTCCACTTCTCGTTCGACGACCTCGGTTGCCACCTCCAAGACCTCCGCGAGCGCCTCGGTTGAGACAGGTTCCTCAGCGACGAACAGGATCGCTTCGATGACCGCGGCCGTGTCGAACATGGTTCAGATCCACTCGCTCTCGACCGACAGGTCAACTTTCGACGCCTTCACCCGTATCTCCTCGAGCCACCCCTGCTGCGTCGCCTCTATGACTCCCCATCGTGCGAGTTCCAGCAACGCGAGGAAGTAGGCGATCACTTCGACGGGACGTTCCGCATGGTTCACCAGGTCCGAGAAATCGGCCTCTGCGACGATCGAGATGCGTTCACGCAGGTCGGCCAACGCCTCCCCGACCGACGGCAGCTCCAAGTCGAGATGATCAAGGTCCGGCTCCCCGACCTCACCCTCGAGAATGCTCCTTGCCATTTCCGCAAGGCGCACGGGATCGATGGGGGCCAGGGTGTCGGGCTCGGGTGGTGGTAGGAAATCAAGTCCCGCACTGCGGCCCACATAGTGATCGGCCCGATCCATGCGATGCGCAATGACCGCCGCCACGTCCTTGAACGTGACACATGCGAGGAGTTTCGCGAGGAGGCGGTCTCGCTCTTCAATGAGCTCCAGCTCCTCGTCTAGATCCATGCCGTCGGGTGTTGGGAGCAGTCGTCGGGCCTTGAGTTGAATGAGCGTGGAGGCGATGAGAACGAACTCGCTCGTCACCTCGAGGTCGAGACGCTCGATCTCTTCCATGATGGCCAAGTACTCGTCGACAATATCCACCAGGCTCACCTCGGTGATTTCGAGCTGATGGCTGGTGATCAACTGGAGAAGCAGATCCAGCGGACCTTCGAATACTGCTGTTTTCACTTCGTGGGTCTTCACGGCGCGCATCATCGTATTGGCGATCCAGTGCCGGGCCGCGCCTTTCGATCCACCTCGATCAGCTGTGACCACTCGTGCTCGGGGAATCCTGGCGGTCTCGCGTCGTGGTGGAAACGGGCGTAGGTGACCGCCATCTCCTCAACGCCCGCCTCCTCGAGCAGCTTCGCGCCGAGCGGCCCATGGTCGAGGTATGCGGCGAAGCGTCCTGATACCGGGATATGGAGAATCGCGGCGATGCTCGCCATCACACGCCGAATCACCCCGAGCCCCGATACATGCTTCCCCACGTCGTGGAAGAGGGCCGCCCTGCGCAGTGATGCGGGAGCGAGGCGGGCAGCGGCGAGCGCGTGTTGCTGGTCGGATGCCGGTTGGGAGAAGAACAGCCTCTCTTCGGCCTGGCCGGAAAGGAGCATCTTCACCTCGGCCCGCTCGTCTGCTGTGAGAGGTCTTGCTCTGAGCACCTCGAAGAACCGCCTGGTGAGATGACCGAGCCCCCCGAGAGCTTTCATGCCACTCCTACGACTCTGCCCAACGCACCGACGACGCTCCCGAAGAACGTCGAGAACTGTGGAATCCACAGCAGCGCGAACACGACCAGGATTCCGAAAGGCTCGATCGTGGCAAGGACCTGTCGCCCCTTGCTCCCGAAGACGAGTGCAAGCAGCCTGCTCCCGTCCAGTGGCGGAATCGGCAAGAGATTGAACACGGCCAGGATGACGTTCACGATCGCGAAGTACGCGAGGACAACAGCCGTCCACCCCGACGCCAACGGAAGTAGCAGTCGCCCGGCTATCAGTGCGAGAGACAGGTTGGTGACCGGTCCCGCAAGGCCCACGAGTGCCATGTCCCTCAGGGGGTGGCGCATGCGAGCGGGAACGACCGGAACAGGCTTGGCCCAGCCGAATACCGGCGCACCGGAGAACGCCAGGAGTGCAGGCACCAGAAGCGTTCCGACAGGATCGATGTGCGGCAAAGGATTGAGGGTGAGGCGACCCGCCCGGCGTGCTGTCGTGTCTCCGAACCGCTCGGCTACCCATCCGTGGGAAACCTCGTGGAGAATGACCGACGGGATCAGGACGGCGATGAAGAGCAGGTTCCCGGTCAGTGCACTCAAGATCGGGATTTGCAGTCAACACACAACACCGACTCCGGCCTTGCCTCGAGACGGGCAGGCGAGATCGGTTTGCCGCACCTGTCACAGATGCCGTAGCTCCCCTCGTCCAGCTTCTGCATGGCTCTGTCCACCATGCGGACCTTTCTGGCGAGGCTCTGAGCGAGACCGATGACTTCGCTCCGCTCGGAGGCTGCCGCGCCGGCGTCGGCGAACGACCCCGGGAACTGGACATCGGAACGCAGGTTCCCCTGGTCGGTCGCGCCAAGTTCGTCGAGTTGTCGAACCAGTTCCTCGCGCTCGGATTCGAGGGCTGAACGGATGTGGTCCATTTTCACCTGCTCCGTGGATGGGACAGCACATACACCTCGTAGAGATGCTGCGGCGACACGCTGGTGTACACCTGTGTCGTGGAGATATTAGCGTGCCCCAGCATTTCCTGGACAGTTCGGAGGTCCGCACCACCTTCGACCATGTGCGTGGCGGCCGAGTGCCGAAGTACATGTGGCGAGATTCGCTCGGGATCGATACGCGCCGTAGCCGCATGCTGTTTCGTGATCGACCACACGGCCTGACGGGAGAGCCTTTTCCCTCGTGAGCTGAGGAACAGGGCACCAGGGTCGGGCCGATCCCCCTTGAGCGCAAGCCGGTCGGGAAGGTAGGCGACAATCGCCGCGATTGCGTGTCCTCCGACCGGGATGATTCGCTGATGCGACCCCTTGCCGGTGACGAGTGCGGTTCGAGCCTCCAAGTCGATCGCTTCGACATCGAGACCAGTCGTCTCGGACACGCGGGCGCCACTCGCGTACATGAATTCGAGCACCGCCCTGTCCCGCCTCCCGATCAGAGTCCCCGAATCGGGCGCCTCCAGGAGGCGTAGGACTTCCTCGACCGTGAGCGCCTTGGGAAGCCGTCGCGGTAACTTCGGTGTCTCGACGAGCGCCGTCGGGTCGACCGCCGAAAGCCCCTCTGCCACGAGGAAGTGGTGGAGGCCCCGCAGTGACGCCACTTTGCGAGCAACCGTCGAGGGCGCGAGTGACGATCCGTGGAGCAGCGCTACGTATTCGACGATGAGCCCTGCCGATGGCTCCCTCCCCTGAAGGAAGGCCACGTACTGTGCGAGGTCCCTCCGATAGGCCGCTACCGTGTTCGCAGCCAGCCCTCGTTCGATTGCGAGTGAAGAGAGGTACTCCTCGACCCCCGCGTCGATTGTCACCGGGGCAGCGAGTCGAGCAGGTCCACCGGATTCGTGAAAGGCAACCCGAGACTCTCAGCGACCGCACGGTGAACAACACGGTCGCCGATGACGTTCAGCCCCAGCAGCAGTTCCGGTCGCATCTCAACAGCCCCTGCCACCCCGTTGTCGGCGAGCGCGAGCGTATAGGGCAGCGTGGCGTTCGTCAGAGCGTATGTCGAGGTGTGCGGAACCGCCCCTGGAATGTTCCCGACGGCGTAGTGGACGACCTCGTGCACGAGATAGGTCGGGTTCTGATGGGTGGTTTCCCGACTTGTCTCGAAACACCCGCCTTGGTCGATGGCAATGTCGACGAGCACTGAGCCGCGTTTCATCTCTTTCACGGTCGCCTCACTGACCAGTTTCGGCGCCGAAGCCCCTGGAAGCAGCACCGCGCCGATCACGAGGTCGGCGTCGCGCACTTGTTCTTCGATGGTCAGCAGGTTCGAGGAGAGCGTCAGGATCCGCCCCCGGTAGATGGCATCCAGCGCCTGGAGTTTCCGGGCGTCGGTGTCCAGCACAACGACCTGGGCGCCCAGCCCGGCAGCCATCATCGCAGCGTTTGTTCCCGCCATCCCGGCACCGATCACGACCACCTTCGCCGGCATCACTCCGGGCACACCGCCAAGGAGAATGCCGCGTCCACCATGAGCCTTCTCCAGGAAGTACGCGCCGGCCTGGGTTCCCATCCTGCCGGCGACTTCGGACATGGGAGCGAGCAACGGAAGACTCCCGTTGAGAAGCTCCACCGTTTCGTAGGCGATGCCCACCGCGTTGCGTTCCAGCATCGACCGCGTGAGATCCGGGTGGGCTGCGAGGTGGAGGTAGGTGAACATGACTTGGCCGCTTCGAAGCATCGCTACTTCGGGCGGCTGCGGTTCCTTCACCTTGAGAATCATGTCGGCCGTCTCGAAGACGGCAGCCGCATCAGGGAGGATCTCGGCACCTTGTGCCCGGTACTCCTCATCGTGGATGGTCGAACCTTCCCCTGCGGTCGCCTCGACGACCACGCTGTGGCCCCTGTCTGTGAGCTCACGCACGCCGACCGGTGTGATTGCTACCCGATGCTCTCCGGGCTTGATCTCCTTTGGCACTCCAATGATCACGAGCCGAACTCCCTTCTCAGCGCCTGAAGCCCGATCACGGTCTTCGCATCAACGATTGTTCCTTCATCAACCCTACGCAGCGCGTCGGCTATCGGTATGCGCACCACGGTCGCCTTTTCCTCCTCGAATCCCTGGGGTCGGGGTGGAACCGGCTGAAGATCGGTCCCGATGAACAGCCAGATCCGCTCGTCAGAGAAGCCAGGTGTCGTGAAGACGCTGCCGACGCTGGTGAGCCTACCTGGTCGGAACCCGATTTCTTCTTCGCACTCTCGTACCGCCGTGACCTCCGGCGCCTCGCCGTCGACGTCGCGTTTGCCGGCCGGAATCTCCAGCAGCCGCACTCCTGCCGGTATCCGATCCTGTTCGATCATGATCACATCACCGTCGATCACGGGCACTATCGCAACGGCACCGGGATGGTGCACGATGACCCTCAAGAGGTGGCGTCCTTCGATCGTGAAGTGAGCCCGTTCGATTCGAAGGAATCCCCCCTTCGGAATGAACCGCCTGCCGAGAATGGTCACCTGCTCTGGAACTCCCGAATATCCGCTGTGTCGCTCTCGACGGCACTGTGATGATCGAGCGCTGCTCGGACGAGGCCGAGGAAGAGGGGATGCGGGTTGTCCGGTCTCGAACGGAACTCCGGGTGGAACTGCGAGGCAATGAAGTAGGGATGACTCGGAAGCTCGATCATCTCGACGAGTGAACCGTCCGGTGATGTCCCACTCAAACGGAGTCCTGCTTCTTCGAGATCACGTCGGTAACGGTTGTTCACTTCATAGCGGTGCCGATGGCGTTCGTAGATGAGTTCCTCGTGGTAGAGGGAGCGGGCAAGCGACCCCTCGGCGAGTCTGGTCGGGTAGAGACCGAGGCGCATCGTTCCGCCCATCTCGTCGACGTCCTGCTGGCTCTCCATCAGATCGATCACCGGGTGGGGGGTCGTCGGGTTGAATTCGGCGCTGTCGGCTTCGGAGAGGCCGAGTACCGACCGTGCGAACTCGATCACCGCGCATTGCAGCCCCAGACACAGACCGAGGAACGGGATGTTGTTCTCTCGCGCGAATCGGATCGCAGCGATCTTGCCCTCGATGCCTCTGATACCGAAGCCGCCCGGCACCACTATGCCGTCGACGCCTGTGAGGTGCTCGGTCGCAAGGAGGCTGCCCATGTCATCGCTGGGGATCCACCGCACGTCGAGCACTGCATCTGATGCGGTTGCGCCATGTCGAAGCGCTTCGACCACCGACAGGTAGGCGTCCGGGAGGTCCACGTACTTGCCGACCAGTCCGATGGTCACCGGTCTGGTGGCGTTGCGAGCCCGCTCCACCATGGCACGCCAGTCTGTGAGATCAGGCGGGGGCGTCTCGAGGTGGAGGCGCTTTGTGATGACGTCATCGAGACCGGCGTCGTGAAGCTCCAACGGAACCTCGTAGATGTCGGCAGCGTCGAGGGCATTGATGACGGCCTCCCGATCGACGTCGCAGAACAGGCTGATCTTTTGGATCGCGTCGGCACCGACAGGTCGATCGGATCGAACGACGATGACGTCCGGTCTGATTCCTCGGCTTCGCAGCTCGGCGACGGAGTGCTGTGTCGGTTTCGTCTTCAGTTCCTCCGACGCCGCGATGTAGGGAACGAGTGTTACATGGATGAACACCGTGTTGTTCGGACCCAGGTCGTTGCGTAGTTGGCGAATCGCCTCGAGAAACGGCAGGCTTTCGATGTCACCGACGGTGCCGCCGACTTCGGTGATGACCACGTCGATGTCATCTCGATTTCCGATTCGCCGGATACGCGATTTGATCTCGTTGGTGATGTGCGGGATCACCTGGACGGTGCCACCGAGGTAGTCGCCGCGGCGTTCCTTCTGGATGACCGTCTGGTACACAGACCCTGTGGTGACGTTCGAGTCACGGCGAAGGTTGACCCCCGTGAAGCGTTCGTAGTGTCCGAGGTCGAGGTCGGTCTCCCCACCGTCATCGGTGACGAAGACCTCACCATGCTGGAACGGATTCATCGTTCCCGGGTCGACATTGATGTAGGGATCGAGCTTCTGGTTGACGACGCGAAGGCCACGTTCCTTGAGGAGACGGCCCAGAGAGGAAGCGGTGATTCCCTTGCCGAGACTGGAAACCACACCACCCGTTACGAACACGTACTTCGCCACGGGATGTCATCGTAGCAGGCCGGCTCCAACCGCCGCGTCTCTCACTCGGACCGGGCAGCAGCCAGGAGTTCCTGCGCATGGAGCTGCCCTTGCGCCGATTCAGGAAGCCCTGCCAGCATCCGCGACAACTCCCGAAGTCGTGCCTCTCCCTCGACACGCCGCACCCGGGCCGACGACCCAACGCGCTCGACGACGAAGTGGCCGTCGGCGAATGCAGCAACTTGAGGAAGGTGGGTGACCACCAGCACTTGACGACCTTCGGACAGGGCCGCGAGTTTCCGTCCGAGGACGAGCGCCGTCTCTCCCCCGACGCCGGCGTCTATCTCATCGAAGGCGAGGATCGGTGCGTCACCGGCGCCGGTCGCCAGTCGCAGAGCGAGGACGACTCGGCTGAGTTCCCCTCCCGACGCAACCCGCTCCAACGGTCCGTCTTCCATCCGGGCGTCGGACGCGAAGAACAGTCTGATCCGGTCCGCACCATCGGGTCCGGGTTCGGTTGCCTCCATCGTGATCGAGATCCGGCTTCCGGCGAGCCCGAGTTCAGAGAGCTGACCCGTCACCGTCGATTCCACCCGACTGATGGCGACGCCCCGCGCTTTCGAGAGTTTCCCGGCTGCCGATGCGAGTTCGGCGCGTGCAGTCGTCAACTCCTCACCCAGGGCTCCTGCATCACCTAGAAGGTGTTCGAGATCGGCGAGGCGCGTCCGGGTGTCGGCTGCGAAGGCGAGTACGTCCTCCAGCGATGTTCCGTACTTGCGTCGCAAGTCGCTGAGCTTCGCCAGGCGCAGCTCCACCTCCTCCAACGATCCTGGGTCGTGTTCGATCGCCTCTGAGCCGTTTCGAATCGCAGAGGAGAGTTCCGAGGCAGCGACGCCCAACGCGTCGGCTTCCTCCACGAGGTCCTGCATGCCCGGGTCGAGCCTGGCCGCCGTCCGCAGCTCACTGATCAGCACGCCGGATGCCTCGATGATCTCTTCGATCGAATCCCGCGAAGTGGCGAAGCGCTCAGCGAGTTCACCGGCGTTGCGGAGCCGTGCAGCTCGCCGAACGAGGATCTCGTCGTCACCTTCGGTGAATCCTGCGGACATGATCTCCTGAAGCTGGTACCTGAGAATCTCCCGTTCCCGTTCGAACACGGTCCGATCGCCGCCGAGAGCGGTCAGATCCTTTTCGAGACGCCTCGTTCGCTCCCACGCTCGGCGGTAGGAGTCGATCACCGCTGCGTCCTGCATCGTCCCGTCGATGAGCGATCGAAGCGCCGACGGTCGCAGCAGCTGAAAACGGTCGTCCTGGCCGACGATGTCGATGAGATCGTCAGTTCTCTCTTCCAACACCCTGTTGGGGACCATCCCTCCATCCAGATAGGCGCGGCTGCCGCGATGGGTCACTGTGCGAGCAAGGACCATCTCGTCGTCACCTCTCACAATTCGCCCCTCGACTCGTGCCTCCTCCCCGTGAGGGCCCACAGCATCCGTCTGAGCCCGCTGACCCGACAGGAGCCGCAACGCCCCGAGCATCATCGTCTTGCCGGCCCCTGTCTCACCGCTCACGACGGTCAAGCCTGGGCCCGGATCGATCCTGACGTCCTCGAGTATCCCGAGGTTCACAACCCTCAGTTCGTCGAGCACGCTCAGCCACCCACGAGTCTGCGATCTTCGTTCAGATGGAACTTCTCCTTGACCCTGTGGGGGAAGGAGGATCCGAACACGTCGATGAACCGAACCCTGTTGGCCCCGCGCTCGATGAGGATCGTGTCTCCAACATGTGCCGTGCCGAGGTTTCGACCGTCCACACTTGCAGCTGCCGGCCGATCGGCAACGACGGTGCAAAGGATCGTCGCATCGGGTCTCAGCACCACGGCTTTGGAGAACAGCGAGTGGGCTGCGACAGGAGCCATGATCAACGCTTCTACCTCGGGGTCCATGAGAGGTCCCCCTGCCGACAGGTTGTAGGCCGTCGAGCCGGTTGGGGTCGCGAACACGAGGCCGTCGGCGTGGTAGTCGATGAAGCGTTCCCCGTTCACTTGCACCTCGATAGAAATGAGCGAGTGGCCGGCGGTCTTCTCGACAACGACGTCGTTGATGCCTTCGACCACAGGGCCGTTCCCAAGTCGTGCCTGGATGGTGGTCCGTGAAGATTCCCTCCACTGCCCGGCGACCAACACGTCGAGGGCGGCATCGATACGAGCAGGCTCGACCTCGGCGAGAAACCCTTTGCGCCCCACGTTGACACCGAAGAGGGGGATGTCGTTACGAAGGGCGATCCTGGCCGCCCACAGAACGGTGCCGTCGCCACCGACGGCGACGACGGCGTCGACCTTCTCATCGGCATCGGCGATTTCGATACCCCTCTTGTCACATCCGGCGCGGAGTCGTTCGGCCGCCTCCCCTGCCTGGGGCCGATCCTCGTGCACCACCAGTGCCAATCTCACGTTCTCACCACCTGTGGAACATCATCCTATGAATCCGGCTCGTACGATACCCTTCCGTTCAACTCGGCCTCGACGTTGTCAACGGTCGCGCGTCCCGGTTTCGCCCAGAGGAGGAACTCGACGTTCCCATCGGCACCTCGCAACGGTGAACGCACCACTCCTCTGGCTCCAAGACCGGATTCACCGAGGCAGCCGACAACCTTCCGAACCGTCCCGAGGCGTACGTGGGCGTCTCGCACGATGCCACCTCTGCCCACGAGCGCTTTGCCGGCTTCGAACTGGGGCTTCACCAGAAGCACGAAATCGGCTGACGATGTTCCCATCGTCGCGAGCGCGGGAACCACCGTACAAAGCGAGATGAACGACAGATCGGCGACGACGACGTCGAAAGGTCCGCCCAGGCTCTCGACACTCGAGTACCTGATGTTCGTACGCTCGACCACGACGACCCGTGGGTCCGTTCGAATGCTCCATGCGAGTTGTCCATATCCGACATCGACTGCGGTCACCGACTGGGCGCCCGCCTGGAGGAGGCAGTCGGTGAACCCTCCTGTCGATGCCCCCGCGTCGAGGCATTTGAGGCCCTCGACGTTGATGTCGAATGCATCGAGGGCACCAGCCAGTTTCTCGCCGCCGCGTGAGACGAAACGAGGTCCCTCGCCCGCGATCACGATCGAATCGGTGTCGTCCACGAGTGTGCTCGGTTTGGCGGCGGGAATGCCCCCCACGAGCACAGATCCCTGCTGGATGGCAGCTGTCGCGCTCGAACGGCTGTCCGCAAGTCCTCTTCGAACCAACTCGAGGTCGAGACGCCGCCGTGTCAGGCCGGTCGCTCCTCGCCCAACTCGAGCCGTTCCGCCAGCAATTCGGCGAGCCGTTCCGCGATCTCTGCAGCGTTCGCGGGGTCGGCAGCTTCGAGTTCTGCGAGCATTTGGGTCAGGTGCGTATCATCCATCGAGCGCATTATCTCAGCAGACGGCAGCGGGAGTGGGCATTTGATTCCGATACGGGACGCGAATCCGGGGTTGGCTCGTCCCGTCGTGACATGGCTCATCATGCTCGCATGTGTCTACGTCTTCTTCTTCGTTCAACCCCACACCGATCAGGCTGCCCTGGAATTCGACTACGCGCACGCCGCGATTCCGTGTGAGCTGTCCACCGGGATGCCCCTCGACAAGGCAGACGTCGACGGATGCACCGCTGCGGCGAGCCCCCCTCCCTACTACCCGGACAAGAACCCTTGGCTGAGCGTGCTCGTTTCCATGTTCCTTCATGCGAACTTCTGGCACCTCGCCGGCAACCTGTGGGTTTTGTGGATCTTCGGCAACAACGTCGAGGATGCATTCGGGAAACTGGGCTACCTCGTTTTCTATCTCGTCTCCGGTGTCGTGGCGACGGCAGCGTTCGTGATGGCCGATCCGAATGCGACGACGCCAATGATCGGCGCGTCGGGCGCGATCGCCGGCGTCATGGGCGCGTATCTGGTTCTCTATCCGCGGGCGAGGATCGTGTCCGTGTTCCCGATCCTGTTCTTCCTGCCCATCGCGCTTCCGGCGGCGATCTTCCTCGCGATCTGGTTCGTCGGCCAGTTCTTCGTGAGCGGCACCGACGTCGCCTGGCAGGCGCACGTCGGTGGCTTCGTCTTTGGTGCCGTCATCGGGTTGGTCCTGCGCCCTCTCCTCCTCGCCCACCGCAATCGGCTCACGCGAGTACGTCGGGCAGTCTGACGATCGACTCGATCACGACTTCGGATGTGAACCGCGGCGGTACCACTGAAGGAGTCTCCACAATGCCTGTGAGCACGAGGGCTGAATGCCACCCTTCCGCTAGGGCGAGAGCGATGTCGGTTTCCGGTCGATCGCCCACCACCCACACCGGCCCCGGCCGCAGCCGTTCCCGGATCAACTTCCGCACGGGTTCGTGTGGTTTGCCGGCGATTTCCGGCTCGGTCCCTGACGCGGCGGCTATCGCCGCAACTATCGCCCCCGCACCCGGATGAATGCCGCCGGCACCCGGGAACGTGACGTCGTTGTTCGTAGCAATGAATCGAGCACCGTTCCGGATCGCCGACGCCGCGGCATCGAGCTTTCTATAGGTGAACTCGCGATCCAAACCAACCACAACAGCGCCCGCGCGATCCGGCTTCGCCGTCGTCGAGATACCAGCCTGCTCCAGAGCTTCGAGGATTCCAGGACCTCCAACCACCATCGCTTCCCGGACATCGCCGCCCGCGAGCAGTGCCGCCGCGGCCTGCGCCGACCCGAGCACCTGATCATCGGAGGCTTCATAACCCGTGATCCGGGCGATTCCTGCTGCGGTCTGGACTGGTGTTCTCGTCGAGTTGTTGGTTACGAACAGCAGGTTGAAGCCCATCCCTTCGATCCTCCGCAACGCATCGGCAGCTCCCTCGATCGGGATGGTCCCCCTATAGACAACTCCATCGAGGTCACACACAACGTTGCCTCGCATCCGCTCCCCCGCTAGAACTCCTGTCATGTTCTCACCTTTCCGCGGGACATCGTTCGCAGCCCACCTCCCTGCCTCCACCAGCCCCCCGTATGACATGATCGACGACATTCACCCGTTCCTCGACGCGTCTCCGCACAGCATCGCTCGTGTACTGCTGCCCGAATCGCATGAAGCAGCGGCCCGGATGCTCTCCAGCTGGCGCAGGGAAGGAACGGTTCGCACCGACGTTCGACCTCACTTCTACCTCTACTTGATGCGGTATGGAGCGGCCGATGGTACTGAGCGGGTCGCCCGGGGTGTAGTGGGAGCAATGGACGTGGAGCCCTTTGGCCCTCGGGTGCTCGCCCACGAAGAAACGATGGCCCACACGGGTGCGGATCGCCTCGGCCTCCTTGCGACTACTCGGGCGAACCTCGACTTGATCATCGCGCTCTCTCCATCACCCGATCTGGGCGCCTTGCTCGAGCCTGAGGGGCCGCCTCGCCACATCGTCGAGCGTGACGGCGTACGGCACGAGCTGTATCAACTCGATGACGACCGCATCACCGACACGATTGGCGGCCATCCCCTCTCGATCGCCGACGGCCACCATCGGTATACAGCCGCCCTCGAGCTCCAAGCCTCACGATCCGGCCATGGTCCCTGGGACTCGATCATGGCGTTCGTGGCTCCCGCAGAGGGCAGCGGACTCGAGATACGCCCCATACACCGCTTCTTTCCGAGGCTGACGCTTCCATCTCTCGATGGGCGTTTCGAGGTGGAGAGGACGGCCCCTACTCCGCCGGTGGCGCCTGGTTCGATCACGGTGGTTGTCGGATCGGGTTCTTGGCTCCTCACCCCCGCATCCCGTGCAATCGCCCACCTGCCGGCCCCGTGGAGAGTCGCATCCACGGCTGTCGCCCGAGAGGTCCTCTATCCGACGATAGGCGTCACCGAAGGGGACGCCGACTTCCACGGAGACCCGGATCGGTTGATCGAACGGATGAGGACGCACCCCGGATCCGGCGTTGTGCTGATGGCTCCGGTTCCGGAGACCGCGGTGGCTGAGGCGTCCAATGACCATCTGCGCTTCCCTCGCAAGACGACGCTCTTCACTCCAAAGCCCCTGGCAGGGTTGGTCTTCAGGTTGTTCGATGAGCAATCACCCGCATGAGGTCGATCATCGTTGGGGTGACGGGCCGGTTGAGGACCTGATCGAGAGGAACCCACTCCACCGTTGCGGCGTCATCACCCGGTCGGAGGTCCCCGCTGGCTGCGTCGGCGAAGAAGTCGATCAGGGTGTAGTGCCACTCCGGCGGGTTCCCGGGACCAATCGCATCACCCACCCATGCAACGTCACGAACAGCTACCTCGAGACCGGTTTCCTCCAGTGCTTCCCTGGCGGCCGCACTGCGCATCGTCTCGCCGTACTCGACTTTGCCTCCGGGAACGGCCCACAGTCCCCTGTTCGCTCCACGTCCCCTGAGGACCAGCAGGAGCGCGCCGTCTTGGATGATCACAACCCCGACGCCGGCGGTCGGTCGGCGGTCAGACGTCATCATGGTGCATCGTGATCATGCGAGCTTTGTACCCTTCTCCTTCGAAGAAGTTCTTGGTGGCTCGATGCCCGGGGAGGACCGCTACGTCGTAGCCTGTGATTCCCTGAGCTCGAGCCTCCCCCATCGCCACGTCGAGCATCGCATCGCCAACCCCGATCCCTCTGGCTTCCGGATGAGTGAAGATGTACTCGATTACGCACGTCCCGCTCGACACGTCCGATACGAGAAAGCCCACCACGACCTCCTCGACGACCCCGACGATGGTTTCAGGGAGCCGCTCTGCGAGTGAGTGCGGATCATCGAGCCCATTGGTGGCGGCCCACGACGTCTTCAAGGCGGTCATCTCCGATTCCAGAAGCCCATAGAGCCACAGCACACTCTCGAGATCGCCGGGGACGGCGGCTCGCGCGGCCGGTTCCATCATCTGGGCCTCCGACTGAACCCCCACTTGGTCACCAACCACATCGCCTCGAGGACGATCGGAAGGCCCATCTTCGATGTTCCGGCTACACGGTCCCTGAAGATGATGGGGACCTCGACGATCTTCATCTTCTGACGGACGGCACGCCAGGTCATCTCGACCTGAAAGGCGTATCCGGATGCCAGACAGGACTCCGGGTGCAGACGCTCGACGGCGTCAGTGCGATAGGCGCGGAAGCCGGCTGTGGCGTCGCGGACGGGCATCCTCAGCATCCATCTCACATACAGGTTGCCGCCGCGGGACAAGAACTTGCGGTGAAGGGGCCACTCCGGCGTGGCACCCCCGCGCACGTACCGGCTTCCAATCGCGAGATCGGCCCCCTCGTCGACCATCTCGATGAGCCGGGGAAGATCCTCAGGATCGTGCGAGAAGTCGGCGTCGAACTCGCAGACAATCCGTGCACCGTGTTCCCCGGCGTAGCCGAATCCTTGTGCATAGGCGGTGCCGAGTCCCTGTTTCCCGGTTCTGTGCATGACCGATACCGCCGGGTTCTCGGCGGCGATCTGGTCGGCCACTTCGCCCGTGCCATCCGGGGAACCATCGTCCACCACGAGCACTCGATACCCATGTCTGACCACGGCACCGACGATGGCGTCGAGGTTGTCCCGTTCGTTGTAGGTCGGAATGACGACGGTGACAGAGGCGGGATCAGCCGGCACAGTCCTTGCAGATTAGCTTCCGCTTGTTCGCAAGCTGGCTGGTGCGTTTGACGAGGAAGCACACGGAGCAAACGAACTCGTCTCCCCGCGCACCTTCGGCATCTTTGTCGAGAGTGAGTTCCGCTCGGCGGATGGCTCTGAGTTCGGCGGCCTCGTCCACCAGAAGCGTTCCCTCTGCCTCGTCCTCGAGCAGCTCGAGCTCTTCGGCTTCCAGTTCTTCGAGGGCCTCTTCGTTTTCCTCGGCAGCGACCTCATCCTCATCGTCTCCGCCAGTGCTTTCACCGTCGTCGTCTTCGGCGTCCTCGTCATCCTCATCTGAGGCGCGACTGGACGCCTCGCCGTATCCTTCCTCGATGTCGAGGCCTAGATCGTCGAGGTCTAGTTGTTCTTCGTCGTCTTCGTCGCTGTCGCCGAAGTCCTCGGACTCATCGTCGTCGAGGTCCTCGGGCGCATCGATATCGTCCAAGTCGACGCCTTCGTCAGTGTCGTCGAAGCTGTCTCGATCCATCTCGAGCTCCCTGTCTCCCGGCCTGACCGCATCTCTCCGTATGGAGGGCGGCGAGAGTATAACGACTCTCTCGACACAGGCGACGAACTCGACCGGACGGTGCCCTTTCAGTCGACGCCCTCCGAGGTGACGAGCTACTCGAACGTCTTGATCGAGAGCGCAGACCGGATGAGGCTTCCCTTCATCGAACCGTCCCCGAAGTACTCACCATCGGCTTCTACGGGCCACCCGTCGGTCACTTCTAGTTCGAACGACGCCGCGGCGAAATGGTGGACCGTCGGTTCCGACAGGTGTGATCCGCTCTTGGCGAGCCACCAGAGGCGCGGAATGTCTCGTTTTGTCGCCGCGAACACCTGGATGTCGAATAGCCCGTCGGAGGCTGATGCTTCTGGGGCAATGTTCCATCCGCCGGCGAAGTAGCGAGCGTTGGCAAACACGGCCAGAAGGGAGCTGCCCACGAACTCGGCATCTCCTGCCCGCAGCGTCATCGAAGTGAGCCCCGCTCTCGGATACACGAGGCCGAGCGCGAGGTGGTATTTCACGGATCCGAACCAGCGCGGCATCCCCATCGACCTGCGCAAGACGGCTGCGGTGAGCCCCGATTCTGCACAGTTGATGAATCTGCGAGTCCCCCAGCTCCCCTCCAGCAGGCCTACGTCGATGTCTCGTGTGGCGTCGCCGTTGAGCACAGCGACTGCATCCTCGATTCGTTGTGGCACATCGAAGCTTCTGGCGAGATCCGATCCGGAGCCGCCAGGAATCAATCCGAGAACCGGCAGGGACATCCATGTGTGTGAGAGAAGCTGATCGGCGACGAGGTTGGCTGTGCCGTCTCCACCGACGGCAGCAAACTTCGTCCTGCCTTCGACGACCCCCTTGTCGACTGCGGCCCGCATCTCTTGTGTTCCCAACGGGGCGTGAACCTCGGCTCTAATACCGTGCGTCGCGAGTGCCCGCCGTGTGCGTGCTTCGGCGTGGCGTCCCTTGCCGGCCTGGGGGTTGACGAGAACGAGCCACTCATCCATGTTCGAACCTCGGCGCTGCAACCACCCCGCGATCGATGGAGCGAATGGCAGTGGCGGTGACCTCGCTCAGCCATGGAACCGCATCTCTGATCTGCCGGAGCACGTCGAGGAGTTGCCGGGTGATACGAACGAAGTCACCCGGATCCAGCAAGCCAGAAATCTCGTCGAGATCCATGCCTCGTGCCCACTGATAGGCCATCAACATGAAGCCTCTCTCCGGCCGGCGGGTCTGGCGAATCCCGAGCGCCTTCTCGCGCTCTGCGAGGGATTCATGCAACGCAACGAGGCTCGTGCCTCGACCTGCCAACGCCGGGGTTGGCCAGCCGTCCATCGCCGATTCCTGTCGGCGAGCTTCATAGACCGTCATGGAGACCAGTGACGCTACTTCGGCCGGTTCGAGGCCGTCGAGCAAACCGGTTCGAATCACCTCAGCAAGGAGAAGGTCCGTGTCGGAGTAGATCGAGCGGAGTTGCTCGCCTTGGTCGGTCAACGCCCAACCGTCCACATAGCCTCGCTCCTCGAGCATGTGGAGAATCCGGTCGAGGTCCCTCACCAATCCTCCCCTCAGGCGTTCGATGTCCGTTCGTGTCCTGGCGATACGGCGCTCCAGCTTGATGGCTCGCCGGTAGGCCTCCACGTGGGCGGCGCGATCGGGACACGCAGCAACCGGATGGCGACTGTCGAGTTCGCCGATACGGCGTCCTATCCACCTGCGGTGAGATGGATCTCTCAGGACCTGGCGCGGATCGTCGATGTCGATACTGCCAACTCGCGCCGATCCTTTGTACACCTTCGGTCCGATGGTCGATGTTCTGCCGCGTTCGGAAACCACGACCAGTTCGACTCGTCTCCCGTGCTGACGTTTCACAACAACGAATCGTCCCGACAACGCGGGAGGTTCGATCACGTCTCCGACGTCATAACCTCCTGACTGCTGGGTCGTCTCGACGTAGTCGGCCACCTCTCCGAGTTCGCAGGTCGCCTCTGCCCTCAAGCCCTTGAGGTCCGCCTCCTGGCGAACGAGGGTTCTCTCTTCCTTCGCGAGTGTTTCCCCCACCTGGAACTGCCCGAAGGACGCGTTGAGGAGTGTCTCTGCCCGGTCACGTGGGTGGTTGGCGATCAGGTTGACCGCCATGTTGTAGGAAGGACGGAAGCTCGATGTGAGGGCATGGGATCCCGCCGATGCGAGCTTCGTGACCGCCTTGAATGGTACGTATCTGGAGTGCAGTACGACTCCGTAGCCGACAGGATCGATTCCTCTTCTGCCTGCCCGCCCCGTGAGCTGCGTGTAATCACCCGGCCGGAGTAGCTCGTGGGTTTCGCCGTTGAACTTGCTGAGGCTCTCGAGCACCACCGTCCTAGCCGGCATGTTGATGCCCAGCGAGAGTGTCTCCGTAGCGAAAACGACCTTCACGAGTCCTCGAGCGAACAGCTCCTCGACCGTCTCCTTGAAGGCCGGAACCAGTCCGGCATGGTGAGGAGCAACCCCGGCTTCCAGCCCGTACAGCCAGCTGTCGTAGCCGAGCACACCCAGATCCCGATCGTCGAGATGGCTCGTTCGCTGTTCGGCGACCCGTTCGATCTCTGTTCGTTCTTCTCGGGTGGTGAAGCCGGCTCCGGCCTCCACCAGTTTCCGAGCGGCATCGTCGCATCCTGCCCGGGAAAAGATGAAGTAGATGACCGGCAGCATGTCGGCAGCGTCGAGCGCGGCAATCGTCTCACTACGACGGGGTGTTCCGAATCGGCGAGCCTTCGCGATTCTCGACTCCAGATCCCAGTTCACGCCCTTCTTGGTGAACATGCGCTCCAGATGGACTTCGTCGTGCCACCTGTCCTTGAGCGCATACAGGTTGGTGAGCGGGACGGGCCGGTGGTTCTCACGCACGAGACGTGTGCGGCCTCGACGGTCCCTGACCCACGCAGCGAACTCGTCGGCGTTCGAGACGGTCGCAGACAGGCAGACCATCTGCACGCCATCGGGGGCATGCACGATGATCTCTTCCCACACGGGGCCGCGAGCAGGGTCCTGGAGGTAGTGGACCTCGTCGAGGACGACAAGGTCCAACTCATCGAGTGCACCGGACCCCGCGTAGATCATGTTTCTCAACACTTCGGTAGTCATCACAACGATCGGAGCTTCACCGTTGATGGTGTTGTCGCCGGTGAGAAGCCCCACCTCAGGAAACAGACGGCCGAAGTCGTTGTACTTCTGATTGGAGAGGGCTTTGAGTGGCGTCGTGTAGAAGGCCCGTTTGCCGCGGCCGAGCACAGCCCGCATCGCCTCTTCGGCTATGAGGGTCTTTCCAGATCCGGTTGGAGCGGTGACGACGACCGATTCCCCGGCGTCAACGGCTGCGATCGCCTCTTCCTGGAACGGATCGAGTTCGAACGCCGTCATTTGTGCAGAGTGAACTTGACCAGCCAGATGGTGGCTTCGTAGAGCACGTAGAGCGGAACCGACAGTGCTGTGAGCGTGAGCGGATCCCCCGTCGGAGTGACCACCGCCCCGACGATGACAATGATCAACACGGCCCAGCGCCGACCTCTCTTGAGGGTGTCGGATGAGACCAGCCCGGCGGCTGCTGCCGCGAAGATGAAAATCGGGAACTCGAATGCGATGCCGAACACGAGCAGAAAACGTAGGACGAGTCCGAAGTAGTCCGACGCGCCGATCACGGCCGTCAAACCAGGCTGGATACCGAGGAGGAATACCAGTCCCTTTGGGAGGATGTAGTACCCGAACGCAACTCCCCCTGCGAACAAGACGACCAACGCCCCCACGATCGGAAACGTCCAGCGTCGTTCGCGTTTGGTGAGCGCAGGGTTGATGAAGGCCCACACCTGGTAGAAGAGCACGGGACTGGCGATGAACACGCCGCCGAACAGTGACAGACGCATCGCGACCGAGAAGCCCTCTGTGACCTCGAACTGGTTCAGTTGTTCACCGGGAAGAGCGAGGTGGTACGGGCGGGCGAGCATGTCGAAGATCCACTCCCTGAAGACGAAGGCGACGACCGCACCGACGAGAAGCGCGGCAGCCCCTTTGACCAGCCTCCAGCGGAGTTCCTCGAGGTGTTCGACCACCGATCGAGGCGTGTCCTCACTCATCTCCGGCTTCTTCTTGGTCCCCGTCACGCGTGGGTATGTCTGCCTCAGCGATAGGCCGAGCCGATTCGGTCACTTCTGGTGGGGGTTTCGCTGCATCGCTCACCGACGCCGCCGCATCCTTCAGTGACTTCCCTACATCTTTGAGGGGTTTGGTCGCGTCCTTGATCGGGTCGGTCAGCTCCTTGACTTCGCTCTCGAGCCCTTTCCGAAGATCCCCTGCCGTCGCCTGGATATCACGGACTACCGAGGCGACTCGCCGGGCGACTTCCGGAAGGCGCTTCGGTCCGAAGACGACCAGCGCAACCAGCAGGATGATGATCAATTCGGTTGGGCTGACATTCACGAGACTGTCATGTTAGGAAGCGATCAGCTTTTCAGCCGCTCAGCGACTAG
>CAZBXV010000030.1:0-24608 GCA_964496205.1 uncultured Acidimicrobiia bacterium
CACGGTCCGACGGCAGCCCGGCCATCTTTGGACCAGACGGGCTCGTTCCCGACGTCCCCTACTGTGTCTCCCCTCTCATGGGAATCGACCTGATGGCCGAGATCATTGAACGCGCTCCCGAAGGGCATCCCATCACCAACCCGCTCGTCGACGGCCTCACCGGACTCGACACCTGGCTCTGGTACGACGGGGGGATTGAGATCCCGCCATTCACCCTCACATTCACCGACCCCGGCTCAGGTATCACCATGGAACTCGAAGCCTGGGCAACCCTCGATGGGTTCACCTGGGACATGGGTGACGGCACGGTCATCCGCTCCACCAAACCCGGCTCGAACACCGATCTGCCTGCGAGCGCAGCAGCGACCCACATCTACGAACACAAAGGTGACTACACGATCACCTTCACGGCCGGTTGGAACGGCACCTACCGATGGCGACAGCTCCCAGGCGGAGCATGGTCGGCACCCACACCATTCGCCGGCAACCCGGCCGTCGTCACCACCAGCACCGCCTATCACGTCACCGAAATCCGCTCCATTCTCACCCCCTGAGGCGGCCCGTCGGGCCACCCGTTTCTGTCACACCCGGCTGATACGTTCAGGTCATGGAACGGCACACGACCGACAGTCTCGAACAGGAACTGATCCGACTCGAGCTTCACATGTCACGGGTGAGAGCGCGACAACTCACCCTCCTCGCCGAGCTGGACCGCAGGCAGATCGCACTCGCCGACGGATGCAAAACCATGACCGAGTGGACCTCCGGCCGACTCGACGTCGCACCCGAGACTGCCTCGAAGCTGGTTCGCACCTCTCGAGCCATCGACACCACCATCAGGAATGCCCTCGAGATCGGCGAGATCACCTTCGACCGGGCCATCGAACTCACCCGGCTCTCAGCAACCGGCATCGCAGATCCCCTCGTGACCACAGCCGGCCTGGACATCGCCGGGCTGCGCAGGGAGCACTCCCGAGCCCACCGCCTCTCGAGAGAAGCAGAGAACAGGGTGTTCGATAGTCGGTATCTCGCCATGCAGCCGAACCTGGACCGATCCTCGTGGCGGCTTTGGGGCGAGCTTCCCGGACCCGATGGCACCATCGTCGAGCATGCGCTCCTCGAAAGAGCGGACACCTTCCCTCCACTCCCTGACGGCACACAATCGACCCTCGGGCAGCGAAGAGCCGACGCGCTCACGTCCATCGCCCAAGACTCCCTCACCGGCACGGCAGACAGCAGCGGCTCGACACCACTCCTCACCGTGTTCGTCGACCTCGACCCCACCTCAGGACACATCACCGGAGCGACACTCGACACAGGACTGAGCGTCGGCCCCGAAACCATCGAAGAACTCCTCTGCGACACACGAATCGAACCTATCCTCACCGATGGCGGCACTCCCCTGTCGGTCGGACGAAGGACACGAACCATTCCCCCGGCGCTACGCCGAGCCATCCTTCACCGGGACGGGGGCTGCACCGCAGACGGATGCACCTCTCGCCACCGACTCCAGATCCACCACGTCATTCCGTTCTCCGAAGGTGGACCCACCGACCCCGACAACCTCGCCACCCTCTGCTGGTACCACCACCACGTCGTCATCCACGGCATGGGACACCGAATCGATCCAGGAACACCGCCCCGACGGAGACGCTTCCTCGCGCCGGACAGACCGGATCCGCCTCAACGAACACCCACCCAGGGCAGCGACACCAAACAGCCGGTGAGAACCAGGTGACAGCAGGCGGACCACGCGACGACCGACCAGCAAACAGCGACCGTAGAACACGGTGACGGCACTGTGGCGTTTTCACGCGCCCGGCCGTACTCATCGCCTGCACCCCCGTTCCACAACCACATGTCTGATAGGTTGCGCCCCATGGTCACACCCTGTCTCTGGTTCGACGGAAACGCCGCAGAAGCGGCAGCGTTCTACATCTCGATCTTCCCTGACAGCCGTGTCGATGACATCTCGCGGGCGGCGTCGGACAACCCCAGTACACCGGCCGGCGAGGTACTCACCGTCACCTTCACGATCAACGGCACAACCTTCGTTGGTCTCAATGGTGGGCCCCAGTACTCGTTCACCGAAGCGGTCTCGTTCATGATCGACTGCGAAGATCAAGCAGAGGTCGACCACTACTGGGATGCCCTCGTCGAAGGCGGCGGCGAACACGGACAATGCGGCTGGCTCAAGGACCGCTTCGGAGTGTCATGGCAGGTGGTGCCCAGACAACTCGGCGAGTATCTCGGTGGACCCGATCCCGATGGCCGAGAACGAGCCATGCAGGCGATGCTCGAGATGCAGAAACTCGACATCGAAAGACTTCGAGCCGCCTACGAAGGAGCCTGACCGAACTCCTCCACGAACGAGGCAAGTCGGTCGAGACGAGGCAATACATCGTCTCGCGAAACGGGCGGGATAGCGAACACGACACGAACCACACCCGCCTCGACGTACGGTTCGATCACCGCCGGATCCGGCTTCAACCCGCTGACCGAGACCTCGATCGGTCCCCGTCCGGCTTCTGCTGCTCGTTCCTGAAGCTCGGGGATCTGGGACAGCACGTCGTGGCGACCGGCAATCGGCATCCACCCATCACAGAACTCGACGATGTCACCTAAGGTCTTGGGACCTGCCGCAGCACCGAGGATGATCGGCGGGTGGGGCTGCTGGATCGGTTTCGGCCACGCCCAGCTCGGTTCGATCTGCACATACTCACCTTCGAACTCGGCGATATCCTTCGTCCACAGTTCCTTCATCGCCAAGACCTTCTCCCGTATGATCGCCCGCCGCTCCAGGTAGGCGACACCGTGGTTGGCGAGCTCTTCCCTGTTCCATCCGTACCCGATGCCGAACAGCACACGCCCGCCAGACAACACATCGACGGACGCTACCTGCTTTGCGAGCCAGATCGGATCGCGTTGCGCCACCAGCGTGATGCCCGACGCCACCAACAGCCTGCTGGTCGCCGCTGCGGCAACCGCCATCGTGATGAACTGGTCGAACGTCCGCGAGTAGTACTCCGGCAGCGGCTTCGCGTTCTTCACACCGCCCCACGGGGTACGTCGACTCACAGGGATGTGGCTGTGCTCGGGAAACCACAGCGACTCGAACCCCCGTGCCTCCACCTCCACCGCCAGCTCGTCCGGTGGCATTGCCTGGTCGGTGGGAAACATCGAGATGCCGAATCGCATGGTCAACCCCCTCGAAGGAACTCCGAGAGCACCCTCGTGTAGCTCGTCGGATCGTTCAGGTAGGTGAAGTGGCCGGTGTTGTGAAACGTGTGTACGGCGGCGCCCGGATAGGTGCGTCGCAGCATGTCCCTCAACTCGCGGGACACCAACGGGTCGTTGTCGGACTCGATGATCAGATGCGGCATCGACGGTCTGGGCGCCTCGAACCCGTCGATCACACATTCGTAACGGGCAAGGAACTGCGCTTTCGACATGTGCCCGTGGGACTGCTCGGTCAGGTATGCCCGGACGAGCGGCGAGTCTCCCGAGGCCGGGACCACCACCTGTGCGATGTTGCGACGGAACCCGACCATCACCACCCACTCCGGCATCACTCTGCCGACGGCAGCAGTCTTCTCGTTCGCCGCCTCGAGGATGTCGTTTGGCGGAAACGTGTTGCCAAACACGGCTTTGTCGATTCGCGCGCCGTCCGTCCCCACCAGATACTGTGTCAGGTAGCCGCCGAGCGACGACCCAACGACCGAGACACGATCGATCCCTTCTGCGTCCAGGATTGCGATGATGCCGCGTCGTAGCCCGGAGAGGTTTGCCACCGCTGGATACGTCACCGACACAACCCGGTAGTCGCTCGAGAAGGACTCGAGTTGCTGCCACCAGATGTCGTACGAACCAGCCATTCCGTGCAAGAAGAGCAGCGCACCCTCGCCGGACCCGTACGACACGTACGGCCAGATACGTCCGTCCACACGAAGCTTCCGAACCTTGCGTCGAGAACGGAATCTCGCGAGAGAATCGCGCGTTTCAGAAGAAACGTTCGCATAGGGCCGGGACACGAGCTGATCATAGGGTGGCATCAGAGATCTTCGATCCGTTTGGGTCTCGCATCCTTGAGGAACCGTGATCGGGCCCGGTCGGCGAGAATCCTGCCCTCGGTCTGACAGGTCGCGCAGTAGTCGGTCTCGTTGTCGGCGTACACGATGCGCTGGATCGGTGATCCGCACACCGGGCAGGGCTCGCCGTGCTTCCCGTGGACCGCCATCTCGGGGTGAAATGCCGTCACCTTCGCCGGCCAGCCTGTCCCGGTCTCCTCGATGAGACGGTTCGTCCACTCGGTGAGCACCGCCCGAGTCGCCTCGCGGACCCTGACCAGGCCGTCACTACCGAGGTTTCCAGTGCGCTGGAGCGGCGATACATGGGCACGATGCAAGATCTCGTCCGAGTACGCATTGCCGATCCCACTGAATGACGTCGGATCCGTCAGTGCCCGCTTGAGAATTCGGTTCTCGCGTGTGAGCGCCTCTGCGAACTCCGCAGACGTCGCCGACACAGGATCGATACCACCAGGATCCACAACCGACACATCACCGCGAATCAGGTGAAGCGAAGCCCGCTTCCGCTTGGATGCTTCGGTCAGGATGAGCGTCCCACTCGAGAACTCGAACCACGCCTGTGCCCGGTACGCCTTCGATGCCTGCCAGCGAAGCCTTCCGGAGATCATCAGGTGGAGCACAACCCACAGGTCATGGTCCATCTGCCAGACGATTCGTTTCCCGATCCTTCGCAGAGCGACGACCTTCCGCCCTTCGAACGCGGACGGCGGAGGATCCACCGTCCGTAGCAGGGAAGGTGACGCGATTCTGATCCGCTCCAGCGTCTCACCGACGATCCGCGGCTCCAACGCGTGAAGGTACAGCTCGATGTCGGGAAGTTCCGGCACACGCAAAGGGTAGGTCCGGAAACAGGTGAGGGCCGGACGAACCCGGCCCTCACAACCCTTGCAGGTGGCTTCACTCGTCTCGTTCGAATTCGTCTTCGAACGACACGACCTTGCGGCGCGGCCGGTCACCGCGGTCACTACCTCGGTCCCTGTTGCCACCGCGACCACGATCACCACCGCGTCCACGGCGGTTGTCACGTCGGTCGTCTCGGCGGTCACGGCCACCGTTGTCAGACTTGCCTGCGTCAGGCTTCGGCTCGATCTCACCGACGAGATCCAGGTTGACCTTGCCCATGCGATCGACTTCTCGCACGACGACGGTCACCTTGTCACCAAGAGCGAGGTAGTCCTCGACTCTGTTGACACGGCGGTTCGCGTCGATTTTCGAGATGTGCAGCAGACCGTCACGACCAGGCAGGATGTTGATGAACGCACCGAACTTGGTGATGTTCACGACCTCTCCGTCGTACTCCTTGCCGACCTCCGCCTCCGGCGGGAACGCCATTTGAAGGACCCGTTCCTTGGCGGCAGCGAGGGATTCGCCGTCGGGCGAACCGATGCGCACGATGCCCTCGGCACCGTCCTCCTCGATTTCGATCGATGCGCCGGTCTCCTCTTCGAGTTCCCGGATGTGCTTTCCCTTGGGACCGATGATCTCGCCGATCTTGTCCTTGGGGATGCGCACGGCTTCGATCCTTGGCGCCCACCGATTGAGCTCGGTGCGCGGTCCCTCGATCGCGTCGTACATCACCTTCAAGATCGCAAGACGAGCTTCCTTGGCCTGATCGAGTGCGCCGGCAAGCACCTCGGAGGGAAGCCCCTCGATCTTTGTGTCGAGCTGCAGAGCCGTGATGACATCTGCCGTGCCGGCGACCTTGAAGTCCATGTCGCCGAGTGCGTCCTCCGCACCGATGATGTCGGTCAAGGTCACATACCGGTCGTCGAGTGAGATCAGTCCCATGGCGATGCCGGCAACCGGTTCCATGATCGGAACACCGGCGTCCATCAGTGACAGGCTCGACGAACAGACCGACGCCATCGAGGTCGATCCGTTCGACGACAGCACTTCGGAGACCAGACGCAGCGCGTACGGGAATTCGTCGCTCGTCGGCACTACGGGTAGTACGGCCTTCTCGGCGAGTGCGCCATGGCCGATCTCGCGACGCTTGGGGCCGCGCATGAATCCGGCTTCTCCCGTTGAGAACGGCGGGAAGTTGTAGTGGTGCATGTACCGCTTGGTGTCTTCGAGCGCCAGCGTGTCGAGCATCTGCTCCATCTTGAGCATGCCCAGGGTGCTGATGTTCAGCACCTGCGTCTCTCCACGCTGGAAGAGGCCGGAACCGTGGGTGCGTGGAACGACACCGACGGCGGCCGACAGCGGCCGGATCTCCCGAGGGCCGCGGCCATCGAGACGGACGCCTTCGTCGATGACACGGCGGCGCATCATGGCCTTTTCGACCTTCTTCATTGCCTTCTTGGCTTCGCCATGCTCTTCTTCGGGAAGCTCGAGCTCGGCGATGACCTCTTCGAGGGCACGGGCTTCCGCTTCCGCCCGATCGTGCTTCCCGGGGATCCTGATGGCCTCGGCGAGCTTCGGCGTTGCGGCGGCTTCGACCTTCGCGAACAGCTCGTCGGAGAAGTCGGTGACGGTCGGCCACTCGAGTTGCGGAACCTCGACCTTGGAAATCAATTCGAGTTGAAGGTCGATGATCTCCGAGATCGGTGTCTTTGCGGCTTCGAGACCGGCAGCAACCGTCGCTTCGTCCGACGGCGGCTGACCGTCGGCGATCAGACGCAGACCGTCTTCGGTGGCGCCCGCTTCGACCATCATGATGTCGATCTCGCCCTTGTCGTTGCGACGGCCGGCGACGGTCAGCTCGAACACGCAGCTCTCGAGCTCCTGATACGTTGGGTTGACGATCCAGTCACCGCCCTTGAGACCCAGTACGACGGCACCGATCGGTCCCTCGAACGGGATGCCGCTGGTCATCAAGGCAGCAGACGCACCGTTGAGTGAGATGATCTCGTAGGGGTTCTCACCGTCGACCGACAGGATCGTTGCAACGACCTGGGTCTCACAGCGGAACCCGTCGGCGAACGACGGGCGGAGTGGCCGGTCGATCAATCGGCACGCGAGGATCGCCCGCTCGGTTGGACGGCCTTCACGACGGAAGAACGAGCCGGGGATCTTTCCGGCCGCGTACATGCGCTCTTCGACGTCGACGGTGAGCGGGAAGAAGTCGATGCCTTCCCGAAGTTTCTGATTGGCGGTTGCAGTGACCAGAACGGTGGTTTCACCTGTCTGAATGGTCACGGCACCATTGGCCTGTCCGGCAAGTCTGCCGGCTTCGATGACGACGTCTTTGCCGCCTACGGACCCGCGTACTGTGGTAACGGCCACGCGTGTCTTCCTTTCCGGGGCGCCGGCCAATTACCAGTGGTCATCCCTCTTGCACAGGGGTGGCAACTGACAACTGGACGAACATCCCCACTTGTCATTCGTATCCCGTTGCCGAGATCCGGGGAAAGCGTCCCCGGCCGAGTTCCTCGAAAGAAGGAGCGGCTGGTGCCGCTCCTTGGAAAACCTATCGCCGCAATCCGAGGCGAGCGATCAACGATCGATATCGCTCCACATCCTGCTTTCGCAAGTAGTTGAGGAGACGACGCCGTTTGCCGACCAGCATCAGCAACCCACGACGACTGTGATGGTCGTGCTTGTGCTCACGCAGATGGCCGGTCAGGTGGTTGATACGTTCGGTGAGCAACGCGACCTGAACCTCCGGCGAACCGGTGTCGCTGTCGTGCTGCCCGAACTCTTCAATGATGGTCTTGGTGTCCTTCATTCACACACGCGTAGAGATAGGGGTACGTGGAACACCCGCAGTGTAGCAGCTTCCTGAAGGTCCACTACTCGTCGAGCATCGACCTGGCGACCTCGATATCACGACCGATTTGTCGTACCAGCTGCTCGGGTCCTTCGAATCGCCGCTCCCCTCTGATCCGGTCGACGAACCGAAGCCTGACACCGGCGCCGTAGAGGTCCGCCGGACCGTCCAGAAGGAACGTTTCGACGAGACGTTCGGTTCCCTCGAAGGTGGGGCGAACACCGATGTTGACGATCGCTGGGTGGAACTCGCCTTCGATCTCTGCCGTAGCCGCGTAGACGCCGTCGGCGGGAAGTTGGATTCCGTCTACAACTGCGAGATTGGCTGTCGGGTACCCGAGGGTACGTCCACGACCCTCCCCTGCCACGACGGTGCCATCGAGATCGTACGGCCGCCCGAGCGCCGCGGCAGCGGCCCGAACGTCCCCGTCCATGAGCATCGTTCTGATCGCTGTGGAGGAGATCGTACTGCCATCTGCACGCAGGAGACCGACGGCATCGACGTCGAAACCCAGGCGCGACCCATCGGCACGCAACGAACTCGCATCGCCCGACCGGTCGACTCCGAACCGGAAGTCGCTGCCGACGACAACGAGCTTGGCATGTAGGACATCGACGAGCACACGCTGAATGAACTCGTCCGGCGTCATGCGGCGGATCTCTTCAAAGGGAAGGATCCCGACCACATCGACACCCAGCAGGCCGAGGATCTCGACGCGCCGGTCGAGAGAAGTCAGCATCTTCGGGGCCCGAGACGGGTTGACGAGCGCAGCCGGGTTCATGTCGAAGGTCAACACGACGGTCTGGGCAACACCGCGTACGCGGCCGGCCTCTGCGAGGTCGGCCAGTACGACCTGGTGACCTCGATGCACGCCGTCGTAGACTCCGATCGTCACCGCCGATCTGCCCACGACAGCGGGCCAGTTTCGGGGATCACCGGTCAGGACTCTCATCCGACCACCACCTCCGGCTTCCAAGAGGCCTCGCGCCGTCCATACACCGCCAGAAGTTCCCCGTCGGAACCGACCATCCTCACCAACTCCGCGTCGACGCCGAAGGCATCCGCGGCAAACTGTGTACCGTGACACACCGCCTGAGAAGCCTGCTCGTCGAGCCGGATCGCCGGGAGATGATCGAGCCCGTTCGACATCGGCATCACGCGACTCCTCGGATCCTTCTCGAACTCCCCGATCGTGGCAGCGTCCTTGACAGAGATAGCACCGATCCGCGTGCGGCGAAGTGACCCGAGGTGCGCACCTCCGCCCAGCGCCTGGCCTATATCCGCGGCGAGGCTTCGCACGTAGGTACCCGTACCGCAGCGAATGACCATCGTGGCCTCCGGATAGGGGCCGGGTGCGAAATCGACGAGGTCGATGTCATAGACTTCGACGGCACGCGCGGTTCGTTCGATTTCCCTGCCTTGTCGGGCGAGTTCGTACAGCCTCGTCCCTCCGACCTTGACCGCCGACACCATCGGTGGCACCTGTGCGATGGTGCCGATGAATCGTTCGAGCACATCGAGAAGATCTGACTCGGCAAAGGCCATGGGTTCTCGGGTGAGGATGGATCCGTCGGCATCCAACGTGTCGGTCGTCACACCGAACACGACCCGGGCGACATACTCCTTCTCTTCGCTCTGCACGAACCGTATCAACCTCGTGGCTTTGCCCAGTCCGAGAATCAGCAGCCCGGTCGCAGCAGGGTCGAGTGTTCCGGCATGACCCACCTTCCTCTGACCGACGATTCCCCTCGCCTTGGCTACCACATCGTGCGACGTCCACGCCGCAGGCTTGTCGATGGCCACGAAACCGCTGATCACAGGCGTTCCTTGATCGCCTCGACAATCGCCTCCGGGGGTCCTGGATGAGAGAAACCTGCAGCGTTGTGGTGTCCACCCCCACCATGTGCCGATGCGATCGCGGCCACATCCGTCTCGCCTCGAGAACGCAGACTGACCTTGTACGAGCGGTCGTCCAACTCCTTGATGAGCGCTGCCACACGCGCCTCCCACGCAAGACGCACGGTGTCGATGAGTGAGTCGGTGTCTTCCACCCCGACCCCCCACCGACGCACATCATCGAGATATAGCACCGACCAGACCAGCGTTCCATCCAGTTGGCTGCGACCCAGGACGTCCGCCTCCACCTTGAGGAATCCAAAGGGCACCCGTTCATACATGTTCTGGCCGATCACCTCGGGTGAGGCCCCCGCCTCGAGCAGTTCGGCCGCAATGCGAAGTGTGTCCGGCGTCGTGTTCGAGTACTGGAAACGTCCCGTGTCCGTAACGATGCCCGTCAGAAGCGCGTTGGCGACCGTCTGATCGACCGGCCACTCGAGCGCACGAATGAGCCGGTACACGATTTCTGCCGAGGCCGCTGCAGTCGGATCGATCAGGTCGACCGTTCCGAATCCTTTGTTCGAGATGTGGTGGTCGATGACGACGAGCGTACCCGCCGCATCCACAACTCCGGCAAGGGTGCCGAGCCGGTCCACGGATGCCGCGTCGATACTGACCACGAGAGGGCTGTCGACAGGGAACTCCGCCGGGGGCACCAGCAAGTCCAGCGGGAGGTAGTCGTAGATCGGAGACAGAACGAACGGTTCGGAGAACGACGCGACCGACCGGATGCCGGCGAGCCTCGCCGACGCTGCGAGCGCCAGCGAAGAACCAAGGGCATCACCGTCCGGGTGAATGTGACAGACAATGGCAAGGCTCTTGGCGTCTGCGATGAGTGCGCGGGCCGGCTCGATCACTGCTCCTGCTCCTCGATCTCCCTCAGAAGCTTCGACATCTTGATCCCTTCCTCGATGCCGCGATCGGGCACGAACTCGAGTGCCGGGGTGTACTTGAGCCTGACACGATGACCGACTTCGCCTCGGATGTGGCCGGTTGCCGCCTCCAGTCCCTCGGCGCACGACGCGTGTTGCTCCTCCGACCCGAGCACCGAATAGAAGACCCGTGCTCTGTGAAGATCCGGACTGGTCTCCACTCCGGTGATCGTGACGAACCCGAGCCGAGGGTCTTTGAGCCCGGCGACGATGTCTGCGATCTCGTGCAGCATCATCGAATCGACTCTGCGCAGCCGTGGCGACCTGTTCATGACTCCTCCATGTAGGAAGTGACCATATCCAGCACCTCCACATCGTGCCGGCCTTCGAGATCCCTTCGAATCGCCAAGACCCTCCTGGTCAGCTCGGAGTGGCTCGACGCGGCAAGCGCCACACCCAGGGTCGACCGCTGCCATTGATCCTGGAATCCCACTTCGGCTACGGAAGCTCCGTGGGCGGTCCGCAGATGGTCGACGAGCGGGCGGACAACGCTTCGCTTGGCCTTCAGAGAACGTGCCCCTTGAATTCGCAGTTCGATGCGAAGCGCCGACGCGTGCATGTCACTGGCGGGCGACTTCCTTCAGGGTGTACGCCTCGATGACGTCGCCTTCCTTCACATCGTTGAATCGGTCGAGTCCGATACCGCACTCATACCCTGCAGCGACACGGCGGACATCGTCCTTGAATCGGCGCAGTGAGTCGATCGAACCTTCGTACACGACGATGCCTTCTCTGAGCAGTCGCGCCTTCGCCCCGCGAATGATCTCGCCTTCGGTCACGTAGCTTCCCGCTATATTGCCAGCGCGCGGCACCTTGAACACAGCTCGGACCTCGGCTGCGCCGAGCACCTGCTCCACCTCTTCCGGCGCGAGCTTGCCGACCAGCATCTGTTCGATGTCGTCGAGCATCTCGTAGATGACCCGGTAGGTGCGTATCTCGATGCCATGCTCTTCCGCGGCCCTCCGTGACTTGCCGTCCGGCCGCACGTTGAAGCCGACGATCACCGCGCCGGTCACATCTGCAAGGCTGACATCGTTTTCGGAGATCCCGCCAACCGCTCCATGGACGATGACGATCTTGCCGCCCTCTCTCCCGATCTTGGACAGGGCATCCCTGATCGCCTCGAGCGACCCATGGGCGTCGGCTTTGATGATCACCCTGAGTTCGGCCTCATCGGCCGTGCGAAGTTGATCGAGGAGTGCTGCGAGTCGCTCCCTCGCCGTTGGTGCGACGGCGCCTGCTGCCCGCTCTGCGTCATCGGCATCTTCGGCGCGCGACCGCGCCTCGCTCTCGCTCTCGAGAACCTCGAATTCGTCTCCCGCCGTTGGGACGGCGCCCCACCCCATGACCAGCGCAGGCGTGCCCGGTGTGGCCTGTTTCATCGGTTTGCCGTTCTCGTCGAGCATCGCCCGCACGCGGCCGGAAACGGTGCCCGACAAGAGCGGATCGCCCCGCTTCAGGGTGCCGCGCTGGACGATCACCGTGGCAATCGGACCGCGACCCTTATCCAGGTTCGACTCGATGATTGCACCGGATGCCGGAGCTTTCGGATTTCCTTTGAACTCCTCGACTTCTGCGATCAGGTCGATCATCTCGAGGAGGTGGTCGATACCGGTTCCCTGCTTTGCCGAGATTTCAACGGTCACGGTGTCGCCTCCGAGTTCCTCGGCAACCAGTCCGTATTCGGTGAGCTGAGCCCGCACCCTGTCAGGGTCGGCGCCGGGAAGGTCGATCTTGTTGAGCGCGACGATGATGCTCACGCCCGCGGCCTTTGCGTGGCTGATCGCCTCTGCAGTCTGAGGCATGACGCCGTCTTCGGCGGCCACCACGAGAACAACAATGTCGGTGATGTTCGCGCCGCGCCGGCGCATGGCGGTGAATGCCTCGTGGCCAGGTGTGTCGATGAAGGTGATCTTGCGACCGTTGTGACTCACCTGGTACGCGCCGACGTGCTGGGTGATGCCACCCGCCTCCCCTTCCTGCACATTGGCCGAACGGATTTTGTCGAGCAGGGTGGTCTTGCCGTGGTCGACATGACCCATGACGGTGACGACCGGCGGCCGCAGAACGAGGTCGGCTTCATCGTCAACGGGCTTCGAACGGGCGGGCTCGGGAGCTGCGGGCTCGGGGGCTGCGACGGGAACGATCCGGACGCGAACACCGATTTCCTCTGCGACGAGTTCGATCGCGTCCTCGGGCATCGGTTGTGCGGCCGACGCCATCTCGCCCATCAGGAGGAGTGACTTGACGATGTCGGCGACCGGACGCCCGACCGCTTCCGCGAACCCGGCGACGGTGACGCCCTCTTCGACGGACACCTCGGCAGAAACCGCCGCTTCGGGTTCAGGTTCTGCTTCAGGTTCTGTTTCCGGTTCAGGTTCAGGTTCTGCTTCCGGTTCAGGCTCCGGATCGGGCTCAGAGGCCGGTGCGGTCTCGGGCTCGGAGGCCGGGGTAGGTTTGAACACCTCCAGGATGCGACGCGACGCCTCGTCGTCGACACTCGACGAAGCCGTCTTCACGTCCATGCCAAGGTCGATGGCGCGCGAGAGCACCTCTTTGGACTCGATACCAAGTTCTCTCGCCAGCTCGTAGATGCGTCGCTTCGCCATGAATCAGGCCTCATCCTCCTCTTCGGTCTCGCCTTCCGCAGCGTCCGGCTCCACCGTCTCGTCGGTCTCGGTTTCCGACGCTGTCTCGTCTGTTGCTTCGTCAGCCTCGGTCACCTCGGCCGTCGCCGCCGCTTCTGTCTCCGGGGCGGTCTCGGTAGCCTCCTCCGGCGCCGTGTCCTTCTCCTCGACGTCCTCTTCTATCTTGTCGGAGCGGATGTCGATGCGATAGCCGGTGAGCTTCGCTGCGAGCCGGGCGTTCTGTCCCTCACGACCGATCGCAAGCGACAGCTGATGTTCAGACACGATGACGACCGCCGAGCGATCGTCATCGTCGATCAGTACTTCCTGCACCTTGGCCGGCCCCAACGCCTCGGCGATGAACTGCGTGGGGTCGACACGCCACTGAACGACATCGACCTTTTCGCCTCGCAGCTCGTTGACGACTTGCCGGACGCGCGAGCCGCGGGCCCCCACGCAGGCACCCTTCGGGTCGACATTCGGATCGTTTGATGCGACGGCGATCTTGGTTCGATGACCGGGCTCCCGTGCGATCGCCTTGATCTCGACCGTACCATCCAGCAGCTCGGGGACTTCGAGCATGAGGAGCTGGCGGACGAACTCCGGATGACTCCGGCTCACAACGATCTGGGGTCCTTTGGTCTCCCCTCGAACCTCGATGATGAGACCCTTGACCCTGTTGCCACGTTCGAGTCGCTCATACGGAATCCTCTCGGATCCGGGCATCAGCGCCTCGGCGTCGCCCAGATCGAGAATGGCATACCGATGGTCGACCTGCTGAACGATGCCTGTGACGAGGTCGCCTTCACGGCCCTCATAGAGATCGAACACCTGCTCACGCTTCGCGTCCCTGAGGCGCTGAGCGATGACCTGCTTGGCCGTTTGAGCCGCGATCCTTCCGAAGTCGTCCGGGGTGTCTTCCCACTCGCGGACGACCTCACCGTCCTCGTTCAGCTCCTGCGCATAGACGGTGATGTCTCCAGCGTCCGGGTCGATCACGACACGGGCCTCTTCTGCGGCACCTGGACTCCGCTTGTATGCCGATACCAGCGCATTGGCGAGGGCACTCAGAATCGTCTCGACCGGAACACCCCGTTCCTGCTCGAGCAACTCGAGTGCTTCCATCACCGCGAAATCCATCTTCATCGGCTTGCCTCCTTGCGCCGCTTCCCCGGCTTCGCGCCGCGTTCCCACCGGAACACCGTCTTCGCCGACGCGATATCTGCCATCAACACCGTCTCGTTCACCCCGTCGACCGAGACAACACATTTGTCGTCCTCCGCCGCCTCCAGCACCCCCCGAATCGCTCTCTTGGTGTCCTGTCCCGTCCGAACCGTCATCACGACGTCGCGACCCACAGACGTTCGAAACTGCCCAGGACGACGAAGGGTTCGCTCCAGCCCCGGCGAAGAAACCTCGAGCGTGTACGGTCCTTCCACCTCGTCCATCCCATCGAGCAGACGCGAGACACCCGACGTCAGATCCGAGATGCGACCGACATCGATGCCCCCCTCTACGTCGACGAGTACCCGCAGGACGCGTCCCGACCACTCGACATCGTCGAGTCGCACGCCCTCGGCGGCCAGATACCGTTCGAGAGAGTCCCAAAGCACTGCGTCGTTCATCGTCTCCTCGCAGGAAAAAGGCGGGCAAGGGCGCCCACCTCATCAAGCGTCCATAGGTTTTCCAAGCGCGAGTATACCGCGCCGACGGCGCCGCCTGACAGCCCGTTTGCGTCGGTTTCTCAGTACGCCTTGGCGAACACCACCAGGTGCTCGCCGGGCGCCTCACAGAAGATGCACGGCCCCCGTTCGTCCGGCTGATCAAACGGGATATTGCGGATCGTCGCCTGGGTCCGATGCTGAACCTGCGTCTCACACACCGGCGATCCACACCAGAACGCATGAAAGAAGCCGCCCTCTTCTCGTACACCTTCCTCCATCTCGGCAAAGTCGGCGGGATAGGACGTGTGCTCGTTCCTGAACACTGTCGCACGATCGAACAGGGCCTGCTGAACGTCGTCGAGCAGGTCGGTCACCGCCGCGGCAACACCCTGGATCGGCACATGCGCTTTCGCACCGGGCGTATCTCTTCTGGCAAGCACCGCCGTTCCGGCGGCGAGGTCTCTCGGGCCGATTTCGACTCGCACGGGAACACCCTTCATCTCCCAATCGTTGAACTTGAACCCGGGCGTCAGGCCCTCACGGTCGTCCATCGTTGCCCGGATGCCTGCGTCGTGAAGAGCGCCGGTGATACCCCAGGCCGTCTCCACGACTTCGTCGTCATCCCTGATCGGCACGATCACCACCTGATGTGGAGCCAGACGCGGCGGCAGGATCAGCCCTTGATCGTCACCGTGCACCATGACGGTCATACCGACCAGCCTGGTGCTCGCACCCCACGAAGTCTGATGCGGGTACTGGAGTTCGTTGTTGCGATCGAGGAATCTTGTGTCGAACGCCTTCGCGAAGTTCTGACCCAGGTAGTGCGACGTACCGGCTTGCAGAGCTTTCAGATCGCCCATCATCGCTTCAATGCTGTACGACTCGACTGCCCCGGCGAACTTCTCGGCTTCAGTCTTCTGTCCGAGAATGACCGGTGTCGCCGCCCACTCCTCGGCAAACCGCGCATACACCTCGAGCATCAGCCTCGACTCGTCGCGTGCTTCCTCTTCGGTCTCATGAGCCGTGTGACCCTCTTGCCAGAGGAACTCGGTGGTACGCAGGAAGAGGCGGGTGCGCATCTCCCACCGGACCACATTGGCCCACTGGTTGATGAGCAGGGGAAGGTCCCGGTAGCTCTTGATCCACTTCGCGAACATCGCGTTGATGATCGTTTCGGATGTCGGCCGGACGACCAGGGGATCTTCGAGTTCCTTGCCACCCCCGTGGGTGACGATTGCCAGCTCCGGGGCGAACCCTTCGACGTGTTCCGCTTCCTTTTCAATGAACGAGTAGGGAATCAGCAGGGGAAAGTATGCGTTCTGATGGCCCGTCTCCTTGAACATGCCATCCAGTGCCTGCTGAATATGCTCCCACAGCGCATAGCCGTAGGGACGGATGACCATAGAACCCCGAACAGGCGAGTAGTCGGCAAGCTCTGCCCGCTGAACTACATCGGTGTACCAGCGGTTGTAGTCCTCGCTTCGTGGGGTGACCTTCTGCGACATCGGCCGGTCAGGATAGCTCCGACTCGCCACCGGCAATGTCGGCGACGGAACGTCTGCGCTCGGCAGCATGGTTGGCGTCCCCCTGGAGGGCAAACAGCTCGAGTGCTTCCTCCGACGCTTCGGCGGCGGCACCCGTGTCGGCAGCAGCAAGCCTCGCGTCGATCCCCTCGTCGACGATCTTCCTCGCCTCATCGAGCAGCGCTTCGACCATCTCGTCCTCGGGAACGACCCTCACCACCTGCCCTTTGATGAACAAGTGCCCCTTGCCTCTGCCGGCGGCAATACCGATATCTGCCTCCCGGGCCTCACCCGGTCCGTTGACGATGCAGCCCATGACTGCGACCTGAATCGGAAGGTTCTCCTCGGCGAGACGCTCCTGTGCATCATTCGCGACCTTGATCACGTCGACCTCGGCTCGTCCGCAGGACGGACATGCGATGAGGTCGAGTCCTCGACGTTCCCTCAGTCCCAGAAACTCGAGAAGCTGGCGGCCGGCCTTCGCTTCTTCGACGGGATCAGCGGTGAGCGAGAAACGAATCGTGTCCCCGATGCCCTCGAGGAGCAGCGTGGAGATTCCCGCCACCGACTTGATGAGGCCGGCAGGGGGCGGACCCGCTTCGGTCACACCCAGGTGAAGCGGATAGTCGACGGTCTTCGAGAGCAGACGGTACGACTCGACCATCGACGGGACGTTCGAGTGCTTCACAGAGATCTTGATGTCTTCGAATCCGACGTCTTCGAGGTAGCCGATCTCCTTCATCGCGGAGGCAACCAGCGCCTCAGGCACGGGACCGCCATACCGGGCGAGGAGGTCCCTGTCGAGCGAACCTGCATTGACGCCGACGCGAATGGGAACGCCACGGTCCCTCGCCTCTTCAGCTACAGCCTTGATTTGAAACTCCTTGCGGATGTTTCCCGGATTCAGGCGGAGCCCGTCCACACCGGCCTCCAATGCCGCCAGGGCGAGCCGGTAGTGGAAGTGGATGTCGGCGATGATCGGAACGGGTGAACGAGGAACGATCTCGGCGAGCCCCTCGGCGGCCTCCACGGTGTTGCAAGTGATTCGGACGATGTCGGCACCGGCACCGTACAGGGCATACACCTGGGCAAGGGTGCCGCCAACATCATCGGTCTTCGTGGTCGTCATCGACTGGACGGTGATGGGCGCGCCGCCGCCCACGGCGACGTTGCCGACATGAATCTGGCGGGTGTGGGCTCGTTCGATCACGACAGCTGGATCGGGTTGACGATGTCGAGCAGCAACGCGACGGAGAAGAGGAAGATCACGAGCATCATGACGGCGGCGGCAATCGGCATGAGCACCTTCATGTTCGCTCTGCGTCGGCTGACCTTCTCGTAGAGCGCGATGACGAAGTTGCCGCCATCCAAAGGAAAGAGCGGCAGCCCGTTGAACACACCAAGCACGATGTTGAGCAGTGCGACCAGCGCGAGGAGCGCCTGTGCATTGAGGCCCTCACCGAGATGGACGATTCCTACCGGGCTGACGGGGCGAATGTCGTTGGGAACATCGGTGTTTCCGACGAACGCGCCGGCAAGCCGGGCAAGAGAGGACGGTCGAACCAGAGTCCCGAAGGCGGTAAGCGTCTGCCTCGTCGTGACCCCGACGGCCTTCCCCGCGTAGCCCGCAGCATGGATCACCCCGATGCGCTCGATCGGATAGGCAGGGTTGATACCGAGATAGCCGACAGTCGAACCTTGATCATTTGGCACGGATGCAAGGGTGGTCGTCAGCGTCTCCTCGGCACCGTTTCGGTCGATCAGAATCTGCACGGACTCGCCGGGCTTGGCTGCGATGATCGAAACGAGTTCGTCCCAGGTCGAGACCGAAACGCCGTCGATTGCGAGGATGGTGTCACCGGCTTCGAGTCCGGCGTTCGCGGCAGGGCTGGCAGCCCCGCTGTCGAGCGTCGTCTGGACCGCGTCAACGGTCGTCAGCGGTCCCGCCTCGACATCCTCGATTCCGAACCCAACCAGAATCCCGAAGAAGATCAGGTACGCGAGGAGGAAGTGGATCACGACACCCGACAGGACCACAACCGACTTCTGCCAGAACTTCTTGTCCCTGTAGGTTCGCCCTTCGTCTTCCGGAGCGATCTCTTCGAGCGGATCCATGCCTACGATTCGGTTGTAGCCGCCCACCGGAATCGCCTTGATCCCGAACTCGGTTTCGCCCCGCTGCGTCGACCAGATCCTCGGCCCGAACCCCAGAAAGAACTCGGTGACCTTCATGCCTGTCGCGCGCGCAGTCACGAAGTGGCCGAGCTCGTGCAACATCAGCGACACGATCACCGCGGCGAGCATGATCAATCCACCAGTCATGTCGCCTCCAACCGTACCGGCAGATCCCGCATATACATCAGCACGCCGCGCCAATCAGCGCACCGGCAACGCCCCTCGCCTCCCGATCGACAGCGAACACGTCGTCGACCGTGTCGAGTGGAACTGCCGGAATGGCATCGAGCGTACGTTCGATGATGTCGGCGATGGCAGCGAAGCCGAGCCGGCCGGTGAGAAACGCCGAAACGGCGATCTCGTCGGCGGCGTTTGCGGCAGCCGGGTACGGTCCCCCTCGTCTGCCCGCATCGCTGATGACATCCAATGCAGGGAACGCATCTCGATCGGGCTGCTCCAAGGTGAGTGTCCACGACGCGGGGGCGGGGCGCCGTTCACTCCCGGGAAGTCTCGACGGGTACGTGATGGCGTACTGGATCGGTACTCGCATGTCCGGCTCGCCGAGCTGAGCCTTGATCGACCCGTCGGAAAACTCGACGAACGAGTGGATGATGCTCTGTGGATGCACCACGACTTCGATCGCGTCATAGCCGACACCAAACAACTGCTGGGCTTCGATGACCTCGAACGCCTTGTTGGCAAGTGTCGCCGAATCGATCGTGATCCGGGCCCCCATTGTCCATGTCGGATGTCGGAGCGCATCTCGCGGTGTCACCGTCTCCAACTCTTCGCGGGTTCGCCCTCTGAAGGGGCCACCCGAGGCGGTGAGGATCAACCTGCGAACCGTCTCGATGTCTTCACCGAGCATGCACTGGAAGATCGCCGAGTGCTCCGAATCGACGGGAATGAGTTCACCCCCGCCCCGCCGTAGCGCATCCATGACGACCGGGCCGCCGGCGACCAGGCTTTCCTTGTTGGCGAGAGCAAGGCGGTTGTCTGCTTCGAGGGCCGCAACCGATGGACGCAGGCCTGCAGACCCCACCACTCCGTTCACGACCGTGCTGCGCGGAAGCGACGCCAATTCCGACGAGGCGTCGGGTCCGAATCTGACCCGTTTGCCGAACTCCGCGAATCGTTCTCGTTCCTCGGATGTCGGGGCTGCGACTCCTACGAGTGCCTCCGGATAGGCGCGGGCGACGGCAGCCAACTCGTCGGATCCTCTGCGAGCCGCAACGCCGGCGACCGGTGCACCGAGCTTCGTTGCAACGGCGAGTGTCTGGCGACCGACCGAGCCGGTCGCTCCGAGGACCACGAGCGGTCGGATCATAGAAGGCCGAGCCCGAGGAACAGCACGTAGCCGACCGGAATCGTGAACAAGTAGCTGTCCAACCGGTCGATGAGACCGCCATGACCCGGCAGGAGAGCGCCCATGTCCTTCACTCCAACCGACCGTTTCACAAGAGACTCGGCAAGATCCCCGAGCGGTGCGAAAACCGACACGGCCGCGGCAAGCAACAGGCCCGCCTTCAGATCGAAGCCGAACCACGAGATGAGTGAGATCACGAATCCGGTCGCACATGCAACGACGACGCCACCAATCAGCCCCTCCAGCGTTTTGTGAGGGGACAACTGCGGGGCCAGCGAGATGCGCCCGAATGCTCTCCCAACGAAGTAGGAGCCGGCGTCGAACAGAGCCGTGACCGCGATGATCGCCAGGATGATCGGTTGCGCATGGTCGGAGTGGATGATGGGCATGGCGAACGCAAGGAGCCCGGCGATCCACACCACACCCAGAATCGTCAGTGACGCGTTCTCGAGTGGGTGTCTGCGAGACAGCAGTGCGTACCAGAAGACGACCGCGATGATCGTGAACATGACGGCGGTCGCGATCGCCCCGAGTGGTTGCGACGAGAACCAGGCCGAAACGAGCACGGCGATGCCGCCAAGGAACCCAAACAAGGCGAGCGGCAGGAATCTCGCCATGCGAAGTGCAGCGTAGAACTCCATGAGACAGATCATGGCGAATGCACCGATGAGCAGCGCCAGCCATCCCCCTCCGATCGCAAGGAACCCCAGCACGAGAACGACGAGTACGACGCCCGTTGCGGCTCGAACCAGGGTGTCCGACGGTCCGACGTCTTCGTTCATGACATCGGTCTCGGGAAGCTCGCCGGTCACGTCTTCGAATCCGACGATGCCGGCTTCGAGCCCCGGCATGGATGCGGCCACCGCCTGCATCTCGACGTTCTCCTCGGCGGATTTGGCGATTGCCTCCGCGAGACCCCGATACTCCTGTGTCGTGGCGCTCAGGTAGTCGTCGCTGGTGAATCCGTCGAGTTCCGACGAGCCGGACAGGAAGTCTTCGAAATCCTCGTCACCGAGTTGCGCGTCGTCAGGTTCCGGTCCCGACGGGTGAACGTCACTGCCTTCGTTGTCGGTGCTCATACTTCGAGCAGCTCCTGCTCCTTGTGTTCCAGCAGTTCATCGACTTTGGTGATCATCTTGTCGGTGATCTCCTGTAGCTCCTGTTCGCCTCGCCTGATGTCGTCGTCCGAGATCTCCCCGTGGAAATCGGAGAGTTCTGACATCGCGTGGCGCCGGATGTTGCGCACCGACACCCTGCCATCCTCGGCCATGTGCCGCACGACTTTCGTGAGTTCCACTCGCCGTTCTTCCGTGAGTGCAGGGAATACGATGCGAATGACGTTCCCGTCACTGGACGGATTCAAGCCCATACCCGTCGTCCGAATGGCCCGTTCGATGTCATTGACCGAGTTCTTGTCATAGGGCTGAACGACGAGCAAACGGGGCTCCGGTACCGAGAATGAGGCAAGCTGCTGAAGCGGAGTCTGGGTCCCGTAGTAGTCGACCATGATCCTGTTGAGGACGCCGGCATTGGCGCGTCCAGTGCGGACCGTGGCGAACTCCGACTGAACATGCTCGATCGCCTGACCCATCTTCAACTCGGCTTCGTCGAGCGTTTCCTGAATCACGGCGCCTCCTACTGGACCAACGTTCCGATTCTGTCTCCTCGAACCGCCTTCACCACATTGCCGGGCGTGGTGATGTTGAACACCACGATCGGGAGATGATGGTCCTTGCACATGGTAGCCGCCGTCGAGTCCATCACCCGGAGTCCCCGAGAGATCAAGTCGAGGTAGGTGAGCTGTTCCATGAGTGTCGCATCGGGGTTGTGCGCGGGATCGGCGTCATACACCCCGTCGACGAGCGTCGCCTTCAACATGACTTCGGCACCGATCTCGACCGCTCGCAACGCCGCGGCGGTGTCCGTGGTGAAGAACGGATTCCCGGTACCGCCGGCGAAGATCACGACGCGCCCCTTCTCGAGGTGACGGATTGCGCGCAACCGTATGAATGGCTCGGCGAGCGACTGCATCGGAACCGCGGTCTGCACACGAGTATCTCTTCCGAGGTTTTCGATCGCGCTTCGCAACGCGAGCGCGTTGATGACCGTTGCCAGCATCCCCATCGAGTCGGCAGTGGCAGGCTCGATGCCGGCCGACGCCGCCGACGTCCCCCTGAAGATGTTGCCGCCGCCAACGACAACACCCAGTTCGACGTCCCCGTCGGCCACCGCCTCAACGATCTCGGCTGCGATCCGGCCTACTTGGACCGGATCGATGCCATACCCGACCTCGGGGGACACAAACGATTCGCCCGAGATCTTCAGAAGCACCCGGCGGGGGTCTGTCATCAGACCTCCTCGCCAACGGCGAGTCTCGAGAACCTCCTGATGCTGATGTTCTCACCCATCGTCGCTGCCAGACCGGCAACCATCTCACCGACGGTGCCTTCGAACTGGTCGGACTTCACGAACGTCTGCTCTTCGAGGACGTTGTCCTTGTAGAACGAGGCGATTCGACCTTCGACGATTCGGGGAATGATGTTCTCGGGTTTCCCTTCGTTGGCGGCTTGCCGGGTGATCATTTCGCGTTCGTACTCGATGGCGTCGTCCGGGACGTCCTCACGGCGAACCCAGCGGGGCTGCGCGGCGGCGATGTGCATGGCGACGTCGTTGGCCATCGTCTGGAACGCATCGCTCTTTGCGACGAAGTCGGTCTCGGATGCGAGTTCGACGATCACGCCGATGACAGGCCGTTCGAGCTGACGGTGGACGTACACCCCGATGACACCATCGTTGGCCTCACGCCCTGCGCGCTTCTTGGCGTCTGCAAGCCCCTTTTCGCGCAGGTACTCCTTGGCCGCCTGGAAATCGCCCGCGGTCTCGACGAGGGCCTTCTTGGCATCCATCATTCCCACGCCGGTCTCCTGACGCAGATTCTGTACGTCTTTGGCGGTGAAATCGGCCATCACTCGTCCCCCTCGTCGTCGGTGCCACCCTTCAGGGCAATCTCCCTACCCTCGATGCACGCATCGGCCACGAAACCGGCCATCAGCTGAGCCGACCTGATGGCATCGTCGTTGCCGGGGATGACGAAGTCGACCAGATCCGGATCGCAGTTCGTGTCCACCAACGCGATGACCGGGATATTCAGCCGAACCGCTTCCTTGAGCGCGATCTGCTCGGCGTTCAGGTCGACGATGAAGATGGCCTGTGGGAGATGGTCAAGGTTGCGAACGCCTCCGAGGACGCGCTGCAGCTTCTGGAGTTCGCGATGGAGGCGCAACCGCTCCTTCTTGGGAAGTCCGGACATCTCGCCGGACTCCTCCATACGCTCCAGTTCGCGCATATAGAAGATGCGCTTCTGAATCGTCGCGAAGTTGGTGAGCATCCCGCCGAGCCAACGGAAGTTGACATACGGCATCTCGGATCGGATCGCCGCCTCTTCGATGGGGCCCTGGGCCTGTCTCTTCGTTCCAACGAAGAGCACGAGACCGCCATCGGCGACCTCGTTCTTCACGAAGTCGTACGTCCGATTGATCTGGTCGAGCGTTTGGCGAAGATCGATGATGTGGATGCCGTTGCGGGCGCCATAGATGTATGGCTCCATCTTCGGGTTCCAGCGCCGCGTCTGATGCCCGAAGTGGACACCGGCCTCAAGCAGCTGCTTCATGGTGACCGTGGACATGAGTCCTCCTGTTCCGGTTGTTCCTCCGCCCGCTCCAGCGAACCGCCGCTCCCCGCGAAACATCGACCGATGGGGAGATACGGGCGTGTGTGATGCGGGAACTGTACCAGGCGCTCAGCCGTGGTGGAATACCGGCTCTGCCATTCGATTGCGCAGGCTCATCACGGACTTGGTGTGGATCTGGCAAACGCGAGATTCCGTCACACCAAGTACGTCTCCGATCTCGGCCAGTGTGAGCCCCTCGTAGTAGTAGAGCGTGAGCACCAACCGGTCTCGTTCGACGAGGTGGTTGATCGCGTCGGCGAGAACACGTTTGACCTCTTCTTCCTGAAAAGCTGATGCGGGGTCGACGCCCTTGGGGTCGGCAAGAAGATCTCCAACGGTCGTGGCGTCGCGTCCAGGGGCAAGGATTTCGTCCAGCGCCACGAGACCGGCCGACGAAACCTCTGCCATCGTGTCGAGAAGATCTGCCATCGGAACATCCATATGATCCGCGAGCTCTTCGTCGGTGGGAGACCGCTGGAGCCTGTGTTCGAGTTCGCTGTATGACCGTTCGAGTTCACGCGCCCGTGCCCGTAGTGACCTCGGTGCCCAGTCGAGGGCCCGGAGTTCATCGAGGATGGCTCCCCTGATCCGGCTGATCGCGTAGGTCTCGAACTTGACGCCCCGTTCGAGGTCGTATTTGTCGATCGCGTCGATCAGGCCAAAGATCCCGTCCGAGATCAGATCGGAGCGATCGACGCTCGACGGCAGCCCCGAGGCAACACGTCCCGCGACGAACTTCACCAACGGTGAGAAGTGCAGGATGAGGCCCTCACGAGCAGTGAGATCTCCGGACGTCTTGAACCGTTTCCACAGTTCGTCCAGATGGTCGTCGGAAGCCCGATCAGGCCCGCGGGTGACTTCGGTCATACGTTGCCTTGAGATGCTCGCGGGTGAC
>CAZBXV010000031.1:0-23956 GCA_964496205.1 uncultured Acidimicrobiia bacterium
GGCGGACGCGCGTGCTTCACTCGCAGACATCAATTCTCAGTCATCGGTACCCGGCCGCTCCTGCTTGAGGAACACACGCGATCGTGATGACCGCCGAGGCGCCGTCCTACCTGCCGATTCCCTGATATCTCATGCCGAGCCGCCGGACGGCGTCGGGATCCAGCAGATTGCGGGCGTCGATGATCGCGTCGCCGCGCATCGACGTCGCGACGTGGTGGAGATCGACCATTCGGTAGTCGGACCACTCCGTGACAATCAGCAGTGCGTCGGCATCGCTGACGGCTTCGATCGGTGTGTTCACCTGGGTAACCCCCTCGATCGAGACGCGCGCCTGGGGATCGTGGGCTCGGAGCACGCACCCTTCTTCCAACAGGCGTTCGACGATCGCGATCGCGGGTGACGAGCGGGTGTCGTCGGTTCCGGCCTTGAAGGCCAAACCCCACACGGCGACGGTCGCCCCTTCCAACGTCCCTCCGACCCCTCGCCGCACGTGATCGACGACCCGTTCCCGCTGGATGTCGTTGATGTGGATGACCGCTTTGAGGAGCGAGAAGTCGTATCCCGCGTCGTCGGCGATCGCGACCAGAGCATTCGTGTCTTTCGGGAAGCACGAGCCGCCGAAGCCCGGTCCGGGATTGAAGAAGTGGAAGCCGATCCTGTTGTCGTACCCCATGCCAAGGAGCACGTCCTTCACGTCGGCACCGACCGCCTCACACAGGTTGGCGATCGCGTTTGCGAAGGTGACGCGTGTCGAGAGGAACGCGTTGGCCGAGTACTTGATCATCTCGGACGAAACGGGATCCGTGACCACCAGTGGCGCTTGGAGACCTCGATACAGTTCGATCATTCGTTCGGCGGCTCGCTGATCGGAGGTTCCGATCACGATACGGTCCGGATGCAGGAAGTCTGAGATGGCCGACCCTTCGCGCAGGAATTCGGGATTGCTGACGACGGTCGCGCCGGCGCCCCGTTCGTCGAGCATCTCTTGGATTCGACCAACAGTGCCAACCGGCACGGTCGATTTCATGACGAGGATCGCACCCGGCTCGAGCACGGGCGTGATCTCATCGAGAACCGCGAACACGATCGACGTGTCGGCCGCACCGTCCTCCCCCTGTGGCGTCGGCACGGCCAGGAATACCACGTCCGCGTTGCGGACTGCCTCGATGTTCGACGGATGAAAACGCAGCTGGCCACTCGAGACGGCGGTCTCCAGAAACGAGACCAACTCGGGTTCGTAGATCGGCGAGCGCCCCTGACGCAGCGCAGCGACCCGTTCTTCGTTGCGTTCTCCGACGTCGACGGAATGCCCAAGTGCTGTCAGTCCGACCGCCGTGGCAAGACCGACATAGCCTGCACCGATTACTGCAACATCCATGCGGGACACGATACCCGCACGACCTAGCCCTTCGCGTCGGCACCGACGATGACGATGACATCCACAGAGCTGGGCACGGTCCCCGGTGTGGCCACGCCGACGCCCGCCGTTTTCGCGATCTCCCTGGCGTAGATCATGTTCTCCGGCGACGCAATGATCTGCGTGACGGCGTAGTCGCTGTTCTGCGCATCCCCGACGTCGACGATCTCGATGCCGGTTCCTTTCAGCTTGTCGGCCATCGCCGCCGCTGCACCAGGCACGCCGTTGCCGTTCAATACCTGAATTCGGATTGTCTCCAAGACTTCGGTCGACAGCGGATCACCGACCGCGAAACGTGCGAGGAGATCGGATGCCTCCGGCTCCTTCGGGACCTGAAGAGACCGGTCGTCGACCATCTGCCCGTAGGTGGGAAGGGTCGCCGTCTCAATCGAGGAACCGTTGATCGATCGGAGCGCCCACGCGAGGTCCACGATTTCGTTCTGCGCCAGCGTCGAGTCGACGGTCACATGGCTGGCCAGCGCCCCGACCAGCGAGGCGGCGTCGGCGATCGACGAAGGCCGCCTCAGCCCCTCCATGATGGTGAGGATGAGCTGCTGCTGCCGTCTCGTGCGGCCGATGTCGCTCGAATCGACTGATGTCCACGTCCCGTCGATGAGCTCCTGGTAGTGACGCGAGCGTGCGTACGCCAGCGCCATTGCGCCGTCGAGCGTCTGTGTTCCGGCTCCGACGTCAAACCCCGACTTGAGATCCCGCGCCGGGTACGGGAAGGTCATCTGAACTCCTCCGAGTTCGTCCACGATCGCAGCGAATCCAGCCAGGTCGAGTTCCACGTAGTGATTGATCGGGATGCCGGTCTCAGACTGCACCGTTCGCACCATCAGCTCGGCGCCCCCGTATGAGAGGGCTGCATTGATCCTGTTCGTGCCGTGGCCGGCGATGTCGGCTTCCAGATCTCTGGGAAGGGACACGATCTGCGCGCGATTCTCGTCCGGATACACCTTCACGAGCATGATGACGTCCGCACGCTGACCCGGGAAGTCACCGAAGTTCTGCAGATCATCGAGCCCCTCCCTCGAGTCCGAGCCGATGACGAGGAATGTCACTGCCGACCTGGGGATGGTTTCGCCCGGCCCAGACGTGTCGGTGGGGCGCTGCGTCGTCGGGGTCAGGGCAGGCGCGACATCGGAGTCACGATTCAGGTTCGCTTCGAACGTGCCCGTGACATGTTGTACGAAGAAGTAGCTGCCGAAGACCAGGATGTTGGCAAGCACCAACACGCCAATGAGGGTGCGTCGAAGCCACTTGGAGGTGCGGGGATTGACCATATCGATCCCGGACAGCGTAGCGGTGCTACGCAGACAGGTGAACCTCGCCGCTCTCCAGCACGAGGGTCTCGCCACCCACATCGACGAGGAGTCTTCCCCGATCGTCGACGCCGACTGCCCGGCCGGCCCGGCCGTCGTTCCAACGAACGTCCCGGCCGATCGTCACACACGCCATCCGATACTCGTCCAGACCCCACCCGCGGCTCCCCCGGTCAACCCGGTCGAGGGCCGAATCGGCCCAACGACATGCAAGATCCAATGTCGAATCCCACCCAGGGTCGGCATCGAGCAGCCCCGTCGCGTACGTGGGCGGGGCTGCCCACCACAGATTGACGCCGAGGCCGATCGATACGGACGGTCCTCGTGCCTCCGTCAGGATTCCCCCAACCTTCCCGCCGGGGATGAGCAGGTCGTTTGGCCACTTGAGATTCACACGCGGAAGAACATCGCGCGCGGCAATACCTGCAACGAGTGCGAGCTGAGGCCAGTCGGCCCCTTCCCACTCCGGCTTCAACGCAAGCGACGCGAACAGCCCCCGATCGGGTTGCTCCCACCGTCTCCCTTCCCTGCCTCGGCCGACGATCTGATGCCTCGCCACGACGAGAACAGGCTCGCCCTCGAGCGCATCGAACGCAGCGTCCTGAGTGGACGAGACGGTGTCTTCGACGATGAGTGCGTATCGTGTATCCATTCGAGGTGACTGAGAGTCAAAGGTCAATCTAGGTATGGGTACCGAAGAACGCATCGAAGAACTCCGAAAGCTTCAGGATGAAGCACTCCACTCGGGGAGCCAACGTGCCGTCGATCGACAGCACGAACTCGGGAAGCTGACCGCGCGCGAACGGCTCAAATCACTTCTCGACAAGGGGTCGTTCCAGGAGATCGACACGTTCGTTCGCCACCAGGCGAGCGGATTCGGCATCGAAGACAGACGTCCCCCGGGCGACGCGGTCGTTACCGGCTGGGGCACCATCGATGGCCGTACCGTGTTCGTCTTCGCAGAGGACTTCACGGTGTTTGGCGGGTCACTCGGACGGGCCGTGAGTGACAAGATCGTCAAGGTGATGGACGCCGCACTCCAGACGGGCGCCCCGCTCATCGGCCTCAAGGATTCGGGCGGAGCGAGAATCCAGGAAGGGGTAGCGTCGCTCGACGGGTACGGACGGATCTTCGAACGCAACGTCCAGTCGTCGGGGGTCATCCCCCAAATCTCGGTGATCATGGGGCCGTGTGCCGGCGGCGCCGTCTACTCCCCCGCCATCACCGATTTCGTGTTCCAGGTACAAGGTTCCAGCCACCTGTTCATCACCGGACCGGACGTCATCCGAACGGTGACCGGCGAAGAAGTCTCATTCGAGGATCTCGGAGGCGCGTTTGCGCACGCAGGCACCTCCGGAGTGACCCACTTTGTCGCAACAGATGGTGCCGATGCGCTCGAGCAGATTCGCTACCTGCTGTCGTTCATCCCCCAGAACAACATGGAAACACCACCGAGGTTCGCTCCCACCGACCGGCCCGACCGTATCGAGTCCGCGCTCGACTCGATCATTCCGGACTCTGCAACACAGCCCTACGACGTCGTCGATGTGATCGAACGTGTCATCGACGACGGCGAGTTCTACCAGGTTCACGCGCACTGGGCACAGAACATCGTCGTCGGTTTCGGACGACTCGATGGGTACAGCGTCGGCATCGTGGGAAATCAGCCGTCGGTCCTTGCCGGAACGCTCGACATCAACGCATCAACGAAGGCTGCCAGATTCGTGCGCTTTTGCGATGCGTTCAACATCCCGCTGATCACGTTCGTGGATGTTCCCGGGTTCCTCCCGGGCGTCGATCAGGAACACGGGGGAATCATTCGCCACGGTGCGAAGCTGCTGTACGCGTACAGCGAAGCGACCGTACCGCGCATCACCGTGATCACCCGCAAGGCATACGGAGGCGCGTACGTGGTCATGAACTCGCGGGGCATTCGCGCCGACATGGTGTATGCCTGGCCCTCTGCGGAGATCGCCGTGATGGGGGCACAAGGGGCCGTCAACGTGGTATTCCGGCGGGACCTCGCGGCGGCTGATGACCCGGAAGCAAAGCGGCAGAAACTGATCGCCGACTACGAACGAAGATTCAACAACCCGTACCGGGCCGCTGAACTGGGACTGGTGGATGAAGTGATCGAACCAAGTCAGACACGCTCCAAACTCGTCAAGGCGATGGAGATGCTCCGTACGAAACGCGAGTCGCTCCCGTCCAAGAAGCATGGGAACATCCCGCTGTGAGTCCGAAAGCCCCCACTCCGAAAACCATCACTGCTCTGCTGGTTGCGAACCGCGGCGAGATCGCCGTCCGAGTGATTCGTTCGGCAAGAGAGATGGGCATTCGCACTATCGCCGTCTACTCGGAACTCGATCGGGACTCCCTCCACACCCAGGTCGCCGACGAGGCTTGGAACATCGGTCCGGCTCCCTCATCGGAGTCATACCTCGACGCGCATCGGATCATCCGAGTGGCCAAGGAGGCAGGTGCAGACGCCGTGCACCCCGGGTACGGTTTCCTCGCCGAGAACGCCGACTTCGCCCGAGAAGTGTCGGATGCCGGATTGATCTGGGTGGGACCGCCACCCGAGGCGATCGTGACGATGGGTTCCAAGATCGTCGCCAGGCAAGCCGCAATCGAAGCAGGGGTGCCGGTCGTTCCGGGAACGGCAGAACCGCTCGGCACGGTGGAAGAGGCGTTCACCGTCGCGTCCGAATTCGGGTTCCCTGTCGCGGTCAAGGCAGCACACGGTGGCGGAGGCAAGGGTCTGCGCATCGTCTACGACGCTGCAGCTCTCAAGGAGGCGATCGAGGGAGCGAAACGCGAAGCGGAGGCCTACTTCGGCAACCCCGAGGTCTACGTCGAGAAATACATCGAGAAACCGCGCCACATCGAGGCACAGATCTTCGCCGACGACCATGGACATGCGGTGTTCCTTGGTGAACGGGACTGCTCGCTTCAACGCCGCCACCAGAAGCTCATCGAAGAGACTCCCGCAGCGAACCTGACGGAGAAGCTGCGCAGAGCGATCGGCCGTGCAGCGGTCCAGATGGCGAAGGCGTGCGAGTACCGGGGGGCCGGAACGGTCGAATTCCTGGTGGATGTCGAGGGCAACTTCTACTTCCTCGAGATGAACACCAGGCTCCAGGTCGAGCACACAGTCACCGAGATGGTCACAGGCATCGACCTCGTCCGTGAGCAGCTCCGGGTTGCCGGCGGCCTACCCCTGTCGTTCACCAACCCGGACAAGACCGGTCACGCGATCGAGTTCCGCATCAACGCCGAGGACCCGGCCCATGGCTTCATCCCCCACCCCGGACGGATCGTCGAGTATCGAGAGCCGGCCGGATTCGGCGTACGGGTCGACTCGGGAGTGACGGCCGGCTCCGAGATCAGCCGCTACTACGACACGCTGATCGCGAAACTCATCGTCTGGGGCCGGGACCGGGAGCAGGCGATCGCAAGAGGTAGACGGGCACTCGGCGAGTTCCGGATCGTGGGCGTTCCGACCACGATCCCGGCACACCTGACAATGCTCGGCAACGAGGCGTTCAACAACGGCACACACCACACGGCCCTCGTCGAAAGCGAAATGGACTTCTCCGATCTGGTGCAGTCCATCAATCCTCCGGTGGCCGAGGACGAAGCCCTCGCGCGAAGGGATATGACGGTCGAGGTGTCCGGAAGACGGTACACGGTGACGTTCTGGGCCCCCGAAGCCCCCACGGCCGGCGGCCTCCCCCGCCGCAAGCCACCGAAGCTCGCGAAGGCCGCGGCCCTCACGACCGACGACGCCGGCATCGTGACGTCGCCCATGCAGGGAACCATCGTCAAAGTCCATGTCGAACCTGGCGACCGACTCCGGAACGGAGACCCGATCTGTGTGCTCGAAGCGATGAAGATGGAGAACGAGGTGCGGGCCCAAGCCGACGGAGAGGTCATCGAGGTGAAGGTCCGTCCCGGCGACACCGTTTCGATCGGCCAGGTCCTGGCGATCATCAGATAGACGGCCATTCAGCTGTTCCGCAGCCAGTCCCCAGTCGTCGGTCGTCAGACAGAACGCGACCACCCCCTCTGAAGACTCAAGACTCGAAGCGAAGCTCCGCTTCGCTCGTTACGGCCTGTACTCGCCGAACACGTCACGAAGGGCGTCGGACACCTCGCCAAGGGTGGCGTTTCTCTTCAGCGCCTTTTTCATCGGATGCAGGAGGTTCGCTCCGGTCCGCGCCGCCCCCCGGATCTCATCGAGCGCCGACTCGACCGCCGTCGTGTCTCGGCCTGCGCGCAGTGCAACGAGTCCTTCGGTTTGGTCCCGTCGAATCGATGCATCGACTCGCAGCACCGGGATCTCCTCTTCTTCACCTTCTTCGAGAAACGCGTTGACGCCGACCACCTTCTGAGCACCGGACTCGATGCTTCGAGCCGTTTCATAAGCGGCATCTTCGATCGCTCTCTGAGGGAATCCCGCCTCGATCGCCTTGACGGCGCCACCGAGCGCATCGACCTCCGAAAGCAACCGCCGGGCATGTTCCTCCAGCGCATCCGTCAGCGACTCGATGTAGTACGAACCGGCGAGGGGATCGACGGTTTCGGCAACACCCGCCTCGTAGGCGAGGATCTGCTGGGTGCGGAGCGCAATCTTCGCAGACCGTTCCGTGGGGAGTCCGAGCGCCTCGTCGAAGGAGTTCGTGTGCAACGACTGGGTCCCTCCGAGCACCGCGGAGAGCGCTTCGACTGCCGTCCGCACGATGTTCAATTCGGGTTGCTGCGCGGTCAGGGTGCTCCCGGCCGTCTGCGTGTGAAAGCGCATCTGCCACGCCTTCGGATCGGTTGCCCCTACCCGGTCGCGCATGAGACTCGCCCACATGCGCCGCGCGGCGCGGTACTTTGCCACCTCCTCGAAGAACTGGCTGTGCGCATTCCAGAAGAACGAGAGCCGAGGAGCGAACCGGTTCACGTCGAGGCCGGCACGAACCGCTGCATCCACATAGGCGAGGCCGTCGGCGATGGTGAACGCGATCTCTTGGGCGGCCGTCGCCCCCGCTTCGCGCATGTGATAGCCGCTGATCGAGATCGTGTTCCACGACGGGAGCTCGTCGGTGCAGTAGGAGAACAGGTCGGTGACGAGGCGCATCGACTGGGCAGGCGGGTAGATGTAGGTCCCGCGCGCGACGTACTCCTTGAGGATGTCGTTCTGGACCGTGCCCTTGATCGAATCCTTGGACACCCCCTGCTCCTCCGCAACGAGCTGATAGAGCAGCAGGAGGATCGCCGCCGTGGCGTTGATCGTCATCGATGTGCTGACACTGCCAAGTGGGATGGCGTTGAAGAGCCGCCGCATATCCTCGATGCTGTCGATGGCGACGCCGACCTTGCCGACCTCACCTTCCGACATGGGGTGATCCGAGTCGTACCCCATCTGCGTCGGGAGATCGAAGGCGACCGACAGTCCCGTCTGGCCGGCGTCGAGAAGCGACCTGAATCTGAGATTCGTCGCGTCCGCATCGCCAAACCCGGCGTACTGACGCATCGTCCAGAGCCTGCCCCGGTACATCGTTGGATACGGGCCCCGCGTGTACGGGTAGCTTCCCGGCTCGCCGATCCGTTCGACAATCTCGCCGGGGCGGTAGACCGTCTCGATTTCGATGCCGCTACTGGTGCGGTGCGCAGCTTCATTCCGATTCATAGGTATCCTCCCGGATGCTACTCCCCGGGAATTCATGGCTTCACCCATCCACGAACTCGAACGAAGAGAAATCCGAAGCCGATGGTTCATCGCGCTCGCGTCACTCCTCTCGATCGTCCTGTTGTCGTCGACGTGGCTGGCGCTGTTCTCCTTCTTCAGCTCCAGTTCGGCCTACGGCATCTTCCAGAGCCTGGAGGCGAAGTACGTCCCGGATGTGCAGGCAATGAGTCTGGACTTCCCCGACCTCTCACAGACATCCAGTGTCTTCACGCTCAAGGGAGAGGAACTGGCCGAACTCAATGACGGGAAGATCAGCGACCCCGTTCGCCTCGAAGACGTCCCTCCCCTCGTGGTCCACGCGCTGCTCGCAGCGGAAGACAACACGTTCTATGACCATGAAGGCATCAACTTCGGTTCGATCGTCAAGGCGTTCATCGAGAACCTCCGGTTCGGGACTGAGCGGGGCGGATCGACGATCACCCAGCAGGTCGTGAAGAACAGCTTCGTCGGCAGTGCTGTCACGTATCAGCGCAAGATCACCGAGGCGTTCGTGTCGGTCGAGTTGGAACGTCGCTACTCGAAGGATCAGATCCTCGAGTACTACATGAACTCCGTGTACTTCGGTTCGAGCGCCTACGGGATCAAGGCTGCTGCGCTCCAGTACTTCGGCAAGAGCCTCGACGAGCTGACCGTCGGCGAAGCGGCCGCCCTTGTCGTTCCGATCAGGAACCCCTCCCAATACAACCCTCGAAGCGAGTCTCGCCTCCCCTACGTCATCGATCGCCGCGACACCGTGCTCGACACGATGGCGCGGAAGGGCTGGATCACCGAGGCGCAGGCCGAAGCCGCCAAGCAGGAGGACCTGGCCGACGAACTGGTGCCCCAAACGCACTTCACCGGCGCTGCCGATCACGTGGTCGCCGCCGTGAAGACCGCCCTCCTCCACGACCCCGAGTATGCCTTCCTCGGCGCGACGACCGAAGAACGAAAAAAGGCGATCTTCGGCTGCCCCGCTGACGACACGACCTGTCAAGGCGGCGGGGGCCTCAAGATCTACACGACGATCAACCTTCAGCTCCAAGAGCAGGCGAACGCGATCCTCGAGGAGTGGTTGCCCTACGTCGATCCATCAACGCTTTCGGAAGCGGACCTCGATGCCTGCATCAAGCGCTACAACGCCACACAGACACCCGTTCCGGACACCCAGAGTCTTCGGTGTACTCCGACCGGAGCAATCTCGATGATCGACAACGACACCGGGGCGATCACCGTCATGGCATCCGGGCTCCCCTTCGACGTCGAGCAGTTCGACCTCGCTTTGAACGCGCAGCGAAACCCGGGATCGTCGTTCAAACCGTTCGGTCTGATCGCCTATCTGGAAGGGGGCGGATCGCTCAACTCGTTCTGGGATGCGAGGAGCCCGCTGGAGATCCAGTGCCCGTTTGCGTGCGAAGGCAACTCTGATATCTGGACCGTGAGCAACGCCGGAGCGAGCATCGAACCGGGGCTCCGTCTCTTTGACGCAACACGGCGGTCGGTGAACACGGTCTACGCGCAGGTCTCGGTCGAGGTTGGCCCTCAGCACATCATCGACGTCGCGCGGCGGATGGGTGTCACCAACTCCAAGCTTCCGGACGTCTACTCGATCGTGCTCGGCGCCGGCGGCGCAACTCCGATCGAGATGGCATCCGCCTACACCAACTTCGCGACCAATGGCGTATGGGCCGAACCGTATCTCATCGAGCGCATCGAAGATGACGACGGCAACGTCATCTACCAGCACGACGTCTTGCACACCCAGACGGTGGACCCGGCGATCATCGCGGCGGCCAGACGGCCGCTGCTCAAGGTTCCCACCAGCGCCGGCACCGCACCCCTCGCGAACATCGGCCGTCCTCAAGGCGGAAAGACCGGCACCCACCAGAACTACATGGACGCCTGGTTCGTAGGTTTCGTACCCCAGTACTCCACGGCGGTCTGGGTCGGCTACCCAGACTTCCAGTACCCGATGCGTGACATCACGATCCACGACAACTACTACGCGAGGGTGTACGGAGGCACGATTCCGGCGCCCATCTGGGCCCAGTTCATGACCGACGCGCTCGACGGGGTGCCCGACGGGTCGTTTCCAGAAGACCCACCCGGCGTCAACCAGTACTTCGTCGTTCCGCCCGCAACTGTTCCGAGTGTGGTCGGGATGGTTGCCGGTCTCGACGAAACGGGAGGACGGCAGGTGTCCGATCCGGAGGTGGCACCAACGGCGAAGGACGTCGTCTACTCGGCGCACCTCCAGCCGGTTCTCGTCGAGGTCGACTCGCTCGAACCTGTCGGCACGGTCGTCGCCCAGAGTCCACCTCCGGGCCCGTCGTGGATGGACGAAAACGGCAACGTCATCGATGTAGGCCAAGGCGACGAGGTCACGCTGTCGGTGTCGACGGGACTGCCACCTACGGCTCCCCTGCCCGACTTCAGCAACATGACCATCGAACAGGTCGTTGCTGCGCTCGATCAGTTCCAGCAGGACACGGGCGTAGCGCTCACCTTCACCACCCAGCAGGTAGTCACGGCCGACCCGTCCTTGTACGGCGTCGTGCTCTCCTCCAGTCCGGCGCCCGGGTTCGTGGTCACCTACGGAGACCCGATCACCTTGTTCGTCGGAGCGGCGCCGTAGGTTTTCGCGCTCTCGATCGCGCTACTTGACGTTGGTTGACGTTACTTGATATGACTGCAGCCGTGAAGGTTGCAGCACCCGGGAGCCAACGCGATGCTCGTCCTCCCGTCGCGATCCACGCCGCGCCGAACCCGGGTGCTGCAACCCGAGCCAGCGCGAGGGAGCGACCCGTGATCCATCCGCGGCTCTTCCATGACGGGCTCCCTGGCGTTGCGCCAGACTCGCCGTACGTCCGCAGATTCTGGACGGCGGTGATTGGACCCACGGCTGTTGCGGAGCTGCTCAGGCTCGTTGTGGCGGCCCGCCGGGATACGTTTCTTCGACGTCCGACACGCCTCGGCCAGCTCGTCGCCGAGGGTCTCGTCGGTGTCCACGGGCGCGACATTCTCGTCCGCGGCCTCGTCCCCGTGCTCGGCCCACGGCAACTCAACAGGCTCACTCCCTCACTCAGGCACGAACACCAGGCAGCACTCATGAAGCTCTCGCACACGCCTGGGTTACGATGCCTTCCATGACCGATCGTGTCCCTGACGAAGTCTCCGCGGCCGCCGTGGCCCAGCGCCACGGTCAGATCCTGGTCATCGACATCCGAGACGAGGCGGAGTACGCGGAGGGCGCGATTCCCGGAGCAGTCCACATCCCGGAAGAACTTCTCGAAGAGAGACTGGAAGCAATCACTCATCGCGACGACGAGATCGTCATCTACTGCGGAGAAGGCGTTCGATCCCTGATCGCGACACGCGCCCTGACGCAACTCGGATACTCGAACGTCAGATCCCTCGCCGGCGGCTCGAACAACTGGAGAAGGTCGGAACTCCCCTGGGAGACGCCACGAGACGCCTCGGCGAACCGCTACGCGCGCCACATGGCGCTCTCCGAGGTTGGCCCTGAGGGACAATCGAGACTCCTCGACTCGAAGGTGCTGATCGTCGGAGCGGGCGGTTTGGGCTCGCCGGCAGCTCTCTACCTGGCCGCCGCCGGCGTCGGAACCCTCGGCATCGTCGATTTCGACACCGTTGCGCTCTCCAACTTGCAGCGCCAGATTCTCCACTCCACCTCGCGAATCGGCATGCCGAAGGTGGCATCGGCGGCACGGACGCTGAGCGACCTCAACCCGGATGTCACGGTCGTCCCCCACGAGACGGCCCTCAACGCGTCCAATGTGCTGAATGCAATGGATGGCTACGACGTCGTCGTCGACGGAACAGACAACTTCCCGACCCGCTATCTGCTCGCAGACGCGTCACTTCACCTGAGGGTGCCCGTCGTCTATGGTGCGGCCCTCCGCTTCGAGGGTCAGGTGAGCGTCTTCTCCCCCTACGAGGGACCGTGCTACCGATGCCTGTTTCCGCAGCCTCCTCCGCCGGACATGGCGCCATCCTGCGCTGATGCCGGCGTGCTCGGGGCCGTGACGGGAATCATCGGATCACTCCAGGCACTCGAGACCATCAAACTCATCGTCGGTGCCGGCAACCCGCTGATCGGTCGGCTGCTCGTGTACGACGCGCTCGATCAAGATGTCCGTGTGCTCCAGATTCGGCGGAACCCGTCGTGTCCGGCCTGCGGGAACGAGAGGCGGCCCCCTCGCATCGTCGACTACGACTGGCAGTGCACACCGGCGGGAACCGTCGACAGGACCTGATCCTCCTTGGATGGGGCCTAGCCGCCCTGGCGAGCTTGGATGGCGTTCAGCGAGCCTGCCATGAACTCTGCCATGAGATCCCGGCTCATGTCCTTGTTCGGCTCGTACTGGCCGCTCAGCGAGATCACTCCGAGTTGCTTCAGCTGGTTGATGGCGAGCTGCGCCTCCTCGGACAGACCACCGATGTCGGCGAAACCCTGGTTGCTCCCGTCCGGCAGAGCGATCCCGTCGACCTGAAGAAGCCGAGCGATGAACAGCGCCATCTGCCACCGAGGAACGTTGGCCGATGGGGTGTAGGTCGTCTCGGAGGTTCCCTTGGTGACTCCCAACTGACGAAGCTGGTTGATCGCGAGCTGGTATGAGGGATCGAGTGATCCGATGTCGGCAAAGCCTTGAGCGGCGCCGTCCATCAGGTCGTACCCGCCCGCCGTATGAAGTCTCGTGAGGAACAGGGCCATCTGCCATCGGGGAACGGAGTCGCTCGGGCAGTAGCGATCCTGGGCGCACCCCTGGGTGATACCGGCCTGCCAGATCGTCAGAATGTCGTCGAGGTACGAGTTGCCGTCGAGGTCGGTGAACGGGTTGACGATCGGTTCGACATCCACCGGCGGATTCGTGATCGGTCCGACCGGATCCCCATTCAGCCCGGTGACGTGCGGCGAGGGAAGCGACAGGTTGGCCCTCAACCATGCGCTGCCTTTCGTTACGACAACGTTCTGGCCGCCATATACGCCCGAGAACTGAACGGATGCGCTCGGCGCAGGATTCACCAGCGACGCCGTGTCTACGCTGTCCCAGCCCAGCTCGGCTGCGATCACAGCAGTGTCCACGTCCTTTTCCCACACGGCGTTTGGATTCAGCGACGGGTTGGCCGACCAGTGGTCATCCACCGAAACGAGATAGGGGTACTGGGTCGACGACCCGAACCCGTCGATATTCGATTCGGTTTGCCCCGCCGACGACGAAAAGTAGAACGCGCCGATCACTTGGCCTTTGGTGAAATCCGGCCAGTCGGAGCCCGAATAGGAGACGACCTGACCCGCGGTCTGGGTCACGGCGGTCACCCAGTTGGCTTTGTCGGCCGACGCTTCGGCCGCCCACCCCAGATACACCTGATCCGCTGCCGTGTCCTTGATGTGACACCAGCAACTGGTCTTGCGCGACGAGCTGAGTCCGGCATCGGCCTCGGTACGCAGCGATGGAACCTCATTGCCCAGGAAGCGATAGACCGCATACGTTCTCGCAGCGATCGCCTGAGCCTTGAGGGCTTCCAGCGACCAGCTTGCCGGCATTTCCGCGATGCCGCGCAGGTAGTCCTCGAGATCGATGGCGAGGCTCACGTGGAAGTTGCCGCCGGAAACGGCCGTAGTGCGCATCTTGATGGTCCCGTAGGCGTACTCCTTGCCGTCGAGCCACACGTGGGTGCCTTCACCCCACGAGATCGATGCGCGGCACGCTCCGACCTGTGCTCCCGTTGCCTGGCCGTCTTTGTAGAAGCGACAGCCCGATCCGGTGCGGGAAAACGTCCATGTCTCACCGGGTTGAGGATGCTCGCTTCGAGGGCACGGGCCTTCCCCGTCACCGGACTGGCACAGATCCAGTTCACCGCCGATCGCCTTGAACGTGATCGAAGACTGGTTCTGTTCGAGCCCAACCCACAGCGGATCGTCGACCGTGGTCAGAGTCGTGTTGGGAAGTGGGAGCGAATTCAGGACCGACACCTGGGTGCCGGTGTAGTAGTGGGTGAGGATCTGCTCGGTGGTCGCACCGTCGAGTGCCATGCCGTAGGCACCGTACTGGCTCATCCCAACGCCGTGCCCCCAGCCACCCCCGTTGATCCGGAGCACCCCCGTGGTGGCCTGCGCGGCGCCTGCCGGCGCCAAGGCGGCGAACAAGGACACGACGAGCGCGAGCGCGACGCGTCTCACGACACCACCGGTGTCCAACCGAGACGATGCATCATGCGAGCGAGGAATGCAGCCATCTGTCCTCTCGTGACGAGACCGAAGGGATCATAGGCACCCGGTGAAGTTCCGCTGGTGATCCCAAGTGAGGCGAGCTCGTTGATGGCGAGCTGCACATCGGTGGGGAAAGCCGTGATATCGAGAAACGTTGCGGTTCTGGCGGCCGGGAACGCAAGCCCGGCGTCGCTCCACATCCTCGTGAGGAAGAGCGCCATCTGCCAGCGACTGACCGGCTGATCCGGTCCGTATGTGTCGGGCGAAGTCCCGGACGTGATGCCGAGTTCGGCGAGCTGGTTGATCGCCGTCTGCATCTCGGGGCTGAGGTAGGCGATGTCGCTGAACCCCGCGTCGTCCCCGGGCGGGAGCGAGAACGACGAGAGCGACCACAGTCTGGTGAGGAAGAGCGCCATCTGCCCCCTGCTCACGGTCCCCGTCGGACAGTACAGGTCGGGCCCGCACCCTTTCGTGATGCCGGCGTCGTAGATGGTGATGATGTCTGGTTCGAACACGGACTCGTCGTCGTCGGAGAACGGCGGGTTGAACGTGCCAAGGTGAAAACCGAACGAGGCGGGTCTGGGCGCCTGTGCACCCGATTGCGGTGTGGCAACGAGCGAGGCTGTGTAGGTCCCGACTGGTTCCGGCAGTCCGTTGAACGTGCCGTCCCAGGCAACCGATCCATCCTGTCCCTGGCCGGTCGCTTCGAGCAGTACGGTCCCTGTGCCGTCCGAGATCGTGAACTCCCAGGTCATCGGTTCGGTGAATCGGAAGGGAAACACTGCTGTGTCATATCCGGAGTCGGGGAATCCGGCAACTGGGTTCTCGGTCGGCCAGCCCCCGTAGATCTTGGGGTCGGGATCCGAGGCAACCACCTGCCGGTAGGTGTCGAGCAGGGCGTAGTTGGCGTTCCCCGGACACGCCGTGCTTCCGGTGTCACGATGCCCTGCGATCACCGGAAGGGTGACAGATACGCCTTCTTCGAACTTGGGCGAGCCCAGCGATTCGACGGTCGTGGTCGAAAGCGGATCGACGTGATTCATGTCGAGAATCCACGTGGCAAGTGATTCGAACGACTGTTGCGCTTCAGCACTCGGGGGCACGTCCTGGTAGTAGCCGAGGAACGCGACGCCCGCCGAGTACGAATTGAACCCTTTCGTGTGTGCCCCTTGGACGTTGAGGCCGCCACCCCGACCCTCGTAGATGGTGCCGAATCGATCGACGACGTAGTTGTAGCCGATGTCATCCCATCCGCGAACGTTGACATGGAACGCACAGATCGCGTAGATACGATCTGCGGCTTCGTCGGAGGTGTAGCTGTTCGCTGCTGCACTGACGCTGGTGTGGTGAACGAACACCATGTGAATGCGATCGACGTAGGCACGCTCCGGTTCTGACCCGTTCAGACATTGGTCTCCACCCCAGGCCGAACGCGGGACGATCGCCGGTTGGTCAGGGGCGGCAGCGGCAGGCGCTGAACGGAAGGTCAAGCGCTTCAGGAAGTGCTGAACCTTCTCCAGGAGATTGAGGTTGCGGCCGGCCGTTTCCACGTAGTCGGCCTCGAGTCCCTCGACGGGACCCTCCACCCGAAACTGCACCGCCTCCGCTTCACCCACGTAGACCGGGTCGCTCCCGATTGACGACCCGATGGACTCGGCCCCGTCGGGTCCGTGATCCTCCTCCGCGTCGAGTTCCACCCAGGGACCCCACGTGGTCCCGTCATCTGTGGCGCGCACCCACGCTGCCGTAGGCGAATCGTGGTCTCCCCAGGACAGACCCACAACGGTCGCTTCGACGGGAATCGGATCGCTCTGCCACGTGGCCTGTGTCACATCGACGGCGAGGGGAATCGAGCCGGTCTCCGCAGGTGGCGGAAGGGTCTTCAGGCTGAGGTTCGGAACGGTCATGAGCGCGGCGACAAGGATCGAACCCGACACAAGCCGCAACCTCATGCGCTCGCCACCTCTCCCGCGACAGCAGTGCCCCCGTATCCGCCTGTAGTCACCATCGGCGTGTTTTCGGAGGCCTTGAGTAGCGAGGATAGGGCACCCCCGCCGTTTTCTGGACGACCCCCCTGTTCTTGCGTGAGCTTGCCGCGCTCTTTCCGTTCTTGCGTGAGGACTGTCGACACTGTCTACCCAACTCACGCCAGAAGGGGTTGGAGGTGGGCCCAGCGCTCACACAAGGACAGGGTGCGAATCGTCTCGCATGTTGCCACCGGCCATGAGCAGCCCCGCGGCGAACCACCAGGTCGGTTCGAAGAGAACCGTCTGTGTCATGGACGGAAGAAACGCAATCAGAAGCGCAATGTAGCCGGCAGCGCCCTTCCCCCGGCGCAGCACCATGACGAGAACCAGCGCAAACGCAGCCATCCCCACCAGCCCGGTCTCGGCGAGGAGTTCCAGGAACAGATTGTGCGGCTCTTGACCGATCGATTCCGTCTGCCAGCCAACACTGAGCCCGACCCCGAAGATGGGATGCTGCTCGAACATCCTCACGTAGTCGGGCCACACGTCGGCTCGTTCCTCGGACACGTTGAACGCATCCTGGAATCGTTCGTTCCGCTCGAACAGCCCGGTGATCGAGGCGAGCACGTTCCAGCCCTGCGTCAGCCGAAAGGAGAATTCCGTGCCGACATCACCGCCAACGTCCGGCCGATCGATCACGGCAACACCTGCCACGAGAACAGCAGTGACCAGCACTCCCGCGCCCACCCGCCGCGCGAGGAATCGACGGTCGGACCATCGGTGCCGAGCGAGGATGGCAACCGTGGCAGGAACACCGATCAGCAACGTCAGCCACCCCGTACGACTGAACGCCATCACGACCGCGAACATCAGCCCCCCGAGCACAGCCCCGTCGACCCAGACGCGTTTCGTCCCGACACCGCGAGCGACGGCGGCCAGCGACAATCCCAGCCACAGGTTGGCCCACGCCGCCGCATAGCCGGGATCCTGATGCCAGTTGGTGAGTGCGATGAACCCTTCGTCGAGGTAGGCGGGTTTTGTCACTCGATACACGCCGGGGAGGTTGTTGATCGCGTCCAACACGGCCGGGCTGGTCGTCGAGATGATCGTGAAGATCAGGGCGGTCACACCCATCGCCGCGCCGGTCCAGAACACAACCCGCAGCATCCGATCGAGCATCGAGCTGGAGCGAAGACTCCGTTCGGTGATGAGCAGCACGAGAGCCCCGACAACCAGCGCAAGGTAGAGACGCAGGAACCGCGACAGAAACTCGGCGTCGGGCCACCCAATCAGCACGACCCCCAGAAACACGCCGACGACGATCGAAAGCGCCCGGTGCCACGGCCAGCGACGTGAGTGAACGCCATCGACCACGTCCCATACTGCAAGGACCGCGACCACCACGAGGTACGGCTTCCAGGAAATCCATGCGGAAAGGAATACGGTGTGGAGTGGCAGCAACCCGACCAACACGAGAAACAGGAACTGTCGAGCGCGTGGCAGACCCTGTGCGTTCGGTGACATCTCGGGAAGCGTAGCCGTGGGCTCAACCGCCCCCTGTTTCCTCTTCCCGCCGTAGGCGTTGTGTCGGAGAAGGGGGCCGCATCCACCAACGAAGCCATGAGCACCGGTGTTGGGAACGGCCCCCCTACCCCCGGCGGCTTCGCCACCGGCGGTACTTTCCCCCCAACGTCGCTTCGCTCCTGGGGGGACCGACGAGAGGCAAGCTTCGCTCGCAGTCGTCAATCCCCAGTCGTCAGCCGCCAGTCCCCAGTCAGAACGCGGCCACCGTCGCCGCACGACCCGCGGGGCGACCGTTTCCTCCCCCAGGGAGCGAAGCGACCATTGGGGGAGGTGGACTCGGCCGGAGGTCGAGGACAGAGGGGGCCGCACCCACCAAACGGTGATCGACGCACGGAACCCGTCGCCGAGCGGGCTACGCTGCCACACGTGCCCGACCCGTCCGTCACCGTTCTGCTTCCCGTTCTCAACGAGGCGCCCACCATCGACGCGTGCCTCGAGTCACTCGCCGCCCAGGACTACGACGGCCAGGTAACGATCGTCGTCGCCGACGGGGGTTCGACCGACGACACGGCGGACCGGGTCGAAGGTTGGAAGGACCGTCTCGCCATCACGATCATCCCGAATCCTCGGCACCGGCAGGCGCACGGCCTCAACACGGCTGCCGAGGCGGCCACCGGCACCATCCTCGTTCGTGCAGACGGCCACACCACCTACGCTCCCGACTACCTGTCACGCTCGGTCGAGGCACTCACGGCGTCAACCGCCGTCGCTGTCGGTGGGCGGCTCGCCCCCGAAGGAACAACGCCTTTCGGCCGGGCGGTCGCCTCGGCGATGACGTCGCCGCTCGGCATAGGCCCAGGACGATTTCACCACTCGAGTACGACGGAGTCGGTCGACACCGTCTACCTCGGAGCGTTCCGCAAGGACGATCTCGTGCGCATCGGCGGCTTTCGTTCCTTCCCGTCGGGCGCGGTGGAAGACGCCGATCTCTTCTTCCGGTGGCGGCGGGAGGATCGGAAGGTTCTCCTCGACCCGTCGATCAAGTCCACCTACCGGCCCCGGCAGACACCAGGGTCACTGGCACGGCAATTCTTTCGCTACGGGCAAGGCAAGGCGGAGATGCTGTATGTGAACGGCCGGTGGCCGTCGTGGCGACCCGCTGCACCCTTGGCGCTCGTGCTCGGGACCGCTGCTTCGTTCGTGATCGGCATCCTGGGTGTCACGTGGTGGCCCCTCATCGCGCTGGCGGTGCTGTGGCTTGTGACCGTCGCGGCCGCCGCCTTCCGGAGAGTCGGATGGGCACGCACCGCTTCCGCCATCGCGATCATGCACTGGTCCTACGGCCTCGGGTTGTTCCGCGGACTCCTCCGGCGTCCTTCGGCTGTCCGTCGAGAGGTCACCCCACCCCCACTCGGCTGACCCCAACCCCGTTCTGGCGTGAAAAGAGATGAAATCGTCTACCTAACTCACGCAAGAACGGTGAAAGGACGGACAGCTACCCCTGGTGCGGGGTGTGGTACCAGCCGGTCGATCGTCTCGACAGCAGCTTCGCAACAGGTGACATCGCCGCGAACACGACGAGGTAGGGGTACCGCCACAGATACCTCCCAGGCACCTCGTCCAGTCGCAGGAACACGATTGGCGCTCCCACCTGGATGATGGTGGCAACGGCCCACACCCACCATGGCAGCAGGTAGCGGGAAGGCCAGATCGCGGCAATGACGGTCAACAGTCCACTGAGTGCAGCAACGGTCGCGCGCCCCGGTTGGTTGATTCGAACGGCGAGATCGAAGCAGGCCATCGAACTCTCCTTCACCCAGCGGCCGAGGAGCGATCTGGTCACCGACCGCCCCACCTCACGTTTCCCACCCGCCCATCTGGTCCGCTGCCGAACCACGACGCCGAGCGTTTCCGGCTTCTCATCGGAGACACGCACGTCGTGCAGCCACCGCACCCTCATCCCGGCGAGGAGCAGTCGGGCGGTCAAATCCTGATCCTCGGTCTCGGACGCCAGAAACCCCCCTACCTCGTCGAGCGCCTCTCTCGTCAGACACATGCCCGTGCCACCGAGTTCGACGCCCCACCGAAGACGCTCCCTCGAGAGTTGCACCATCCTGTTGGATGCCCAGTAGCTCAACGCCGACGCAGCGGTCAATGCCGACGCGTCCGGATTGGCGATGTCCAGATAGGCCTGAAGCACCTGATGCCCACGATCCAGCTCATCCGCAAACCGTGCAAGGAGGTCATCGTCCACGCGGTTGTCGGCATCGAGCACGACCAGCGCTTCATCGGCACCGAGAGGCTCCCGTTCCAGATACCAGGCGAGCGCGGCGCCTTTCCCGTCGCGTCCGCTGAAACGTTCGGCAATCTCGGCCCGATCGCCGACGGACGTGGCAGTGTCGTCGGTGCACCTGTCGGCCAGCACCACGACCCTGACCAACTCCGACGGATACCTCTGGCCTCCGAGATCGTCGAGGAGATTCCCGATCACCTTTGCTTCGTTGTGGGCGGGAATGACCACACGGAAGCGACGACCGCGTTTCCCTCGTGGCGCGGACTCCGGGCTCGGCAGTCCCCACAGGGCGGTCACCAGGGTGTACGCGGCGAACGTGAGCACGATGAGTTGGGCTGCGATCGCGAGTGCCCGTAGCATTGCCCGGAGGGTAATGACCACACACCGAATCGCACCAGACAACCCCGCCTTCTTGCGTGAGAGAAGAAGAGACTGTCTACTCGACTCACGCCAGAAGCGAGAATTGGCGGCATCATGACCGCACACCCAATCGCACCGGACAAGTCGGTTGCCGTCGTGCTCGGCACCCGTCCCGAGATCATCAAACTGAGCCGTGTCATCCGGCTTCTCGGTGACGCCGCGTGGGTCATCCACACCGGTCAGCACTACGACGCGAACCTGTCGGCATCGTTCTTCGGCGAGTTGCAGCTCCCCGAACCGGACCTCTACCTGGGTGTCGGCGGGACATCCCGAGGCCACCAGATCGGTAACGCAACACAACTCCTCGACGCGCATTTCTCGGAGCGGAGGCCCGCTGCGGTGATGATCCAGGGAGACACGAACGCGGTCGCGGCCGGTGCGCTCGCCGCCAATGCACGAGAGATCCCTCTCATCCACGTGGAAGCAGGGCTTCGAAGCCACGATCGGAACATGCCCGAGGAACACAACCGGGTGATCGCCGACCATCTGAGCGACCTGTGCGCCGCGCCGACGTCTGTCAACGTCGACAATCTCCTTTCGGAGGGCATCGCCGCCGAGAGGGTTCAGCTCACCGGCAACACGGTCGTCGAGGCTGTCCGGGACCTCGTTCCCGAGGATCGACGCAGGCTTCTCGACCGGTACGGTGTCGACTCCGGCCGGTTCATTCTGTCGACCTTTCACCGGCCGGAGAACGTCGACGACCCGAACCAGTTCGCCATGATCCTGAGCCGGCTCGCCGCGCTCCCGTTCCCCGTCCTGCTGCCGTTGCACCCCCGGTCAGTCCGTCGTGCCGCCGAGTTCGGTCTCGGCAACCTGCTGGCTGAGCTCACGGTGACCGAGCCGATCGGCTACCGGGACTTCCTGGGTCTGATGGCCGAGTCAGCGATGATCGTGTCCGATTCCGGCGGTGTTCAAGAGGAAGTGAGTGTGCTCAAACGACCCGTGTTGGTGGTGCGCAACTCGACGGAGCGTCCCGAGGTGCTCGGCACCTTCGCGCAACGGGTGCTCCCGGGCCCCGACATCGTCACGGTTGCCGAGCGGTGGCTTGACGATGTCAACGCCACCCACGCTCGTCTCGCATCGCTCCCCAGCCCCTACGGTGACGGGCACGCGTCGGAACGCATCGTCGACGCCACCGAGGCCTTGCTCGAGTCCCGCTAGCCGGCCCGTCTGGCCGGCATCTCCCATGATGCGGCTATTCTCCGTGCTCGTGAGACGGATTCTCGCCGCGTTCCTCGTCTTCATTTCCCTCCTGGTGATCGCACCGGCTCCCGCGATCGCGCAGGGCGATCCGTATGCGTCGGATCCCCTCCGCCTCGTTCCGTTCGCAGACACCGTTCAGCGCACGTACACGCAGGGAACGGACACGTGGGAAGTGTGGCAGTGCATCGTTCCCGATTGGCCGGGACGTGTCGACGTCCAGAGTGTCACGTCGAATCTCAACGCGATCATCACCCCATACTTCTCTTGGCTCTCCACGGGCAGGTACTCGCCACACTTCGTCGTCGGTGGGACCGTCACCTCGGATGACGTCATCCCCCAAACGGTGATCACAGGTGAGGGATTTCGTGTGACCGGCTGTGAGTCAGCCGTCCAAGCCGCCACCTCGGGTACCGCCAACGGTGTGCTCATCGTGGTCGCCGCCGGGTTCGACGCCGGCTACGGCACGGCGGGCGCGATCTGTCCCGAGGATCCCTACACCGGATGTGCCACCACGTATCCGGCCAACCTCCGGACCGCGGTGGTCGGCGCTGCGACGGTTGTCACCGTTTCGCCATATGACGAGCCCCAGTGGATAACCGTCGCACACGAACTCGGGCATGCGATCAACTGGCCGCACTCCTATGGCGGGCTGACACTCACATCCGACGGGTCGGTCGACGTCTATGACAATCCGATGGATGTGATGAGCGGCCAGGCCGCGACGGGTCTGCCGATTGGCACGATCGCGTACAACCGCTACTCGGCAGGCTGGATCGATCCCTCCAGTGTGATTGTGCATCGTTCGGGCGTGACCACGTACACCCTTTCGGATCTCGGATCACCCGGGGTCCAGATGCTCGTCATTCCTGTCGAGGAGGGCTTGTTCTACACCCTCGATACTCGCCGGCTCACCGAGTACGACGCAGCACTTCCCAAGGCAGGGGTCGAAGTGTACGAAGTCGACCAACGCCGAAGCGCCTGTTCGATACCGGACAGCTGGCCGTCGACATGGCCGTGTTTCGCAACATTGACTCGGATTCAGCAGATCCCACCTGAGAACGCCATCGACAGTACGTCGCACGTGCTGTCGATCGACGACTGGATCGATCTCGACGGCGTCCGAGTCACGGTCACCGGGGCCGACAGCACATCGTTCACGGTGGAGGTCGACGACACCCGCGTCGGCAACCGTTTCATCGATGACGACGGCAATACCCACGAGGCCGATATCGAGGCAATCGCCGCGATCGGCATCACCGACGGATGCAACCCTCCCCTCAATGACCGCTACTGCCCCCTCCGCTCTGTGACACGTGCGGAGATGGCCGCCTTCCTGGTGCGTGCGCTCCAGGAGGAGGACAACCTGCCCGCCTATCACAGGTACTTCGTGGATGTGCCCGAGGGTCAGTGGTACACGCCCTATGTCGAGAGACTGTACGAATTGGGGATCACGACCGGCTATGACGATCAGACATACCGGCCCGACGCACCGGTGAGCCGCGCCGAGATGGCAGCGTTCCTCACTCGAGCGTTCAACCTGCCGTCATCCGCCACGAACACCTTCACCGACGACGACGGCTCCTTCTTCGAGCCCTACATCGATGCCATCGCCGCCGCCGGCATCACGAAGGGCTGCAACGTGGATCAGACGCGCTACTGCCCGAACCAGAACGTGCTCCGCGACCAGATGGCGTCGTTCCTGGCACGAGCCCTGGGTCTCAGCAGCAACTGACCGCTCGATCCCCCAAGAGACCCGCCAGGGCCGGACTATTCCTCCCCCACCAGCGCGAAGGGCGACGTCATGTCGGTCCCCTCAGGAGCCCGAAGGGCGACGTCATGTCGGTCCCCCCAGGGAG
>CAZBXV010000032.1:0-23922 GCA_964496205.1 uncultured Acidimicrobiia bacterium
TCGTGAAGGCGGCCGCACCGTCGGCGCCGGCACCGTCACCAAAGTCATCAAATAGCAAAGCGAGCACGTATGACGGATGAACAGAAAATCCGAATCCGCCTGAAGGCATACGACCACGAAGTCGTGGATGAGTCGGCGCGCAAGATCGCGGAGACCGCAACCCGTACGCAAGCACGGGTGAAGGGACCCGTTCCGCTGCCCACCGAGATCCATCGCTACTGCGTGATTCGCTCGCCGTTCGTGGACAAGGACTCCCGGGAGCACTACGAGATGCGCATTCACAAGCGTCTGCTCGACATCGTCGACCCGACGCCGAAGACCGTGGATTCGCTGATGAGGCTCGACCTCCCGGCGGGCGTGGAAGTGGAGATCAAGCTGTGAAGGCCATTCTCGGAGAGAAGCTCGGCATGACGCAGGTGTTTGATGGCGAGGCTCGGGCGATCCCGGTCACGGTCATCAAGGCCGGTCCGTGCCTGGTGACGCAGATCAAACGCCCTGAGACCGATGGGTACGCAGCGGTGCAGATCTCGTACAAGGAAGTGAAGAACGTGAACCGGCCCCTCGCCGGACACTACGCGAAGGCAGGCGTGGCACCGTCTCGCCATCTGGTCGAGGTCCGGGTCGACGACCCGGATGCCTACGAACTCGGCCAAGAGATCACGATCGCCGATGTGCTCGTGAAGGGTGCCAAGGCCGACGTCGCCGGTGTCTCGAAGGGCAAGGGATTCCAGGGTGTCATCAAGCGGCACAACTTCTCCGGCCAGGGAGCGAGCCACGGTGTCCACCGTGTGCATCGGGCTCCCGGGTCGATCGGAGCGTGCGCAACGCCGGCACGAGTGTTCAAGGGCAGGAAACTCCCCGGCCGCATGGGCGGCGAACGCGTCACGATGCTCAACCTTGACGTAGTCGACATCGACGCAGCCAAAGGCTTGATCCTTCTCGGCGGATCAGTGCCTGGCCCCAAGGGCTCGGTTGTACTTGTGAGAGAGGCGGTGAAGGCTCGTGGCTGATACATGCACTGCAGCACTGTTCACAAGCGACGGAGACCGCAAGGGTGACGTGGGGCTCGACCCTGAGATCTTCGGCATCGAACCGAACATGCCGGTCATGCATCAGGTCGTGACTGCCCAGCTCGCAGGCGCCCGTTCCGGCACCGCTTCGACCAAGACCAGGGCAGAAGTCCGTGGTGGTGGGAGGAAGCCGTGGCGACAGAAGGGTCTCGGCCGCGCGCGACAGGGTTCGATTCGTGCCCCCCACTTCGTTGGCGGAGGCGTTGCGTTCGGACCGCGTCCGCGCAGCTACGCACAGCGGACTCCAAAGAAGATGAAGCGCCTCGCACTTCGCAGTGCCCTCTCGGCTCGTGCGGCCGAGGGCAACATCAAGGTCGTCGAGACGTTCGAGTGGCAGGAGCCCAAGACGAAGCAGGCGAAGGCGTTCCTCGATGCGATCGAGGCGGGCCGCAAGGTGCTGTTGGTGCTCGGTCGTAGCGATCGGATCCCCGAGCGATCGTTCCGGAATCTCCGTGGTATCGCGATCGTCGAGCCCGGACAGCTCACCACCTACGACGTGCTGTGGGCGGACACGCTCGTGTTCACCACCGACACGATCGGGTCGGTGGGTGCCCAGGGCGCGTTCGATGTCACCGAAGCCGACTTCGTAGAGGAATCGGGAGGTGAAGACTGATGAAGGATCCACGTGACGTCATCTTGACCCCGGTGGTCTCGGAGAAGTCGTACGACCTGATCGAACAGCACAACACGTACACGTTCAACGTGGTCCGCGGTGCCAACCGTGCGGAGATCGCCCAGGCGATCGCCGACATTTTCGACGTGACGGTGCTTCGGGTGAACACCCTGAACAAGCGGGGAAAGCAGAAGCGGACCGGCTGGGTGGTTGGTCGGCGCCAAGACACGAAACGAGCGCTGGTCAAGCTGGCGCCCGGCGACTCGATCGACATTTTCGGGGTGTAACGATGGCAACGAAGAAACAGAAGCCGACGTCGCCGGGAAGGCGCTTCCGCACCGTCTCGGACTTCGCCGACGTCACCAAGTCGACACCAGAGAAGTCACTGCTCGCCAAGAAGAGCGGTACGGGTGGACGCAACACCCACGGTCGTATCACGTCACGCCACAAGGGTGGTGGACACAAGCGCCGCTACCGCGTGATCGATTTCCGGAGAACCAAGGACGGAATCCCGGCCAAGGTCGCCGCGATCGAGTACGACCCGAACAGAAACGCACGTCTCGCACTGCTCCACTACGCAGATGGAGAGAAGCGATACATCCTCGCTCCCGTCGGGGTGAAGGTGGGCGCCGTGCTTGAGTCGGGAGCCAGTGCAGAGATCAACCCCGGCAACGCGCTTCCGCTGCGAAACATCCCCGCCGGTACCGTCGTTCACGCCATTGAATTGCGGCCCGGTGGAGGGGCTAAGATGGCACGCTCGGCGGGCGCCTCCGTGCAGCTCATGAGCAAGGAAGGCGACCGCGCACTGCTGCGGCTTCCCTCAGGCGAGATGCGGATGGTGTCGCTCGACTGTCGCGCAACGGTCGGACAAGTCGGCAACACTGAAGCGGAACTTGTCAAGGGCGGCAAGGCGGGACGGTCCAGATGGCTGGGCGTCCGGCCTCAGAGCCGCGGGGTCGCCATGAATCCGGTCGACCATCCCCTTGGCGGGGGTGAGGGCCGGTCGTCCGGCGGCCGCCATCCGGTGAGCCCGTGGGGCAAGCCGGAAGGCAGAACTCGAAAGAAGAACAAGGCAAGCAACAAGGACATCGTGCGAAGACGATCACGCAAAGGACGGAGGTAGGCGATGGCCAGGAGCCTGAGCAAAGGTCCCTTCATCGACGAGCACCTCCTCAAGAAGGTGGAGGAACTGAACCGAAAGGGCGAGAAGCGGGTCATCCGGACCTGGAGTCGCCGCTCCACCGTCATTCCGGAGATGGTGGGCCACACCATCGCGGTTCACGATGGACGTAAGCATGTCCCGGTGTATGTGACGGAGTCCATGGTCGGCCACAAGTTGGGGGAGTTCGCCCCGACGAGGACGTTCCGCGGGCATGCCGGATCACGTGAGAAGGCAGCGAGCCGACGATGAAGGTACGAGCACAAGCCAAGTACATCCGCCAGTCGCCCTACAAGGTGCGGCGTGTGCTGGATCTCGTTCGGGGGCTTCCGGTGGAGGAGGCACGCAACGTGCTGGACTTCACAGACCGGCGCGCAGCGGATCCGGTGCGCAAGGCCCTCGATTCTGCTGTGGCCAATGCGGAGCACAACCACGCGCTCGATGCGGACGAGCTCTTCGTCGCACAGGCGTATGCCGATGAGGGTCCCACGCTGAAGCGTTGGCGTCCTCGGGCTCGAGGCCGTGCGACCCGCATCCTCAAGCGCACAAGTCATATCACCATCGTCGTTTCCGAAGAGAGCGAGGCGTAATGGGCCAGAAAACACATCCATACGCGTTCCGCCTCGGAGTGGTGACGGACTGGAAGTCGCACTGGTACAGCGACAAGGACTACGTCGACCTCGTCAACGAGGACTGGAAGATCCGCGACTACATCACGGGTGAACTCCGCCGAGGAGCTATCTCTCGGATCGAGATCGAACGGACGCGCGACAAGGTCGTCATCGAGGTGCACACGGCGAGGCCAGGCGTCGTCATCGGACGACGCGGCGCAGAGGCCGAGCGTATCCGTGGGGGACTCGAGAAGCTCACGGGCAAGCCCGTGAAATACAACGTGATCGAAGTCCGCGACCCGGACCAGGATGCTCAACTGCTCGCGCGCAGCGTCGCCGATCAGCTCGAAGGACGCGTCTCGTTCCGTCGTGCGATGAAGCGCACGGTTGCCGCCGCGATGAAGGCAGGCGTTCAGGGCGTCAGAGTCGAATGCAGCGGACGGCTGGGTGGCGCCGACATGGGGCGGCGTGAGTGGTACCGCGAGGGTCGAGTTCCGCTTCACACCCTGCGTGCCGACATCGACTACGGCACGGCGACGGCCCACACGACCGTTGGCACCATCGGCGTGAAGGTGTGGACCTACAAGGGTGACCTCGTGGCGTCGCTGAAGGCAACGCGTGAGAAGCTCGCCGCGGAGATCGCAATGGCTGCCGGCAAGCCGAGCAGGGTTGCACCTGCAAAGGCGAGAGCCGAGGAAGCAGTGGGCGGCCGCAAGAAGCGCCGCGTGATCGAAGCCGGTGGTGGACGACGCGTGGTCGAAGGTGGCGGCAAGCGCAGAGAAGGCAGGCGGCCGGCAGATGAACCGCGCGCCATCTCGAATGAAGAGGCTGAAGACGCCTACCGCGAGGGTCTCCAGGACGCCGACGCGGAGACGGTGACGGACAAGACCGCTCAAACAGCGGCGGTCGAGGCCGTCGAGGCCGCCGTTGCGGAGACTGCAGAGGCGACCGCTGTCGAGACCGAGCCGGAAGCACCGGCGGAAGCCGAGGTCGAGGAAACCCCGAAGGCCAAGGAAGTTTCCGAGGTCGAGGAAACCCCGAAAGCCGAGGATGTCCCCGAGGTCGAGGCCGAGGAGAGTACCGACGCGGCGGACGCCACCGAAGACGAGAAAGAAGACGAGTAGCCCATGTTGATGCCGAAGCGAACCAAGTACCGCAAGGTCCATCGTGGGCGCAGAACCGGTACCGCCAAGGGCGGGACGTCCGTCACGTTCGGCGACTATGGACTCAAGGCACTCGAGAACGGGTGGATCACCGCCCGGCAGATCGAGTCCGCTCGAGTCGCCATCAACCGGACGATTCGCCGTGGCGGGAAGGTGTGGATCACCATCTTTCCGGACAAGCCTGTCACAGAGAAGCCGGCCGAGACTCGCATGGGATCGGGGAAGGGCAACCCCGAGTTCTGGGTCGCGGTCGTCAAACCCGGACGCGTCATGTTCGAACTCTCTGGAGTGCCGGATGACCTTGCCCGCGAGGCGATGCGACGCGCCGGACACAAGCTGCCCATCAAGACCAAGTTCGTGACACGGGAGGACACGTGAAAGCATTCGACTTGCGTGAGCTCTCCGCGGACGAGCTGCAGGACAAGCTCACGGAAACCAAGGCAGAGCTGTTCAACCTGCGCTTCCAGTTGGCCACGAATCAGCTCGATGATGCATCACGCATCCGCGAAGTACGAAAAGACGTCGCCCGAATCTTGACCGTCTTGCGTGAGCAGGAGATCAAGGCGTGGCGAGAGCAGGAAGGTGAGTGATGGAGGATCGTGCACGGCGGAAGTCGCGCGTCGGTGTGGTCGTGTCTGACGGACGTGATCAGACCGTGACCGTCGAGGTCCAGCAGCAGGTCCGCCATCCCCGCTACAACAAGATCGTCCGCCGCCGGAAGCGCTTCCACGCGCACAATGAGGGCAACGATGCTCGCAACGGTGACACGGTACGGATCATGGAAACAAGGCCCCTCTCGAAGACGAAGCGGTGGCGGATCGTCGAGATCGTGGAGCGCGCCCGATGATTCAACAGGAAACAAGACTGCGTGTCGCCGACAACAGCGGCGCCAAGGAGGTGCTGTGCATCCGTGTGATGGGCGGTTCGACTCGGCGCTATGCGGGTCTCGGTGATACCATCGTCGCTACCGTCAAGGACGCCATTCCTGGCGGTACCGTGAAGCGGGGCGAGGTCGTCAAGGCGGTTGTCGTCAGGACGGCCAAGGGCTACCGCCGCAAGGACGGCACGTACATTCGTTTCGACGACAACGCGTGCGTCATCATCGACAACAACAGCCAGCCCCGTGGGACGCGCATCTTCGGACCCGTCGCCCGGGAGCTGCGCGACAAACGATTCATGAGGATCATCTCGCTGGCACCGGAGGTGCTGTGATGCGACTGCGACAAGGTGACAAGGTGAAGGTCATCACCGGTAAGGACACCGGTGTGGAAGGCCGCGTCGCACGCGTCATCACCAAGAAGAACAAGGTGATCGTCGAAGGCGTCAACACCGCCCGGAAGCACCAGCGTCCCCAGGGTCAGACGATGCAGGGCGGCATCATCGACAAGGACATGCCGATCGACGCGTCGAACGTGATGATCGTCTGTGAGGATTGTGGGCCGACTCGTATCGGTTACCGGGTCGACGATGACGGGATCAAGTATCGGGTGTGTGTGAAGTGCGGAGGTGAACTGTGACCCCGCGGCTCAAGGACAAGTACCTGAAGGATGTCGTGCCGGCCCTGGAGAAGCAGCTTGCCACCGCCAACCCGATGCGAGTACCCAAGTTCACCAAGATCGTTGTGAACATGGGTGTCGGCGAGGCCGTCGGCGATTCCAAGCAGGCGGACTCCGCCATGGAAGAGCTGGGACTGATCACCGGTCAGAAGCCGCGTCTGAACCGGTCGAAGAAGTCCATCGCCGGTTTCAAGATCCGTCAAGGCATGCCGGTCGGTGTGTCGGTGACGCTTCGCGGCGACCGGATGTGGGAGTTTCTCGATCGACTGATCGCAGTGGCGATCCCGAGGATTCGAGACTTCCGAGGGTTAAACCCGAAGGCGTTCGACGGTCGCGGCAACTACTCGTTCGGTTTGACCGAACAGCTGGTGTTCCCGGAGATCGACTACGACAAGGTGTCGGACATTCGGGGCATGGACATCACGATCTGCACGACGGCAGAGACGAACGAAGACGCGCGGGCGCTTCTCGATGCTTTCGGGTTCCCGTTCCGTCGGGACGCAAAGGTGTGAGGAACGAATGGCCAAGAAGAGTCTGATAGCCAAGTCCAAGAGAAAGCCGAAGTTCAAGGTTCGGGCCTACAACCGCTGCCGTCGGTGCGGCCGGTCGCGTGCCTACATGCGTGATTTCGGCATGTGCAGAATCTGTGTCCGAGAGCTCGCATCCAGGGGTGAGCTGCCAGGTGTGAGAAAGGCGTCGTGGTAGCCATGATGACCGATCCCATCGCAGACATGCTTACCAGGGTTCGCAACGCCACCCAGGCAGGGAAGGCCGACGTGACCATGCCATCGTCGAGGCTCAAGGAAAAGGTCGCGGGAATCCTCGCATCCGAGGGGTTCATCGACGGGTTCCAGTCACAGCAGGACGGTGTTCACCGCCAGCTGGTGCTGCGCCTCAAGTATGAGAAGAATCGCACGCCGGTCATCCAAGGCATCCGGCGAGTGTCGAAGCCGGGTCGGCGTGTGTACAGCAGCGCTTCCGACCTGCCTCGCTCGCACGGTGGTCTCGGCGTGCTCGTCGTGTCGACGTCGCAGGGTCTGCTCCCCGACAGGGAGGCCAGGCGCCGGCGTCTCGGCGGCGAGATCATGTGTGAGGTGTGGTGACATGAGTCGGGTAGGAAAAGCACCGATCCAGATTCCCACCGGAGTCGATCTGAAGATCGATGGCCAGCACGTATCCGTCAAGGGTCCGAAGGGCACGCTGGAGCGGACGTTCCATGAAAAGGTCGCGATCTCCGTCGAAGACGGAGTCGCCACCGTCCAAAGATTCGACGATCAGCGCGAATCGCGAGCACTCCACGGGCTCAGCAGAGCGCTACTCGCCAACATGGTGACGGGCGTCACCGACGGGTTCCGCAGAGAGCTGAGCATCGTCGGTATCGGCTACCGGGCGAACTTGCAGGGCAGCGCCCTCGAACTCCAGGTCGGCTACAGCCATCCGGTGAAGATCGAGGCTCCGGCCGGAATCTCGTTCGAGGTCCCGAACCCGACGCACGTCATCGTTGCCGGCATCGACAAAGAACTCGTCGGCCAAGTGGCCGCGAACATCCGAAAAATCCGGCCGCCCGAGCCCTACAAGGGCAAGGGAATCAGGTATGTGGACGAGTACGTCCGAAGGAAGGCCGGCAAAGCAGGAGTTGCCCGATGAGAGGTTCACGAGAAGACGCACGTCGCCGCCGGCACGCCCGGGTCCGCAAGACGTTGTATGGAACCGGCGACCGGCCGCGGCTCGTCGTGTTCCGCAGCAATCGGTACATCTATGCCCAGCTGATCGACGATGACGCCGGCCGGACGCTGGCCGCCGCCTCGTCACAGGAGAAGACGTTGCGTGACAAATCGTTGACCAGAGACACCGCCGCAAAGGTGGGGACGCTGCTCGCGGAGCGGGCGGGGAAGGTCGACGTGACCGACGTGGTATTCGACCGTGGAGGATATGCGTTCCACGGCCGGGTGAAGGCGTTGGCGGACGCGGCCCGAGAAGCCGGATTGAAGTTCTAGGAGCAGAGACACATGGCGGAAGTGCAGCAGCAACTCGACGAACGAGTCGTACAGATCAACCGAGTCGCCAAGGTCGTCAAGGGCGGCCGGCGGTTCTCGTTCACGGCGCTCGTCGTTGTCGGGGACGGTCGTGGAAACGTCGGCATCGGATATGGGAAGGCGAAGGAAGTACCTGCAGCGATCCAGAAGGGGATCGAAGAGGCACGCAAGTCCATGATCAGCATTCCGATGGCGGGCGCAACGATCATCCACGAGGTGATTGGTGTCCACGGCGCGTCGAAGGTCATGTTGAAGCCGGCGGCTCCCGGTACTGGAGTCATCGCCGGCGGTGCCGTCCGCCAGGTGCTCGAGGCCGCAGGCGTCCAGGACGCTCTTGCCAAGTCACTTGGCTCACCGACCCACCTGAACGTCGCCAGGGCCACGATGAACGGCCTTCTTGCACAGATGCGACCGGAGAAGGTCGCCGCCGCGCGTGGCAAGCGACCCGAGGACATCGCTCCTCCAGGGTTGCTGGCCGCATACCGCACCGCGGAGTTGAGGAAGTCCGGAGGCGCCGCATGACGAAGCTGAATGTGACGCTCGTGAAGAGCGCGATAGGTCAGAAGCCGAAGAACCGAGCGACGCTTCGCAGCCTTGGGCTGCGCCGCATGCACCAGACGGTTCAGCACGACGACACCCCGTCCGTGCGTGGGATGCTGCACAAGGTGCAGCACCTCGTCCAAGTGGAAGAGACCAAGTAGGAGGAGATCCCGGGCACGGCTTTTGGGTGCCGGACTACTGGAGACTGAGATGGCTGACGAAGAGAAGACCACAAAACTTCAACTCCACCACCTTCGACCCGCCCCCGGTTCGAAGCGGCCGAAGCGTCGCGTCGGAAGGGGAGAGGCGGGTCGACGCGGGAAGACCGCCGGTCGTGGCACCAAGGGCCTGAAGGCCAGGAACAAGCTGCGCATCGGATTCGAGGGCGGTCAGATGCCCCTTACGAGGCAACTCCCCAAACTGCGTGGATTCAAGAACCCCAACAAGGAGTACTTCGCCCTCGTCAACGTGGAAGCGTTGGAGACGTTCGCGAAAGGCTCGACGGTCACGCCGGACGAGCTGCGAGCGAAGGGCATGGTGAAGAAGCGAGGCCGGGTGAAGGTGCTCGGTGAGGGCGACCTCAGCAAGGCGCTGACCGTCCAAGCTCACGCATTCAGCCAGACGGCCATCTCGAAGATCGAGGCGGCTGGCGGCACAGCCCAGGTCATCGAGCGCTGATCGGTCGACAGCATGCTTTCCATTTACCGCAACATGTTCAAGATCCCCGACCTTCGGGGGAAGATCCTGTTCACGCTGTTCATTTTCTTCGTGTACCGGCTTGGCACCGCCATTCCTGTTCCCGGCGTGAGCCTCTCCGCCGTGAATGAGCTGGCACAGACCGGTCAGCAGCAGGGCATCCTCGGATTGCTCAACCTGTTCTCGGGCGGCGCTCTCAACCGGTTCTCGGTGTTCAGCCTCGGAATCATGCCGTACATCACCGCGGCCATCATCATGCAGCTGCTCGCCGCCGTGATCCCGAAGCTCCAGGCACTGCAGGACGAGGGCCAGTCCGGACAGAAGGTCATCACCCAGTGGACCAGGTACATCACGATTCTGCTGGCGCTGCTGCAGTCGACCGGTCTCACGTACCTGTTCGCGCAGGGCACGCTGACCGCCGGTATCTCGTTGATTCCCAACTACACGCCGGCACGGGTCGCGCTCATCGTCTTGACGATGACTGCAGGTACCGCGTTCATCATGTGGCTCGGCGAGCTGATCACGGAGCGCGGTGTCGGCAACGGGATGTCGCTGATCATCTTCATCGCCATCGCCTCGCGTCTGCCGGCGAGTTTCGCTTCGATCTGGGCCAATACGGTCCTGTCGGGCAGGAACGGCGGCGTCGTGATCTTTGGTGTGTTCATCCTGGTGTTTCTCGCGCTGATCGTCGGAATCATCTACGTCGAGCAGGGACAGCGGCGCATTCCGATCCAGTTCGCGAAGCGTGTCCGCGGACGCCGCGTCCTCGGCGGTCAGAGCACCTATATCCCCCTGAAGGTGAACACGGCCGGCGTGATCCCTGTGATCTTCGCCACGTCGTTCATGTACTTCCCGGTGCTGATCGCCACCGCCATTCCGACGGACAAACCGTTCTGGGCGTCGGTTCGCAACTGGATCAGTGTGAACATCGGAAACAGCAATGGAACGAGCACGTTCTACATCATTCTTCTGTTCATCCTGATCATCTTCTTCACGTACTTCTACACCGCGATCCAGTTCGATCCGGTTCGCCAGGCAGAGCTGATCCAGCGCCAGGGTGGGTTCATTCCCGGTGTTCGCCCCGGTAGTCAGACCTCCAAGCACCTGGCGCACATCCTGAACCGGATCACGCTGCCGGGCTCGCTCTTCCTTGCGATCGTCTCGGTGCTCCCGGCCATCGCCAGCGCGATATTCAGCGTGCCGGTCGGATTCTCAGGCGTGTCGATCCTGATCGTCGTCGGTGTGGCGTTGGAAACGATGAAGCAGGTCGAGAGCCAGCTCACGATGCGCAACTACGAGGGATTCCTCACGTGAGTCACCGCTACCTGTTCGTCGGCCCTCCGGGCGTCGGCAAGGGTACGCAGGCTGATCTGGTTGCAAGTGAGTTCGACATTCCGCACATCTCAACGGGTGCGATGCTTCGCGAGCATGTGGCGGCAGGCACGCAGCTTGGACAGAAGGCAGAGGTCTTCATGGAGGCCGGTGATCTGGTCCCCGACACGCTCGTAGTGGCGATGCTCGCGGAGCGAATCGGCTGCGACGATGCACGAGAGGGATTCATCCTCGATGGATTCCCCCGGAACATTCCCCAGGCCGAGGCGCTCGACGCAATGTCCGTCCAACTCGATCGCGTGGTCGCACTCAGCGTTTCCGACGAAGAGGTCCTGCGGCGCATCACGGGCCGAAGGAGCTGCGCCAATGGCCACGTCTATCACGTCACCGACAATCCGCCGCAGGTCGAGGGGGTGTGCGACGTCGACGGGCTGTCACTGTTCCAACGCAGCGACGACACCGAAGAGGTCGTCGCCAACCGGCTGCTCGTGTTCAGAGCATCCACCGCCCCGTTGCTCGAGTACTACGCCGCCATCGTCACCTACGTCGATGGCCTTGGTTCGGTCGAGGAGGTTCGATCGAGGGTAGTCCAGGTGCTTGGCTCGTGATCACCATCAAGAACGCCAAAGAGTTCGAGAAGATGGCGGTCGCAGGTGCAACCGTGGCCGCAGTTCTCTCAGGGGTACGTGCCGCTGCCGGGCCGGGAGTCTCACTCAAGGAACTCGATGAGCTGGCGGCCGAGATCATCAGGGGACGGGACTGCACACCCTCGTTTCTCGGCTACCACGGCTACCCGGCGCACATCTGCACGTCCCCGAACGACGTGATCGTGCACGGGATTCCCTCTGAGCACAAGCTCGTCGACGGTGACATCCTTTCGATCGACGCCGGTGCCATCTACGAGGGCTACCACGGTGATGCTGCCACTACGTTCCCGATCGGGGAGATCCCGCCGAACGTTCGGCGGCTGCTGGACACGACGGAAGCCGGTTTGTGGGCGGGTATCGAACAAACGCGGCCCGGAGGGAGACTCGGAGACGTCGGGTCCGCCGTGGAACGAGAGGCAGACCGTGCAGGGCTTGGCGTGGTGCGGGAGTACGTGGGACACGGCATCGGTCGCAGCATGCACGAAGACCCCCAGGTTCCCAACTACGGCAAGGCCGGCACCGGGATGAAGCTCCGCCGTGGGATGGCCATCTGCATCGAACCGATGTTCAACATGGGTGGAGCGGGCACGAAGGTCGACGCCGACGGTTGGACGGTCAGGACGGCCGACGGTAGTCTGTCGGCACACTTCGAGCACACCATCGCTCTCACGGATGGCGGAGTCCGGGTGCTGACGCAGGAGCCGGATTTGGGTAAGGGCGCCCATGCCAGCTAGCCTTGTTTTTCGGTCTGTCGAGGCCAGTTTCTAGGTTTCCTGTGGCAAAGCAAGACGATGTAATACGGGTGCAGGGGACCGTCCTCGAGACGCTCCCGAACGCGATGTTTCGGGTGGAAATCGAGGGCGGCCTTGAAGTGCTTGCCCATGTGTCGGGCAAGATGAGGATGCGGTATATCCGCATCCTGCCTGGTGACAAGGTTGACCTCGAACTGTCGGCGTACGATCCGACACGGGGCAGGATCGTGTGGAGATACAGATGAAGGTAAGACCTTCTGTGAAGAAGATGTGTGAGAAGTGCCGGATCATCCGCCGCCACGGGCGCGTGTGGGTGATCTGCGATAACCCGCGACACAAACAGCGGCAGGGGTGAGGAATGGCGCGTATAGCTGGAGTTGACCTTCCGAGAGATAAGCGAGCCGAGATCGGCTTTACGTACATCTTTGGTGTCGGAAGAACACGCGCACTGCAGATCTGTGACAACGTCGGTATCGATCCGGGAACGAAGATCCGTGACTTGACCGACGACGAAGTCGTTCGCATTCGACGTTTCATCGATCAGACCTATCGGGTCGAAGGCGACTTGCGCCGTGAAGTCCAGCAGAACATCAAACGAAAGATCGAGATCGGCACGTATCAGGGCGTCCGTCATCGCCGGGGTCTCCCGGTGCGCGGCCAGCGGACACACACGAACGGCCGAACACGTAAGGGACGCCGAGCGGCAATCGCCGGCAAGAAGAAGGTCAAGAAGTAGGTCTCAGTGGCGAAACAGCAGCAGACAAAACGGGTGCGCCGCCGAGAGCGGAAGAACATCGCTCACGGGCAGGCCCACATCACCGCCAGTTTCAACAACACGATCATCAACATCACCGATCTCGACGGAAACACCGTTGTGTGGACGTCGGGTGGCACGGTTGGGTTCAAGGGTTCGCGCAAGTCGACGCCCTACGCGGCGCAGGTGGCTGCCGAAGAGGCGGCTCGTCAAGCCGGCGAGCATGGCGTTCGCAAGCTCGACGTCATTGTGTCAGGGAGCGGCGGCGGTCGTGACACGGCCGTTCGCACCCTTCAGAACATGGGAATGGAAGTGACGTTCATCCGTGACGTGACACCGTTCCCGCACAACGGGTGCCGTCCGAAGAAGCGGAGGGGCTGATGGCGCGATACACAGGACCTACGCACAAACTGTGCCGCAGGGCACGCCAGCCACTGTGCCAGTCGAAGAAGTGCGCGGTCGATCGTCGTGCATACCCGCCAGGAGAGCATGGTCGTGGCCGGATCCGCGAGACCGACTACCAGATCCAGCTCCGGGAGAAGCAGAAGCTGCGCGCGATGTACGGGGTTCTCGAGCGTCAGTTCCGTCGCTACTACCGGGAAGCCGCCCGTCAGAAGGGCATCACCGGTGAGAATCTGCTTCGTATCCTCGAAACCAGACTCGACAATGTCGTGTACCGAGCCGGGTTCGCGCAGACACGCCCGCAGGCGCGTCAGCTGGTGAACCACGGACATTTCGAGGTGAATGGCCAGAAGGTCGATATCCCGTCGTATCAGGTGCGCTCCGACGATGTCATCACGCTTCGCGAGCGCAGTCAGAATCTGATCATCGTGGAGCATTCGGTCGAGACGGTCACCCACACGTTGCCCGAGTGGCTCGACATCGACGCCGCAGCACGCAGGATCGTGGTTCAAGACGTCCCGAACAGGGCGCAGATCGATACCCAGATCCGTGAGCAGCTCATCGTCGAGTTCTATTCGAAGTAGGAGATCATCGTGCTGATCGTTCAACGTCCCCAGATCGAAGAGCAGCCCATCTCTGACTCGCGTTCGAAGTTCGTCATCGAACCACTCGAGCCAGGGTTTGGCTACACGCTCGGGAACACACTCCGCCGTACGCTCCTCGCGAGGGTGCCGGGTGCCGCTATCACGACCGTCCAGATCGAAGGTGTCCAGCACGAGTTTTCGACGATTCCTGGTGTGGTCGAGGACATCGTCGATATCATCCTGAACCTGAAGCAGGTCGTGTTGCGCATGGAAACCTCAGAGCCTGCACAGATCATGTATCTGTCGGCGAAGGGCGCCGGTGAGGTGACGGCGGGCGATATCAAGACGCCGGCCGGTGTCGAAATCGTCAACCCGGATCTGCACATCGCCGGCCTGTCGTCGTCCGGCAGGTTGGAGATCGAGCTGACCGTCGAGCGTGGAGTGGGCTATCGCTCCGCCGAGAAGAACCAGGCGACCGAAGTCATCGGCATCATTCCCATCGACTCGATCTTCGCCCCGGTCCGCAAGGTCACGTACAAGGTCGAACCAACGCAGGTCGGGCAGATGACCAACTTCGACCGTCTTGTGCTGGACCTCGAGACGGACGGTTCGCTCGACCCCTCGGAAGCCGTGTCGTCGGCAGGCAAGACGCTGCGCGAGCTGCTCGGCCTGTTCGCGGACATCGGCGAGGGTGTCGGTCTGGAACTCGGTGACGTTGCGATCGCGGAACCCACCTCGCCTGATCTCGAACTTCCGATCGAGGCACTCGATCTTTCCGAGCGTCCTCGCAACTGCCTGCGGCGCGCACAGATCGAAACGGTGGGCGAACTGGTACAGAAGACCTCGGACGATCTTCTGAGCATCACCAACTTCGGCCACAAGAGCCTCGAGGAGGTCGTCGCGAAGCTCGATGAGCTCGGCCTCAGCCTCAGCGGTGGTTCAGACGGCGGAGGTGCCTGATGCCGAAACCACGTAAGGGCCACCGGCTCGGGGGAAGCCCATCCGCCCAGAAGGCGTTGCTGAGCAATCTCGCCCAGTCACTCTTCGAAGAGGAGAAGGTCACAACGACCATCACTCGTGCGCAGGCGGTCCGCCCGCTCGCCGAGCGGTTGATCACCAAGGCGAGACAGGGTGATCTTCACGCTCGCCGGCAGGTGCTCAAGGTGATTGGCAACACGGAAGTCGTCACCAAGCTCTTCGATGAGATCGCGCCACGCTACGCGGAGCGTCCCGGCGGCTACACGAGGATCGTGCGAGTTGGAACCCGCCGCGGTGACAACGCCGAAATGGCGGTCATCGAACTGGTGTAGACCCACTCTTCTCTTCCACAATTCATGACTTACTGCGAAGCCGGCTCTCTCGGGAGACGGCTCTGTAGTGTGGGTCCTGGAGAGGGGTCGGATGCAGCTGATCGTCGTAGGGGCAGGTGGTGTGACACGAGATCTCCTACGCGGTCTTGGGGATCATTGGACCGTCACCGTCATTGATGTCGACTCGCAGCGTCTCTCTCTTGCGGCAGGGATCCGATCGCTGACCACCATTGTTGGTGATGGATCCAGCCGGGTGGTGCTCGAACGCGCCGGGCTTCCGGATGCAGACGCACTGGTTGCGGCGACCAACAGCGATGCCGTCAACCAGGAAGCATGCCGGCTCGCCCGAGATGCGGGGCTCCTTCGGGTGGTGTCGGTTGCCGCCGATCCCGAGCAGCTCAGCACCTACCGCGGACTGCGTATTTCGGCGTTCTCTCCGGATCGACTCACCGCTCGCCGACTCGAAATCACCCTTGAACCTCGGCGTATCTCTTCGGCGGCGTTCGCCGACGGAATGGCCGAAGCAGTCGAGTTCAGAATCGAGCCGGACTCCCCCCTGGTCGGACGATCCCTTCAGGATCTTCACTCAACTCGAGCCCTCATTGCCGCGATTCTTCGAGACGGGGAACTGATCGTCCCGCATGGCGGCACGATCCTTCGGGCGGGCGACCTGGTCACGGTCGTTGCTGCTGCTTCGGACTACAGCGATGTGGTGCGTACATTCACCGTCGGTACGGCCAAATTCCCGGCAGGGTTCGGTCATCAGATTGCGCTGGTCGTGGAGTCCGAAACAGACCTCTCGGAGCTGCTTCCTGAGGCCGTCACGCTCACCCGCCACAGCGCCGCAGACGCAGTACTCGTCCTACACCCACGCCTCGAGACGATCCCTCACAAGGCCCGGATGGAGGAGATGGCCGAGCTGCTTGGGCGGATTCCCGACTACACGGACGAGGTCAGGGTACGGATGCGACCGGTCGAGCGTCGCGAGTCATTCCGATCCGTCATCGAGTCGGAGAGTGTCGGGGTTGTGGTTGTCCGAGCGCCGAGTGGCAGAGGGCTCGCCAGGCGATTCTCGCTGCACAGGTCCCTGAAACGGGCGAGGGGCTTGACCAAGCCGATCCTGTTTGCTGCCGGACGAGCGCCGTATCGGCACATCGTCGTGACGGCGAGCGGGGATGATGCCTCGGGGCGGGCAGCGATCGACCTGACGTCGTACGGCAAGACGAGATTGATCGCCGTTGCCGCGATTCCCCCGGCGTTCATGGCAGGGGAGGAGGCCCTGACCGACGCCAGACACGATGTCGCACGGCTGCGGGAGGAGGCCGCGGTGAAGGACGTCGCCGTCAGACGGCTCGTTCGACGAGGGAATCCGGTGAGAACGGTGACGGAGGTCACGAACGGCGAAGGACTCCTCGTGCTGCCGATGCCGTCGCACCTGCCGACGGTTGCAAATCCAGGGGTGATCGGCCACTACGTGTTGCGAGCGGACACCTCCGTTCTTCTCGTGCCGAAAGACAGCGTCTGATGTCGCCTGAGCAACTCGTCGCCCAGGAAGCACCCACCCTGATCCTGATCGCCTCTGCAGCGTTCGTTCTGCCACTCCTCTCGAATCGGGTTCGTGTTCCGGGTGTGGTGCTGGAGATTCTGTTCGGAGTGCTCATAGGGCCGGTTCTGCACGTCGTCCAAGAGGGTCCGTTTCTGAACGAGCTCGGAGAGCTCGGGTTGTTCCTCCTCATGTTCCTGTCGGGGTTCGAGATCGACCTGGGCATGTTCGATCGGAGACGGCCCCGGCAGTTCATCACCGGCATGACGGTGTTCGGGTTGACGATCGTCACCGCCTACGTTGCGTCTCGAATCCTTGGCCACGGGTTCTTCGTCATGTTCATCCTCGCGACGACATCGGTCGGTCTGGTCGTTCCCACACTCCGCAGCACACGACGAGTCTCGACGCCGCTCGGCCAGATCATTCTCATGTCAGCGCTGCTCGCCGACTTCCTGACACTGCTGGGTGTCACCGCGATGGCGGTCATCGTGGAGCACGGAGTCACGATCCAGCTCTTCGATCTCCCACTGTTCTTCGTGGTCGTGGCCGGTGCGCTGCTTCTCATTCGGCGGGCAGCCTGGTGGAAGCCCGAGTGGTTCGGACGCCTCTTCGACCTCGACGATCCCGAAGAGGTCGGCATTCGGGGGTCGCTTGCGCTGATGCTTGTGTTCGTCGGCTTGTCGCTTGTGCTCGGCATCGAGCCGATCCTGGGAGCGTTCCTGGCCGGCAGCGTGTTCGCCGTGATATTCCGACACCGGGGCGCACTGGAACAGAAACTCAGCGGGTTCGCCTACGGATTCCTCATTCCGATCTTCTTCATCAACGTCGGGATTCGATTCGATCTCCACGAGCTCGGCGATGTGCGTGTGCTCCTCGAAGCTGCGGCGCTCATTGGTCTCGCCGTCTTGGTCAAAGCCATTCCGGCCCTTGCACTGCTCCGCAGAAGGAGATCGATTCGGGAGGTGTTCGCAGCTGGTTTTCTGTTGTCCGCCCGTCTCAGTCTGATCATCGCCGTCGCGGAACTCGGCGTGGAACTCGGGATCATCGACCGGGTGTTGGAGGCACAGATCATTCTGCTCGCCGGCGTTACCAGCACGCTCGGACCGGCGGCGTTCAGGGCGCTGATGCCGAAAGTCGAGTCGACCTGAGAGGACGGAACTCGGGTTCCGTCCTCCGTATCTCGTGTCTCGTGTCTCGTACGCGACCAAGATCGAATGGAACCGTAGGGCGTCCGTACGCGGATCGAAATACGCAGTACGGAGTACGGGCTCCCGGAGGGAGCCTCAGATGCTGAACCGTTCCACCGAGGTTGTGACCTCCGCGACGCGGTCCGGATCTGGGACTACTCCGATACCGGGACCCGACGGGACTTGGAGTGTGCCGTCTGATTCGAGCACGAACGGCTCTGTGATGTCCTCGTCGTAGTAGCGGGAGGACTCCGAGATGTCGGACGGCAGCGTGAAGCCGGGCAGCGCCGCGAGCGCCAGATTCCCGGCACGCCCGATGCCCGTCTCGAACATGCCGCCACACCACACGGGCACCTCTCTGGCCACACACATGTCGTGGATGCGGCGAGCCTCCAGGTAGCCGCCGACCCGACCAGGCTTGATGTTCACGATCGAACACGCTCCCAGCGTGAGCGCGAGGCGTGCTGCCTCAGTCGAGGAGATCGACTCGTCGAGGCAGATTGGCGTTTTGACGGTTCGCGCGAACGAAGCATGGGTAGCGAGGTCGCCGAACGGTTGCTCGATCATGGCCAGGCCAAAGGCATCGAGAGCGGACAGACGTGCCATCTCTGAAGGTCCGTACGCTTTGTTGCCGTCGACCTGCAGGACCAACTCGTCGCCACACGCGCGACGAACCGCGGCGACCGGCTCGACATCCCACCCGGGCACTATCTTCAGCTTGATCCTTCGATACCCACGATCGATGTTGCGTCTGACCGTGTCGATGAGCCGGGCGACGTCGCGGTCGACGCCGAGGGCGACGCCAACAGCGACGCGATCGGTTGCCGCTCCGAGAAACGTCGCGAGTGAAACACCGGACGAACGCAGCTCCACGTCGAGGAGCGCCATTTCGAGCGCAGCTTTCGCCATCCGATGCCCCTGAATCGGCTCGAGGAGCCTGCCAAGGTTCGTCGCGGTCACGGCGCTTCCGGTGAGCTGGGGGAGGAGGACATCGCGCATGACGCTGTGTGCCCCCGACACATACTCGGACGTGTAGATGGGTTCGTTCATTGCCACACACTCGCCCCAGCCGGTCCCGGTGTCCGTGTGCACTGCCACGAGCAGCACGTCCCGATTGTCTTGGACACCCAGCGCCGTGTGGAACGGGGCGGCGAACGGGAGGTGGATTCTGCGCAGCTCGATATCCATCACGATCGACTGTACAGGGGCGGGCCTCATGGTTGATGGTCTTCGGCTGTCGGGTCTCGGTAGGACACTCGCCGAACCGTCTCGGGACAGCTGACGTCGCCATCCCACCGACGACTGACGACTAGTGCGTCAACGTCAAGACGATCATCCCGAGTGCGATCAGTGCTGCAAGGACGAGACCGAGGATCGCCCACCCGGGAAGGCCGTCGGTCTGAGGCCCCTCGTACGGCATGTCCATCGGCGCGAGCACGTCGCGGGCACGATCGACATCGACGGTTTCGACGAGGACCCTGACGGGAAGCGCGCCAAGCGCATTGGCGTCCTCGTCGGCGACGATGGCACGGATCCCAGCGGCCTCGAGCGAGGCGCGGGCCAGATTGGCTTCCGCGAGGTGCGCGAACTCGGCGATCGACTCCATGATCGGACGATACCTTGTGACGGCCGATACGATGGTCGGGTGGATCTCGTTGAACTTCATCGGATGCTCGACACCATCCAGCCGTTCGACGAACGGGAGGCCGGCTATATCGACGAGCTCCGGTCGCTGAATGTGGCGGATCCATTCTCGAGGCATAGCTTCGAACCGGGACACATCACTGCGAGCGGATTCGTGCTGTCACCGGATCTGTCGTCGCTGCTGCTGGTGTGGCACCGCAAGATCGGAGCGTGGCTTCAGCCGGGCGGCCACATCGAACCGGGCGACGAGGACGTTCTAGCGGCACAGCGCCGAGAGATCGAAGAGGAGACCGGTGTGACCGATTTGGAGTGGCTGGGCCTGTTCGATGTCGACGTTCACCGTTTCCCGGCTCGTGGAGCGGATCCGGCCCACGATCACTTCGATGTGAGGTCGGCGTTCGTGGCCAACGCCTGGGCCACATCAGGGAATGAAGAGGTCGAGGGGGTTCGCTGGTTTCCGCTGGACGACCTACCGAGGGACGACCCATCGATCACACGGCCGGCGGCGAAGCTGAGGGCACTCGCAGGCCGGTAGATGGACGCGGTGAGGGCGGGGTCTCGACCCCGCCCTCCAGCCATCTGACTACGCCTGGTCGATGCGAGCGTTGAACGCTTCGATCAGTTCGTCGATCGGGTCTGCCATCGCCTGGATCGACGTCCAGTAGTCCGGGTCGTACCACTGGGCCTGGATCTCTTTGTAGGTCTTGCCCTGCTGCTCGACCCACGTGTAGTACTTCAGGTTGTGGATGCGCTTGCGCTCGTAGTAGCCGAGTTCCTGGATGTTGGCTCTGCTCTGGCCCATCAGGTGCCGGTGGTAGGCGCCCGCAGCGTCCAGTGCGGTGAACTCGCCGCGTTCGGCGTTGAGTTCACCGAGACGTGACTCGTACATCTCCATCGAGTCGGTGCCCAGCGTCATGACGACGTCGTTGCCTGTCAACTCGTACCACTTGGCGAACTTGATCGCCATGAGCATGTTCGCGACGCCCGAGATACCCAGCAGGGGCAGTTTCGCGATGAAGTCATTCGGCACACCCTGGGACGCCAGGTACTCCTTGCCCGCCGGTTCGTTGAACAGGCGGATGAGGCTGATCGTCGACTCGTCGTCGATGCTCATCGCCATGTCCGTGTTGCGCACGTTGTGGATCCACGGAATGTGCTTGTCACCGATTCCTTCGATGCGGTGTTCGCCGAAGCCGTTGAGGAGCATTGTGGGGCACTCGGTTGCCTCACCGGCGACAATCTTGGAGTTCGGGAACACCTGCTTGAGGTAGTCACCGGATCCGATCGTTCCCGCCGAACCGGTCGTCAAGGTCACCCCTGCGAACCGGTCGTTTGGTCCCATCGCCTTCTTGAGCACTTCCACCATCGCCGGACCGGTGATCGTGTAGTGCCAGAGATAGTTACCGAACTCGTCGAACTGGTTGAAGATCACGAGATCCTCACCGGAGGCCCGCAGCTCGTTGCACTTGTCGAAGATCTCCTTGACGTTCGATTCGGTGCCCGGTGTTCTGATGATCTCGCCGGCGACACTCTCGAGCCAGCGGAACCGCTCGGCGCTCATCCCCTCGGGGAGGATCGCGATCGACTCGCATGCCAACAGGTTCGAGTCGTAGGCACCGCCACGGCAGTAGTTGCCGGTCGACGGCCACACCGCCTTCTGCGTGGCCGGATCGAACTGTCCGGTAACGAGCCGCGGGACGAGACAACCGAATGCCGCTCCCACCTTGTGGGCGCCGGTCGGAAACCACTTGCCTTCGAGCATGATGATGCGGGCGTCGACACCCGAGATCTCCGGAGGAACCTCCAACCAGTTGACTCCTCCGAATCCGCCGCCACTCGGTGTCGGCTCGTTGTGCCAGGTGATCCGGTACAGGTTGAGCGGGTTGAGATCCCACAGTCCAACCGACGAGAGGCGCTTCGTGATGTCCCCTGGTATCAGGCTCGGATCGCGCATCTGCTTGAACGTCGGGATCTTGAAGTCCCGCTCCTTGGCCCGTGCGACAGCGGATTGAAGCACGGATTCGTTGATGGTCAGGTCGATCATGTCGACTGGTCCTTTCGGTCATTCAGCGCTGCGCGCAGCGATTCGAGAGTGGGAGCGATTCGCATTGGGGTGGTGCCTACCGAGGTCACCGCCTTCATGGCGGAGGTCACGTCCTTGAGCCCGCTTCCGGTGACGAGGACGACCGCTTTGTCGTCCTTGGAGACGAGACCTCGGGAAGCTGCCTCGAGAAGTCCGGCGTACGGTGCGGCCCCTGCGGGTTCGGCAAAGACGCCCGATCCACGAGCGATCGCCGGGATGGCGTCGAGGATCGCTTCGTCAGAGACCCGCAAATACGCGCCGTCCGTTTCGGTGACGGCCGCCATGGCCTTGACGCGGTCCCTTGGAAGGTCGGCGGAAATCGAGTCGGCGATCGTGTCGGCTGAGATCGGAGGCTTTGTCAGCACGTCCTCGCCCTTTTCGAACGCCTGAACCATGTAGTCGGAGCCCGCCGACTGGATGCCGAAGATTCGTGGTGCCCTGCCGATCCATCCGAGACCCACGGCGTCCTTGATCGCCTTGTGGACACCACCGATGATCGAACCGTCGCCGACACTGACGAAGATCGCGTCTGGTGGGTCCCATCCAAACGCTTCGAGGATTTCCAACCCGGCCGTCTTCTTGCCTTCGGTCATGAACGGGTTGAATCCGGTGTTGCGGTTATACCAGCCGTACTCGGCCGATGCCTGCATGCACAGATCGAACGCATCGCCATAGGTGCCGTCGACGAGGGCAACGGTCGAACCGTAGGCGAGAAGCTGTGCGATTTTCGCTTGGGGGGCGCTCGCCGGAACGAAAATGACATTGTGCTGCCCGACACTCGCGGAGATACCGGCCAGAGCCGCGGCTGCATTGCCGGTCGAAGCCGTTGTCACGACCTCGGCACCACGCTCCTGTGCCTTGACAACCGCCATTGCCGATGCTCGATCCTTGAGAGAGGCGGTGGGCTGTCGCCCCTCGTCTTTGACCCACACCTCGGCGACCCCTGCCGCAGACGCCAATCGCGGAGCGCCGTACATGGGTGTGCCACCAACCGTGAGCGGTGGAAGAGTGGCATCATCCCTGATCGGAAGCAACGGCCTGTATCGCCACATGGTCGTGTTCCTGTCCGCTGCGAGGTTTTCCTTCGTGAAAGACGATGCGATCTGCGCGTAGTCGTAGCGGACGTCGAGGATGCCTTCGTTTCCGTGATTGGGACAGACGTACCCGGCGAAATCCGCCGGGTACGTCGCGCCACAGATCACACAGGTGAGACCCGTGATCATCTGGTGATCCTGGTACCGGTCTCGCCTGACATGGCCCGTTCGAGGTTCTCCGGGTTGGTAATGAGTGCCTCCTTGCCGCCACCCTCGAGGAACTGGACGACCGCACGCATCTTCGGTGCCATCGAACCTTCCTTGAAGTGGCCGCCCTCGTTGAGGTACCGCTTCACCTCGTCGAGCGTGAGGTGTGAGACCCACTGCTGCTCGGGGGTGCCGAAGCGCAGTGCCACCCGTTCGACTGCGGTCGAGATCAAGAACACGTCGGCCTCAACCTCGATCGCGAGCAGAGCGGAGGCCAGATCCTTGTCGATCACTGCGGCGATACCTTCGAGATCGCCCGCCTCGTTACGCACGACAGGGATGCCCCCGCCGCCGACAGCGATCGTCACGACTCCCGCGTCCAGAAGGCTTCGGATGACGTCGAGTTCGACGATGACCTTCGGCACAGGAGAAGCAACGACACGCCGCCACCCGCGGCCGGCGTCCTCGCGGACATCCCAGCCGTCCTTGTCACGGCGACGAGTCGCCTCTTCCTCACTCATGAACGACCCGATGGGCTTCGACGGGCTGGCGAACGCCGGATCGTTCTTGTCCACCTCGACCTGAGTGACCACCGTCGCAACGGATTTATCGATGCCCCGCTGGCGGAAGTCGTTCACGAGGTTCTGCTGGAGCATGTACCCGATTGCGCCCTGTGTGTCGGCGCCGCAGTAGTCGAGCGGGATCTCATGGAGTTCCGCGCTCGACAGTTCTGAGCGTCGAAGGATGAACCCGACCTGTGGTCCGTTGCCATGCGAAATCGCGACATCCCATCCTGCATCCACGAGGGAAGCGATGTGGTCGTCGGTTTCGGCCGCGGCGATGTACTGGTCTTGGACGGTCTTGTGGTCGGCGTCCGGGATCAGCGAGTTGCCGCCGATTGCGATGACGACTCTAGGCATTACTCCCACGCTCCGAGGATCGAAGACAGCAGGGCCATGCGCATCACGACGCCGTTGTAGGCCTCCTGCCAGTAGCGGG
>CAZBXV010000033.1:0-3107 GCA_964496205.1 uncultured Acidimicrobiia bacterium
TCCACAGCTCCTCGGCGATGTGGGGTGCCAGCGGGGCGACCATCAACACCAGGGTCTCGGCCGCCTCGCGCGGCACCTGATCGAGTTTGGTGAGAGCGTTCACGAGCTCGGTGAGACGCGCGAGCGAGGTGTTGAACGACAGATTTGTGTAGTCATGCCGAACCGCGTCGATCGTCCGGTGAAGCATCCTGAGCGTCTCGGCCTCAGGCGGCTCGTCGACCACGGTGACCTGGCCACTGTCTTCGTCGACGATCGTCCGCCACAAGCGCTGAAGGAACCGCTGACTTCCGATGACGGCTCTCGTCTCCCATGGCTTGGACTGGTCGAGAGGGCCCATTCCCATCTCGTAGAGGCGGAACGTGTCGGCGCCGTAGGCGGCGTACATCTCGTCGGGGCTCACCGAGTTCTTCAGCGACTTGCCCATTTTCCCTGGCTCCAGTGTCACCGGCTCCCCACGCCACGTGAAGACACCTGGCACGCCCTCCTCGACTTCGTCGGCGGGGACATACTGGCCCCGCGAGTCCTTGAATGCGGGAGCGAGGATGTAGCCCTGCGAGAAGTACCTACGGAACGGCTCATCGCTCGATACGTAGCCGAGGTCGTACAGCACCTTGTGCCAGAACCGCGCGTAGAGCAGGTGCAGTACGGCGTGTTCCACACCACCGACATATAGGTCGACACCTCCAGGATCACGGGTGCCGGGGATGACAGGCTCTGAACGCGGACCTATCCAGTAGCGCTCGTTTTCGGGATCGACGAGCTGATGATCGTTGGCCGGGTCGAGGTAGCGCAGGTAGTACCAACAGGACCCTGCCCACTGCGGCATCACGTTTGTGTCTCGTCGGAAGTGCCGTCGCCCCAAGCCATCACCCAGATCCAAATCAACGTTCACCCAGTCCTGATTGTGGGCGAGTGGCGTTTCGGGTTCGGCGTCCGCGTCATTCGGGTCGAATGTGGCTGGGGAGTAGTTGGGCACATCGGGGAGTTCAACAGGCAGCATCGACTCCGGTACTGAGTACGCGACACCGTCATCGTCGAACAGCACCGGGAACGGTTCTCCCCAGTACCGCTGACGCGCGAACAGCCAGTCCCGCAGCTTGTAGGTGACCGCAGCTTCGCCAACTCCCTTCTCGACCAGCCACAGGGTGATCTCGGCCTTGGCGTCATCGACACCGAGACCGTTGAGACTGACCTCGCTGTTGGCCGAGTTGATCGCAGGTCCCTCACCCACGTAGGCCAGGTTCTCCGGATGCCCTTGGGGAGGTTCGACGGTGCGCACGATCGGCAAATGGAACGTCTCGGCGAAATCCCAATCACGCTGGTCTTGTCCAGGCACGCCCATCACCGCACCTGTGCCGTAGCCCATCAAAACGTAGTCGGCGACGAAGACGGGGATTCGCTCACCGGTCGCCGGGTTGGTCGCGTACCCACCTGTGAATACGCCCGTCTTGTCCTTTCCTTCGGACAGCCGTTCGATGTCGGTCTTGGAGGCGGCGGCCCGCCGGTAGGCGGCGACGGCTTCCGCTGGGGTGGGTGCTCCACTTGTCCACGACGCAGTGGTTCTGGCAGGCCACGGGCCGGGTGGTGTGAGTTCGTCGACGAGTGGATGTTCTGGAGCGAGCACCATGAACGTCGTCCCGAACACGGTGTCCGGCCGGGTGGTGAACACCTCGATCGGGCCGCCGTCTGAGGGAAACGTAATGCGGGCGCCCCCACTGCGGCCAATCCAGTTGCGCTGCATGATCTTCACGTGTTCCGGCCACTCGACTCGGTCGAGATCGTCGCCGAGTCGATCGGCGTACGCGGTGATCCGCATGACCCACTGCCGGAGGTTTCGCTTGAACACGGGGAAGTTGCCACGGTCGGAACGTCCGTCGTTGGTGACCTCCTCGTTGGCGAGCACGGTTCCGAGACCGGGACACCAGTTGACTGGCGCCTCTGTGGTGTGCACGAGCCTGTACTCGTCGATGAGGTCGGCCCGCTCGACAGCCGTCAGATCCGCCCAAGTTCTACGACCTGGCGTGGTGCGCTCGCCCGATTCGAACTGGGCGATCAGGTCGGCGATCGGTCGGGCCCGCCCGATCCCGCCGTCCGGGCGGATTGCCTCTTCGTCGTACCACGCGTTGAAGATCTGCACGAAGATCCATTGCGTCCAGCGGTAGTACTCGGGATCGATGGTTCTCACCGAACGCCGGTCGTCGAAGCTCAGACCAAGGCGCCTGAGCTGGCGGGCCATGATCGAGATGTTCTCTTCGGTGGTGTCACGAGGATGCCGGCCCGTCTCGATTGCGTATTGCTCGGCTGGGAGACCGAACGCGTCATAGCCGAGGCAGTGCAGGACGTTCTTGCCGAGCATCCTGTTGAAACGGGAATACACATCGGTGGCGATGTAGCCGACCGGATGACCGACGTGCAGACCTGCTCCGCTCGGATAGGGAAACATGTCGAGCACCAGGAGATGGTCGTCGAACTCCGAGACGTCGCCTGCCCAAGAGCCGGCCGGGTTGGGCGCGTGAAACGTTCCCTCGGCCTCCCACCGATCCTGCCAGGCGTTCTCGATGCGACCCGCCAGTTCGGCCGTGTAACGGTGTTCCGTCATGTCACTCCAAGAGAAAACCCCTCCGGAGAGGGGTGCGCCGCGCGTGACCAGTCGGTCAGCGCGGCAGCGAAAGAAGCAGCGTATGTGCCATCGGAAGACAGCGTACCGCACCATGCCGGCTGAGCGCGCCCCGGGGTAGAGTCGAGTGTCGATGGTGACCGAACGATCTCGAAGGCCCAGATCCGTATGGGCCACGATGTCGGTACTTATCTTCCTTGGTGTCACCGCCCTTGGTGGCGGCATCGAGATGCTGTAGTTCCCCAAGGGCAACGAGTTCATCCCACCAGACTGGCTGGATGGCATTCCACTGGCAACGAGCTGGGTGCTCCCCGGACTGGTCCTTGCCCTCGGATTCGGAGTCGGGGGCTTGGCATCCGCGATCGGGATGCTGCGGCGACGCGGGCACCTGCGTCTCGTGGAGGTCCGGACCGGCCATCACTGGTCCTGGTCGTTGACGATCGCTCTCGGGGTCGGCCTCCTGTTCTGGATCTTCCTCGAGGTTCTGTAC
>CAZBXV010000033.1:3207-23168 GCA_964496205.1 uncultured Acidimicrobiia bacterium
TCTGTACGCGCTGGTCGGTGTGACTCTCATCGCGCTGGCTTCCACGGGCTCCGTTGGCACGTACCTCGAGAGGACCGAGAGTCCACGCTCCGCTCGGTGACATTGGCGGTCGGGGCGCTAGGTTTCGAGACATGGCAGGGCGGTTCGATCGGCGGGTTGGTGGAAGCCTGTTCCTGATACCGCTGACAGTGATCACCGCCTGCGCCGCCGCGGCGCTGCTGGTCTTGGTCTTCGAGAGGGCGAGACTCGACGTGGAGTTTCCGCTCCTGCTGTCGACAACGGTGACCGGAGGACGCGTGATCGTCACGACTGTCGCCGGAGCCACGATCACAGTCGCCGCAATCGTGTTTTCGATCACGGCCCTTTCCACGCAGATGGCGGCCAACCAGTACTCGCCACGCGCACTGCGCGGCTTCTTCGAGGACCCGTTCCAGCAGGTCGTTCTGGGACTGGTGGTCGGGACCTTCATCTACTCGCTGATCGTGCTCGGGGGGCTCGGCGCCGCGATCGACGACGGTGCAGATCCGGCGCGGAGTATCTCGGTGACATTGGCCATCGTGCTGGGTGTGGTGTCGGTCATAGGGATCGTCCTCTACCTCGATCACTCTCTGCGCCGAGTGCAGATCGATGCGGTCGTGCAGCGGATCGCCGGGGCAGCTCTCGACGCGGTGCGACGCGAGCACCGTGAGGTCGGAAACGCCAAACAGTCTGTCGAGGGATCCGCTACTCCGCACGGCGAGTCGATGACGGTGGTCGCAGACCGCTCCGGCTGGATCTTGCACATCGAGGCGCGTGACCTGGCTGTCGCGCTTCCGCCGGATTCCGTTGCCAGAGTCGGTGTACGCCTCGGCGAGGCGGTGTCGGTTGGGGACCATCTCGTGACCATCTGGCCAAACCCGGGGCCCGACGGCCGTCTGACGCGGCGGGTGCGCAGGTCGATCAGGTCTGGGAAAGAACGCTCGGTTGCCACCAACCCGGCGTTCGGGATCCGGCTGCTCGTCGACATCGCGTTGAAGGCTCTTTCTCCGGGAGTCAACGATCCCACTACGGCCGTCGACGTCATCCACCATCTCAAGGTCCCGATTCGTGAGATCCTCGTCTCTGATCCTCCAACGCGTGTCTTCAGCGGTCCCAAGGGCCAGCGAGTGTTTCTGGCCGAGACTCCCTCGCGTTCAGACCATGTGCACGCAGCGTTCTCCGAGATTCGGCTCGCCGCTTCTTCACAGCCGGTCGTCATGAGCGCCCTGATCGAGGTACTCGGGGACCTTGTTGGTGAGCTCGAAGCTGCTGGACTCACCGGCCGGGAAGATGCTCTCGTCGAAGAACTCGACTTGACGATCGAGCTGGCGAAACAGTCGCCGATGCCGTCTCAGGACATTGCTCGAGTGCTCCGATCAGCTGGTTGAGCGAAGGACGGCCTGGGCACCTTCCAAGAGGTACATGACGCCAATCGATGTGAGGATGAGCCCAAGAAACCTCATGAGGATGGCATTGGCGCGACGACTGATCTTTGTGCCGAGCGTGCCTGCCGCAGCCAGCGTCAGGTAGAGGACCAGTCCGACGATCGCGACGGCAATCAGCACCTCGCCCGTTCCCCGCCACGAGTCTGCCCTCGCCGCCAGGGTGACCGCCGTGGCAATTGCTCCAGGCCCAGCAACCAAGGGCATCGCGAAGGGCACCACCAGCGAGTCTTCGGCGTCCTCATCCTGGGATTTCGTGGCCGGGCCGCCCTGGTGACTCTGAAGACGAGGCACGTTGCCGCCAAGCATTTCGATACCCATCATCACGATGATCAAGCCGCCGGCGGCCCTCAGCGCACTGACGCTGATACCGAAGAACCCGAGGATCGCTCTGCCTGCGAGGACTGCGCCGGCGAGGATGATGACCACAGTCAGGGTTGCCCGGAGCGCGTCTCTCTGCCGGCGGGCGCTCTGCTCGGTGATCTCGAGGAAGATCGGCATGGCCCCGAGCGGATTCGTGATCGCGAGAAGCGCCACCGTTGCCGACATGATCGTGTCCAACATCTCTCTAAGTCACGGTACCAGCGACTGCCTCAGCCCAGAATCGCCATTCCCCTTCTTCGTGTAGCCTTGCGTCGTCACAAGGGGGATCATGCAGTTGGGACGCAGATTCGGTCTGGTAGTCATTCTCGCGGTTGTCATCGTCGTGCTCACAAGCGCCGCTGCGAGTGCAGCAACCGATCCCTACGAGGGTGATCCCAACCACCTCGTCCCGTTTCGGGACTCTGTCACGACGGTCTCTTCGTTGGGCCAGGACGTATGGGAGGTGTGGATCTGCCAGATTCCCCAGTGGGACATCACCCTCGATGTTGCTGCCGTGACGGCCGACCTCAATGCCCATATCACGCCGTACTACGAGTGGCTTTCGGAGGGCCAGTATGAACCGGTCTTCAAGGTTGGCGGGTACGTGGATTCCGATGATCTTCTGCCCCCGAACCCTTCGGACTCGACCTACTGGGCGCCACCATGGGCACCGGGGTGTGAGGGTGCGGTGTCCAAGGCTTCCAAGTCCAGTCCGGATGGCGCCCTGATCATTGCCGAAGGCGGATACGGAGCGGGCTATGGGAACCCCGGTTCCTTCTGTGCCGACACTGCGGGGGGCTGTGCCACCTACTATCCCGAGCACACCGTCTACCCATTGAACGGTCGCAGAATCGTCGTTGGTGCGGGGGCTGTCACTGCCGTTGCCCCCTACGAGTCCGTTGTCTGGAACACAGTGGCCCACGAGATCGGGCATGCCATCTGGTGGCCTCACTCGTTTGGGGGTCTCGTCACGAGCCCGCTTGGAGAAGCACTCGAGTACGACAACCCGGTGGACAACATGAGCGGCTATGAGGTGGTTGGTGAGCCGATCGGGACGACCGCCTACAACCGCTACACGGCCGGGTGGATAGATCCAACCGAAGTGGGCTTCTACAGCAGTGGCTCGGAGACGTTCCGGCTCGCGTCGGTCGGTGGAGACGGGTATGGAATGGTCGTGATCCCCCGTGGCGACTACGGCTACCTCTATGAGCTCGACTACCGAGCACCGGACGCGTGGGACACGTCCATCCTCAAGAGCGGTGTCGAGGTGTACGAGATCGATTCGAGGAGCACGGCATGCGCTCTTACCGGATGGCTGCCTGATGGATACCCCTGTTTCGGAACAGAAACGAGGGTCACTCAGATTCCCGCCGAACCGACGACCACCGGCACGTCACACGTTCACGCTCCGGGGGACACGTTCGACCTAGGCCCGTACATGGTGACTGTTTCTCAAGACTCGGCCGGACAGGTCTATGTCAGGATCTCCGATGGAAGCTATGTCGGCAGGTTTGTCGACGATGACGGTGACTTCCATGAAGCGAACATCGAAGCGATTGCCGATGCGGGGCTGACCAACGGGTGCAACCCTCCTGCCAACGACCGGTACTGCCCGGGTGATCTGGTGACGAGGGCTTCGATGGCGGCGTTTCTCATCAGAGCCATCGGTGAGGATGTCAGTTTGATGGAGTATCAGGGGTACTTCCCCGACGTGCCGGCCGGACAGTGGTACACGCCGTATGTCGAGCGCCTGTACGAGCTGGGCATCACCACCGGCTATGCGGATCAGACGTTCCGTCCCGACAATCCCGTGTCACGAGCCGAGATGTCCATGTTTCTCGTTCGTGCCTTCGATCACGAGGGGGACGTGACGTCAGCACGAGGAGTGTTCAGCGATGTCAGCACGGATGCTTGGTATGCCCCGACTGCTGAGTTGATCTACGACCTGGGTATCACCACCGGCTGTTCGACGAGTCCGCTCGCGTACTGCCCCGACGCGATGGTTCCGAGAGATCAGATGGCCTCGTTCCTTGCGAGGACCCTGGGCATCGGGAGCTAGGCCCGCTGCGTGAGTGGCACCAATCGACGCTGCTGTCGAGCGAACCGAAGCTTGCGTGTATCCGGCGCGACTTGGAGCGTCGATCAGGAAGGTGACGAGTTCTGCCTCTCCGGCATCGAGCATCACTGTCCGCCTGTGGGCTGCGCCCAGGACCCCGTCTCTTCGGGACACCTCGCCCAACGCTTAGCCCTCATGGCCTCGCTGGGGGAGGGAACCTGTCGCCCTACAGTCCTGCAGCGGTTGTGGTAGCGCGTGCTGAAGACTGATTCTCAGGAACTCCTTAGGTTGGCTTCACGCTTCACTCATACAGGTCGTGCATAGTGAGATCCATCAAATCTCATCCTCCCTTCCAGAAGCGCCTCCTCGTGAGGCGCTTCCCCTTTATGGCAGGTCGTGCGAGTCGCTGCCTTTGGCGGGAGGACGGGCTCTCGACAGCGCTTCTGGCATCAGAGGTCTCGATCGGTCTTCGATCTCCCTACGCGACAGGTTCTTGGTCACGACCGGCCTTCAGTACCCGTGCCAGCCAGATCAACTCGGTCCAGGCGGAAGCGATACGCGTTCGATAGCGGTCGTCTTGCAGGACGCCGTTTTCGTCGAAGAGCTCGCGTACCTTCGGAAACTGCACGTCTTTGCGGCTGGGTATCAGCCCCATCTGACGGGTCGTGAGGACGAGCGCTTCGATGGCCCGCACGCCACCCCAAGGCCCCGACGAGACTCCTGCGAACGCAACCGGTTTGTGTGCGTAGTTCGCGTACTCACTGTCGAGCATCCGCTTGAGGCTCCCGGGCAAGCTGTGGTTGTACTCCGGCGTGACAATGAAGAACCCGTCGGCTCGTCTGGCGATCTCCGAGAAGCGGGGGTCCTGGCTTCCGGGGCCGTTGCCGTCACCAGGCAGATCGAAGTCCATCGGATCGACAAGGCCGGTGTCGATGTCTTCGAAGGTTTCGCCGATCTCGGCCACGAGTCGTGCTGCATGGATGCTGAGTCGTTGAGACCTGGTCGTCCCGGCTAGGACAGGCAGGAACAATCTGGTCATGCTCGACGCTCCTTTCTTCTGGCTCTCGCGAGTGGCTTAACCAAGAACTCCTAGAGCACGATCGGTATTCCGATCGAGTCTCGCCCTCTTCGATTCGGGCCACTTGCAGACAAAATCAGATCCTCCTCTGGGAGGAGGTTGTGATCCGTCTCGAGAGGGACGACCGCCTCAGGTTGTCCCGGCACGATCGAAGCCGATGGAACACCGAATCTCATGCCCGCAAGGAAGGCGGCGGCCTGGACGTGCTCCAGGCAATCGCTTACGAGTGACGTGGATCGGGGATCACTGGACCGTGGTCCCCGACCACGAATCAGCAGACGCGGTTCGGCCAGATCCCGGCCGGTGGTAGGTTCACGATCCGTGAACGAAGAAGCAAAGCGGACATCCAGTACGAAGCGGCGCGCGATGACGACCATCGTCGCCTTCGGAATCGTGAGCCTCTTCGCCGACATCGTCTATGAGGGCGCCCGCGGAATCATCGGTCCCTTCCTGCTCACACTTGGCGCATCGGCCGCCGTCGTAGGGTTGGTTTCGGGCGCCGGGGAGTTCGTCGGCTACGCCATCAGATCGGTCACGGGCATTCTCGCGGATCGGACCCGAGCGTACTGGACATTGACCATTGCCGGCTACGCGTTCACGGTGATTGCCGTGCCGCTGCTCGGGCTCGTTGGACGCGTTGACCTCGCCCTCGCACTCGTTGTCGCCGAGCGCCTCGGCAAAGCCATCAGATCACCTGCGAAAGACACGCTGCTCGCCGATGCTGCGGAGCCGCTGGGTGTTGGATGGGGATTCGGTCTCCACGAGGCAATGGATCAGACGGGGGCGGTGGCGGGGCCTTTGATCCTGTCCGCCATTCTGGCCGCCAAGCAGGGCGACTACCGGCTCGCGTTTCTCGTGCTTGCCATACCGGGCATCCTGACACTGGCCGCCCTGTTGGTCGCGCGTCGACAGATGCCCTCGGTCAGACACGCCGCCGACCCCACTGACACACGTCCTGCCGAACTCGTCGACAAGCCGGCGAGGCTCTACATGGGATTCGTGTTCCTCGCAGCCCTCGGATTCGCACCGTTCCCTCTCATCGCCTTCCACCTCAGCAGCTCGGGCGTCGTCGCCGATCCGCAGATCCCGCTGATGTTCGCGCTCGCGATGGCCGTCGACGCCGTCGCGGCCGTTATCGCGGGGCGTCTCTTTGATAGGAGAGGTCTGCGAGTGCTCGTCGCCATGCCGTTTCTCACCGCCCTCGCCCTTTTCGGATTCGCAACCACTCCGTGGATCACCTGGCTCTCCATGCTTGCGTGGGGTGCCGTCATGGGCATCCACGAGTCGACGCTTCGCGCAGCTGTTGCAACCCTCTCCGTCGCGACGCGTCGGGCAACCGCCTACGGGATCTTCAACACCGCATATGGGGTGGCGCTTCTTGCCGGGGGTGCGCTCCTCGGATACCTGTACGGTCACTCGATGGTCTGGGTGGTCGCGTTTTCCCTCACTGCAGAGGTGCTTGCCCTGACGGTGCTCAGACTGGTGGCGGACACCCCCCTGAGAGGTCACTCATAGAGGGGGGTGCCCGTGTGGAGGCCACGGGCCGAGGTCCTGGCGGGCCGGGGCGGACTGCGACGCCGAAACCCTGATCCGGCTCCATCCTCGGCCGTCGGCCAGAACGACTCGAGACGAGAGGGGAGGTACGTCTCGTTTGCCACCCGGACGAGACGAGACTCGGAATCCCACCCGACTGCACCCTCACGATATGGGCCCATTGTGAACGCAAAGAGAATGCACGATGAACGCCTATTGACACCTCTCTCTACCATCGGATTCCAGGCCATTCCAGCGATTTGGACACCTCGGGTAGGATGACGGCGCTGCCGTTCATCCGGTTGAGTTACTCCTCTGATTGCCACGAACGGAGACAACCATGACCACCGATCAGCCTTCCGACCCAACCGAACTCGCCGCTTGGGAGACCCTCGAACAGCATCATGCGCGGCTCACTACTCAGGACCTTCGCGGTCTCTTCGAAGCCGACCCGGATCGAGCGGATGAACTGACCTTCGAAGCGGTCGGATTGACCGCAGACCTATCCAAGCAGCGCATCGACGGTCCCGCGCTTCAATCGCTCATCGACCTCGCCAAACAGGCCGGGCTGCCCGAACGGATCAAGGCGATGTTTGCGGGCAGGCACATCAACGTCTCGGAGAACAGAGCAGTCCTGCACACGGCCCTTCGCCTTCCCAGGGACGCCAAGCTCGTCGTAGACGGTGTCGACGTTGTCGCCGAGGTTCACGAGACACTCGACCGCATGGCGGCGTTCGCCACCGAGGTCCGATCGGGAGAATGGAAGGGCGGGACCGGCAAGCCGATCCGAACGGTCATCAACATCGGTATCGGTGGTTCCGACCTCGGACCCGTCATGGCATACGAAGCGCTCCTCGCCTACACGCGGCGGGATATCCATTGCCGGTTCGTATCCAACGTGGACGAAACCGCCCTCGCAGAAGCAACCAGGGATCTCGATCCCGGCGAAACGCTGTTCATCGTCGCCTCGAAGACATTCGGAACGCTCGAGACAATGACCAACGCCTCGGCGGCGCGGACCTGGATCGTCAACGCGCTCGGTGCGGACTCGGTCTCCAAACACTTCGTCGCCGTCTCCACCAACGAGGAACGCGTGGAAGCGTTCGGCATCAACCCGGACCACATGTTCGGTTTTTGGGACTGGGTGGGCGGCCGCTACTCGATGGACTCGGCGATCGGGCTCTCCACAATGGTCGCAATCGGACCCGACAGGTTCGGCGAGATGCTCGCCGGCTTCCATGCCATGGATGAGCACTTCCGAACCACTCCGCTGGAGCGGAACCTGCCGGTGCTCATGGGCATGCTCGCCGTCTGGTATCGCAACTTCTTCGGCGTCCAGTCGGTGGCGGTCATCCCCTACGCGCAGTACCTCCACAGATTCCCGGCCTACCTTCAGCAACTGACCATGGAATCGAACGGCAAGCGGGTCACCAGCGCCGGGGAGGCGGTCGCGTGGGATACCGGGCCGGTCTATTGGGGTGAGCCGGGAACCAACGGGCAGCACTCGTTCTTCCAGTTGCTCCACCAGGGCACCACACCAATCCCCGTCGACCTCATCGGCTTCGCGCAAACCCCGGAGGGGGAGCGCCAGGATCTCCTTGTCGCCAACCTGCTCGCCCAGGCGCAGGCCCTCGCATTCGGCAAAACGGCAGAAGAAGTAGCCGCCGAAGGCGTCGCCGCCGATGTCGTTCCTCACAAGGTCATGCCCGGGAACCGGCCAACGACGGTCATCCTGTCCAGGCTGCTCGACCCATACCGGCTCGGGACGCTCGTCGCCCTGTACGAACACAGCGTGTTCACCCAAGGCACCGTATGGGGCATCGATTCCTTCGACCAGTGGGGTGTCGAACTCGGCAAGACGCTGGCGGTGCAGATCGCTCCCATGCTTGCGGGAACGCAAACCCCCTCATACGACGCATCCACGAACGCTTTGATCAAACGCTATCTCTCACTCCAGGAGGAGACACCATGAGCACCGACCGACCGATGCAGCTCGGGATGATCGGACTTGGGCGGATGGGCGCCAACATCGTCCGCCGCCTCACCGCCGATGGCCACCGCTGCGTTGCCTTCGACGTCAATGAAGAGGCCGTAGCCACGCTCGAGAAGGAGGGTGTCGAAGGAGCCAGAACCCTCGAGGAACTCGCATCCAAACTCACGGCACCGCGTGCCGTGTGGGTGATGGTGCCCGCTGCCGTTGTCGACAAGGTGCTCGACCAGCTCGCGGGCGTTCTCGAACCGGGCGACATCATCATCGATGGAGGCAACTCGTACTACCGCGACGACATCACAAGATCCAAAAACCTGACACCGAAGGGTTTCCACTACATCGACTGCGGTACGAGTGGTGGCGTATGGGGTTTTGACCGCGGCTACAGCCTGATGATCGGCGGAGAAGAGGAACCCGTCCAACATCTCGATCCGATCTTCAAGTCGATTGCGCCAGGCAAAGGTTCTGCGGAGCCGACGCCCAGTCGTAGCCGAACCGACGGGACTGCCCCCGACGGTTACCACCACTGCGGTCCGTCGGGTGCCGGCCACTTCGTCAAGATGGTTCACAACGGCGTCGAGTACGGGATGATGGCCTCCATTGCCGAGGGCCTCGCAATTATCAAAGGTGCGGATGTGGGTCTGCATCAGGAAGAGATCGACGCCGAAACCACTCCGCTTCGCGATCCGGAGGCGTATCAGTACAAGATTGACATTGCCGAGGTTGCCGAAGTGTGGCGGCGCGGCGCTGTCATCTCTTCATGGCTCGTCGATCTGACCGCCGACGCACTGGCCGCCGATCCGGAGTTGTCCGGCTTCGAAGGCCGTGTGTCCGACTCCGGTGAGGGTCGTTGGACCGCCATCGCCAGCATCGAGGAAGGTGTTCCTGCGCCGATCATCACCGGGGCGCTTCAGGAGCGGTTCGCGTCACGTGGTCTTGGGGAGTTCGCCTACAAAGCGATGTCGGCAATGCGTCAAGAGTTCGGTGGGCACCACGAGAAGAAGGCCTGATTCGTGGACATCCATACCCGCGACACCGCCGAGGCGGCCGCTCGGTTCGCCGCCGAGATCATCGCAAAGGCGGCCGAAGCGGCGGTGAACGAACGCGGCGTGTTCCATATCGCCGTCAGCGGGGGACACACGCCGTGGCCGATGTTCAAGCGTCTTCGAAGCGACGACACCTTTCCCTGGGAGTCGACAGTCTTCTATCAGGTCGACGAGCGAATCGTTCCACGAACCTCTCCGGACCGGAACCTTGCCCACTTGATCGAGTCACTTCCGGACAACGCAACGATCCGGCCGCTCCCGGTCGACGATGAGAATCTGGACGAAGCATGCGACCGGTACGGGGCATCATTGCCGGTGACGTTCGATGTCATCCATCTTGGTCTCGGGCCTGATGGTCATACCGCTTCGCTCGTTCCTGGTGACTCGGTGTTGAAAGTGCGAGACCGTCTCGTGGCGTTGACGGGCAGCGAGTACCAGGGCCACCGACGAATGACACTCACCTATCCGGCGCTTGCGCGCACCCGCATGGTGTTGTGGCTCGTTGCCGGCGGCGACAAGTGGCCGGCCGTGTCCAAGCTGCTGGCAGGAGATCCGGGCATTCCGGCTGGAGTCGTCGATGCTCCTCATCCGGTGCTTGTCGGTGACAAGGCGGCATTGGGCCAGTAGCGCGGTGTGACCCAGGGTTCGGCCCGCGCGCCATTCCCGGTGAGCTGCGTTCAATGCGCGGCAGGTCGATCAGATATCTGCGAAGCGGTCGGATCATCGAGCCAGTCTCGCGCCGTCGGGCTCGTTGGTCGTACCCGAACTCCGGCAGAAGCGAACGGTGTGCCAGGGGTCGCAGGATCAGTCGTCTTCGGCAGGTGAGCCTGCCGCCGGTCCGCTCCGTCCGCGTCCCATGCCCATAGTGGGCATGCCGCCTGCGCCTGCCGGCTGTCGGGAGGAGACCTGTGGAGGAGCCAAGGCCACGTCAGGACCGCTGAGCTGGGTGGCGTACAGCGTCGCGTAGGAACCTCCGGCGGCGATCAGCTCATCGTGGGTACCCTGCTCGACGATCTGGCCCTCCTCCATCACGAGGATGAGGTCGGCGTCGCGTATTGTCGACAGGCGGTGGGCGATCACGAAACTGGTACGGTCGCTTCTCAATGCCGCCATGGCGTGCTGTACCAACAACTCGGTGCGGGTGTCGACCGAGCTCGTCGCCTCGTCGAGGATGAGCAGGGGAGGGTTGGCAAGGAACGCCCTCGCGATCGTCAGGAGCTGCTTCTCGCCTGCGCTGATGTTGTTTCCCTCGTCGTCGACCACGGTGTCGTACCCGTCCGGAAGGCTGTGGACAAAGCGGTCGACAAACGTCGCTCTTGCCGCCTCGAGCATCTCCTCCTCGGTGGCATCCAGCTTTCCGTACATGATGTTCTCTCTGACGGTGCCTTGGAACAGCCACGTATCCTGAAGGACCATTCCTATCTCCGACCGGAGGTCCTGACGCCGCAACTCCGCGATGTCGACACCTTCGAGGGTGATGCGGCCGGCGTCGAGATCGTAGAACCGCATGACGAGGTTGACGAGCGTGGTCTTGCCGGCTCCGGTCGGTCCGACGATCGCGACGGTCTGGCCGGGTTCGACTGCCAGGGAGACGTGTTCGATGAGCGGTCGATCCTCCTCGTATCGGAAGGAGACGTCGTCGAAGCTCACCTGACCGGTGGGGTTCTCGATCAGCTGTGGCTGGTGCTCATCTGGTGGCTCCTCTTCGGCATCGAGCAGCTCGAACACGCGCTCTGCCGACGCGACTCCGGACTGGAGGAGGTTGACCATCGACGCCACCTGGGTCACGGGCTGAGTGAATCGCCTGGTGTACTGAATGAATGCCTGGATGTCGCCAAGGGAGAGTGTTCCACTCGCCACTCGCAGACCTCCAACGACCGCGATGACCACGTAGTTCAGATTGCCGATGAACAGCATGATTGGCATGATCAGGCTCGAGAAGAACTGGGCCATGAAACTCGCCTCGTACAGCTCCTCGTTCTCGGTTTCGAACGTTTCCTGGACCTCTTGTTGACGCCCAAACACTTTGATGAGTGAATGGCCGGTGAACGCCTCTTCCACTTGGGAGTTCAGCACCCCGGTGCTCCGCCACTGGGTGATGAAGTGGGTGCGTGACCTGCCCATCACCTTGGCGGCGACGAACATGCTGATTGGTACCGATGCGAGAGTGATCAGCGCCAGGGTCCATGAGATGTCGAACATCATCACCATGACAAAGACGATCGTCAGCACCGATGTCATCACCTGACTCATCGTTTGCTGAAGCGTCTGGGAGAGGTTGTCCATGTCGTTGGTGACACGGCTGAGCAGCTCGCCTCTTGGCTGGGTGTCGAAGTAGCGCAACGGCAGCTTGTTCAGCTTGTCCTCGACATCCGAGCGCAGGTCCTTGATGGTGTATTGCACGACGTCGTTGAGGAGATAACCCTGGAGGAACGTCAGAAGGGCGGCCGCCGCATACAGGCCAATGAGCAGCAGTAGCACGTTCCTGAGTGCGGTGAAGTCGATCCCCTGCCCCGGTACGACGTCCATCGAGGAGAGCATCTCTGCGATCTTGTCTTGCCCTGCCGTCCGCAGCCCTGCGACGGCCTGCTCCTTGGTCATGCCGGCAGGGAACATCTTGCCGACTGCTCCCGAGAAGACGATGTCGGTCGCGTGGCCCAACACCTTGGGGCCTATGGCCGACATAGCGACGGCAATGATGGCGGCCACGATGATGACGGCGATTTTGCCTCGTTGAGGACGGAGCCTGCGGACGAGGCGTCTTGCGGATGGGCCGAAGTTCATCGACTTCTGACCGACCATGCCTCCGCCCATAGGTCCATGACCAGGCCCTCGGCCACCACCGATCCGCTCGGTTTCCTTCATCTTCTTCGAGCCTGCCGGAGTGCCGTCAGGGGTGGTGGGAGTGCTCATGATGCCTCGGCCCTGAGCTGTGATTCGACGATCTCCGAATAGGTCGGGCAGGTCGTCAGCAGCTCATCATGTGTCCCGAGACCGACCACTGCGCCGTCCTCGAGGACGACGATTCGGTCTGCATCGGCGATGGTCGACACCCGCTGGGCGACGATCAGGACGGTGGCGTCCCTCGTGACAGGTTCGAGAGCGCTCCGGAGTCTGGCATCGGTGATCACGTCGAGGGCGGAGAACGAATCGTCGAACAGGTAGATCTCGGGCTCGCGGATCAAGGCCCTGGCGATCGCGAGGCGTTGCCTCTGTCCTCCCGACACGTTGGTGCCTCCCTGCGCGATATTGGACTCGAGGCCCTTGGGCATGTCTTCGACGAAGTCTCTCGCCTGGGCGATCTCGAGTGCATTCCACATTTCCTCGTCGGTGGCGTCCGGGTTCCCGTAGCGCAGGTTGGAGGCAACGGTTCCGGTGAACAGGTAGGCCCTCTGCGGGACGATCCCGATCCTCGACCAGAGGTTGTCCGGATCGAACTCGCGTACGTCGACTCCGTCGATCAGCACCTGGCCTTCGGTGGCGTCGAACAGCCGCGGAATCAGGTTGAGCAAGGTCGACTTGCCGGCGCCGGTCGAACCGATGATGGCGGTCGTCTGGCCAGGAAGAGCGGTGAACGAGATATCGCGCAGCACCGGGTGAGTCGCTCCTGCGTACTGGAACCCGACGGAGCGAAGCTCGAGCACGCCCGTTGTAGACGCCTCCCGGATTCCGTGGACGGGAGGAACGACGGAGGGCTCGGTTTCGAGGACCTCGCCGATGCGGTCCGCCGAGACGGACGCACGGGGAACGAACACGAGCATCAGCGTCGCCATCATCACCGCCATGAGGATCTGGATCAGATACGAGAGAAAGGCGACGAGTGCGCCAATCTGCATTTCGCCGGCGCCGATCCTGATACCGCCGAACCACAGCACGGCGATCGTCGACAGATTCATCACGAGCATCACCGCGGGGAACATGGCTGCCATCCACTGACCGACATTGATCGAAACATCCGTGAGCTCGGTGTTCGCCGTACCGAACCGGCTCGTTTCGAACCGTTCCCTGACGAACGCGCGAATCACCCTGATGCCCGACGTCTGCTCCCGCAGGACTTTGTTGACGGCGTCCAACCGGGTCTGCATCTTTCTGAATCCGGGAACCATGTTCTTGATGATGAAGCCCGAGATCACGACGAGGACCGGAACCGCCACGGCGACCAGCCAGGAGAGTCCGACGTCTTCCTTCATGGCCATGATGATCCCGCCCACCATCGTGATGGGGGCCCTGATCAGCATCGTGAATGACATCATGACCAGCATCTGCACCTGATAGACATCGTTGGTGTTTCTGGTGATCAGCGACGGAGCGCCGAATTTGCCAACTTCCCTGCTGGAGAAAGCCCCGACCTTGCGAAAGATGCTCGATCGCAGATCACGTCCGAACGCCATCGATGCCTTGGCGCCGAAGTAGACGGCGGTGATCGTGCCGACGATTTGCACGAAGGTGACTCCGAGCATGATCCCGCCCGTCTTCATGATGTATCCGGTGTCACCGGTGACGATGCCATTGTCGATGATGTCCGCCATCAGGCTGGGCAGGTAGAGCGACGCGATGGTGCCAATCAGTTGGAGGGAGCTGAGAATGATGATCCACTTCTTGTACGGACGCAGGTGCTCGCGCAGGATCTTGATCAGCATCAGTTTCCCTCTCTGTCTGGAGGGGTGCCGAGCCCGGAACGGAGCATCTCGAACCCTTCGTGGATGACCCCGCCCAGCGTCGTGCTCCGATCGCTCTGGAGCCACCAGCCGATCGTCGATCTGATGGTGGCCAAAGCTGCTACGACGACCAGGCGTGGGTAGGGATCCGAGGCGGCGTCGACATTCAGACGAGTGGCGATCACCCCGGTGAGCTCGCGTTCGAGCTGAGCGATCCCGGCGAGGTGCCTGGGAAGAAGCTGCGGAAAACGCCGGGCCATCTCCATGCGTTTGCGCCACAGGTCGGCGAGATCGGCAACCTCCTCGGAGTCTGTGGCAGCTTTGAGGGCCTCCACGCGTTGCTTCCAGCGTTCTGACCGTTCCGGCTCTATGCTCCCGTTTCCGGACTCGGCGACATGGATTCTCTGGTGCCAGCCGGCGAGGTGCGCGCTCTCTTCGGAGGTGAGAACGGCTTCGAGAACGGTCAGAGGATCCTCATCGCTCGGCCGGTTGGTGACTTGTTCGACAAGTGCGGCGATGAGGCTCGGCTCCGATCCTACGATTGCCTCCTCCTTGCATGAGAAGTAGTTGAAGAACGTGCGAGGGGAGACGCCCGCGGCGTCCGCGATCTCTTCCACGGTGACGGCGTCCGGGCCGCGTTCTGCGGCGAGGGTACGGGCGGCGGCGGCCAGTGCGTGGTAGGTGGCGAGCTTCTTCTTCGAGCGCAGATCTGACATGCGACTTTGCAGTCTACGCAAACTTGCATGTTGTGCAAGTTCCAGGATCGCCTAGTGGACGGTACACCAGGCCCTGTCCGGCGACCTTGGCGGTCGGGGTGCTAGCTCGTTGTCTCGTCGACCTGCCTCGCTCCCCAGAACATGAGGAACGCCCCTACGTAGAAGATGAGGGCCCCGATGATGGTGGCAGCACCGTTGAGGACGTCGAATCGAAGATCGTCCAAGAGGTCAAGGACTCCGAGGAAGCCCGCCGAGTATCCGAGCAGCTTCATGGTCCATCCGAACGGGATCGGCCACGATGCGCCAGGTCGGTTGGATCGCACCCAGGTGGCGAACAGCGCGTATGCAGCGACAAGCAGCGTCCCCCAGAAGAAGAAGTACTCGTCGAGGATGATCGCGAACAAGAGCCAGTCGGCGACGATGATCACCGCTCCGATTCTGAGCAACAGGTCCGCTCCTGACTCCCGATGTGCTCCAGTCTGGTCGTCCATTGAACCCTCCCTCTTTTGGGACGACCTACACCCGGTCGTGACGAACGTAAGGAAGAGTCAGGCATATCAGAAACGTCGAGGCCGATGGTCGGTTTGTCGAGAGACAACACTCCCGGCTTGTGGAGAGCGCGTTGATCAGCTCGAACCTTCATGCGCTCCCCAAGGGACGGGTTTCGGATGGGTTTGGTGATGAGCTCGCCGGCTTCCATCATGTCGACGTGCTCGTCGCGTTGGCGGATGTCGTCGTCGTCGGGGATGCCGTAGATGGCCTTGTTGAGGTTGAACGAGTCGATCGCAGGCAGGCCCCCCTGAGGTTGTTGCGCTGAGCCATCACGAGTGTGATACGGCGTAGGAACTCCTTCTGCTCAGCTGTTCAGCCGGTGGCTGCCAGTGTTCAGGGACCACGCCATTGGGAACGAGGGTGAGCGAGCGGAGCCGGCACCCGGTTGCAGGAAGCCGAGCAGACTGGCCTCGGGCTGCCCGATCTGTCGCACTGCGTTCACGATGCGGCGGTCAGCGTCTACCTCCTGGCTTCATGTTTGGAAGCCCACGATCCGCCAAAGAGGAAGCGCCCCTTTGTCGGGGCGCTTCTGGGAGGGAAGGGAGGATGAGATTTGATGTTGTCAGTATCCGACCCGCTCATGAGCTGAGTGTGAAGCGAACCTAAGGAGTTCCTGAGAATCGAGGGCCGGGCGTCTTGCTCGGGAGTTCGCGTACTCTTGAAGCCATGAGATCACTTGCTTCCCATGGAATCGACGCCACCAAGAAGGTCTACTGGAGCCTGAAAACGCCCGAGCTGTACGAGCACACCTTGCGCCGAGGCGAGGGATCACTTGCCCATCGGGGCGGGTTGGTCGTCAAGACCGTCCCCTATACGGGCCGGAGCCCCAAGGACAAGTTCGTCGTTCGAGAAGAGAACACCGAGCAAGACATCTGGTGGGGTGACGTCAACCACCCGATGGAGCCCGAGGTGTTCGATGCGCTCTACCGGAAGGTTTGCGAGTACCTGGGTGAACGAGATCTCTATGTGCAGGACATGTACGCAGGCGCAGATCCGAAGAACCGTCTGTCGGTACGCAGCATCACGGAGAGCCCGTGGCACTCGCTGTTCACCCGCAACGCATTCATCCTTCCGCGTCGATTCGACATCTCGGACGAGATCGATCCGTTCGTTCCCGACTTCACGATTGTCCACGCGCCTCACTTCAAGGCCGAACCGGCGCGGGATGGCACGCGCAGCGAGGTGTTCATCTGCATCAGCTTCGACCAGAAGATCCTGTTGATCGGCGGCACGACCTACGCGGGCGAGATGAAGAAGTCCGTGTTCTCCGTGATGAACTACTTGCTTCCGAAGAGGGGCGTCCTACCGATGCACGCGTCTGCGAGCGTTGGGAGAGAACGCGGAGACTCGGCGGTCATCTTCGGCTTGTCGGGTACGGGAAAGACAACCCTGTCGAGTGACCCAGCGCGCCTGATGGTCGGAGACGACGAAATCGGATGGGGCTCCGACGGTGTGTTCAACATCGAGGGTGGCTCGTACGCCAAGACGATCAACCTGTCGCGTACAGACGAACCGCTCATCTATCGGGCTGCGAACCAATTCGAGTCGATCCTCGAGAACGTGGTGGTGAGTCCGGAAACCCGGCGCCCGGAATGGGATGATGCGTCCAACACCCAGAACACGCGTGTCTCATATCCGCTCGCCCACCTTCCGAACGCCGAACCGACAATGACAGGGCCGCACCCGGAGAACGTTGTGTTTCTGTCGGCGGACGCGTTCGGAATACTGCCGCCCATCGTGCGGCTCACCAAAGAACAGGCGATGTACTACTTCATCAGTGGCTACACGGCGAAACTCGCGGGAACCGAACGTGGTGTAACCGAACCTTCGGCGACATTCTCGCCATGCTTCGGTGCTCCGTTCCTCCCACTGCCACCCGCGGACTACGCCGCGGTCCTGGCCGACAAGATCGATGAGCTTGGATGCCGATTGTGGATGATCTCGACGGGGTGGACTGGAGGTCCCTACGGCGTTGGCACCAGGATGCGCATTCCTCATACGAGGGCGATGCTCAACGCCGCACTCGAGGGCAACCTCGACGACGTCGAGTACGTTGAAGACCCGATCTTCGGGTTCGAGGTGCCGACGTCGGTTCCCGGGGTGCCGTCGGCGTTGTTGATCCCTCGCAATACGTGGAGTGACAAGGATGCCTTCGACCGGGAGGCACGAAAACTCGCCGGAATGTTCGCGAAGAACTTCGAGGCGTATGCCGACACGGTTGGTGAAGCAGTAGCAAAGGCCGGCCCGAGGCTCTGAACTCCGCGCGCAGATCGTGTGGGAGTGGTGCCGTGGTAGGATTCTCGGGCCGCACCGGGTGGAGGCCAGCGCATAGTCGCTTCCCCGGCGATCACACGGCAGAGTTTCTCACCGGTTGGAACGCCTCTTCGGCCGACCCTCGATCGTCGAGGGAGAGATCGGCAGATTCCCAACCAGAAAGCCTTCCCCATGCCAACACGCTTCACTCAGCTCGGCCTGCCCGCGCGACTCGTGGATACCCTCACGAGGGGCGGTATCGTCGACACGTTCCCGATTCAGGCCGCCACGATCCCCGACGCGCTCGAAGGACGGGACGTGTCAGGTCGTGCGCCAACCGGCTCCGGCAAGACGCTTGCGTTCGGTCTTCCACTGCTCGCCACCGTTCCCAAGGCGTCCCGCCACCGCCCGACGGGCCTGATCCTTGCACCGACCCGTGAGCTGGCCGAACAGATCAAACGTGAGCTGGCCCCCTTGGCCGACGCTGTGCAGAGGCACGCATTCGCCATCTACGGTGGCGTCGGGTACCAACCGCAGCGAGAAGCGCTCCGCAAGGGTGTCGATGTGCTCGTTGCGACGCCTGGCCGCCTCGAAGATCTCGTTGCTCAAGGCACCGTCGATCTCGGACAGGTCGCTGTTGCAGTCATCGACGAGGCGGACCGGATGGCCGACATGGGATTCCTTCCCGCGGTACGCAGGATCCTCGACAGGACGCCCGAGCGGCGGCAGACAATGCTGTTTTCTGCAACCCTCGACGGAGACGTTGCCGTACTCAGCCACGACTACCAGCGAAGCCCGGTAGTTCGCGAGGTGGGAGAGACGGGGAGGATCGATCTCGACGCCGAACATCTCTTCTGGCTCGTCAAGCACCCCGATCGCGTTCAGCACGTTGCCGATCTGGTAGGCGATGAAGGGCGGTCGATCATCTTTGCTCGCACTCGTCGCGGAACAGATCGCCTTGTGAAACAGCTCGCCGGACATGGAGTGAAGACAGTCGCTCTCCATGGCGGCCGATCTCAGGCCCAACGGAACAGAGCGCTTCGGGAGTTCGCGTCGGGACGTGTGCAAGGGCTCGTCGCGACAGATGTCGCGGCGCGGGGTATTCACGTTGATGGCGTCGCATCCGTGATCCACTTCGATCCACCCGCGGACGCAAAAGACTACGTTCACCGGTCGGGGCGCACTGCGAGAGCCGGGGCCGGAGGCACGGTGATCACGATGGTGACCGGTGCACAGCAGGCAGCGGTCCGACGGATGCAACGCGAACTCGGACTCGAGGTTCCGATAGGGGCTCCCGATTCCCAGGGCGCGGTTTCCGAGGCGTCCGCGGCAGGACCTGAACCCGAGCAGACGAGTCTCTATGTGGCGAATCTGCCATGGCGCGCGACAGCAGCGGACATGCGCGTGCTGTTCGGCCGTTTCGGCGAAGTGAGCGAGTCGACCGTGATCAGCGACCGTCGAACCGGCCGTTCGAGGGGTTTCGGGTTCGTCGACATGCCGGTGCCCGCTGCACGAGAAGCAGTGCGGGCATTGAACGGTTCCACACTGGGCGGTCGAAGCTTGAAAGTGCGCGTCGCAAGACCGCGACGCAGCCGCCCTTGACCAACCTCAATTCCAAGGAGGACTCGATGGGTCTTCAACATCTCAATCCTGATCGCACACTGCTCAGCCGGCTTCATCGAGGCGCAACCTATCGAGCAGACACAGCCGACAACGGGGTTGTTGTTGGCGAGTTTCTGGGTGTCGAGGTTCCGTTCGGAAGATGGGCGATCTTGCTTCGCCACACCACCGGCACGGAGTCTGTTGCGATCGGTGACATCATCACGATCCTGCCGGCCGCGGCCTGAGTTCATCGGGATCACCGCCCACCGGTGTGAGCAGCCAGGTCGGTAGAACTCTGTCAGGCACACTGCCCTCGTAGAGTCATCTGCATGAGTGTGCTGACCGAATCCGAACGTTCCGAGTTTCTCGCCAACCATCCCGAATGGGCCATCGAGAATGAGATGCTCGTTCGCACCTATGAGTTCAAGGACTTCGTCGAAGCGTTTGCATTCGTCGCTCGCGTGGCGCTGCATGCAGAGAAGATCTTCCACCACCCCGACATCGAGATCAAGTGGAACACCGTCACTCTGAATCTGACGACCCACTCCGCCGGAGGGGTGACGAGCAAGGACGTCGAACTCGTCGAGGCGATCGAAAAGGGCTAGTGCACTCCATCAACGCGTGCTTCGTCCTGCGTCCTTGCCATCGGCGCCC
>CAZBXV010000034.1:0-22889 GCA_964496205.1 uncultured Acidimicrobiia bacterium
TAGCGCGCTTGACTGGGGGTCAAGAGGTCGCCGGTTCAAATCCGGCCAGCCCGACGAAGAGGACCCCTGCCGCGGCAGAGGACCTCGCTTTGGGCGGTTCGATCGGGGGCACAGTGCCCAGCGTGTTTCCTCCATGGCCGACAACGTTCATGGTCGCTGCGGCCAGTTCGCCGGCATGGCGCCGCGTGTCCGTAGACGACCCCAGCGCGGGGTTTGCTCAGCTCGCACATGAGATGATCAGGCCCAGGAGGCTGCTCATCGAACAGCACCCCCTCATCTATCGACACTGACCCTCATATCGCGGGGCTGCAACGCCACGCAACTGCCAGATGGTGGGCGCAAGCTGTTGGCGTGGAACGTCGCGGGGGCTAACCTCTGTGCAGTTCCCAAGGACCACTTCAGTGGCCCCTTCGGTGAACATGAAGGAATGGGAAGACCTACGGAGGGTTGTACTGTGAGAAACTCACGGAGACTCTGGGTGTGGTTTGCCGTCGCGATGGTGCTTGCGCTCATCGTGGCCGCATGCGCTCCCGCGACGGAGTCCACCACCACCACCACGGCAGGAACGTCTGAGACGACAACGACGGCTGGAACGTCCGAGTCGACGACGACCACGGCCGCTGGTGGCACAACGACCGGGTTTACGTACAAGCTCGGTATTTTCGAAGACATAACCACGGACAACTTCTGGGCCTACATGGACCCGGAGTCGTCCGTTTGGAACGCGTACGTGCTTGGCAACCAGCACACGTCGCTGTTCACGTTGGCCGCGCCGACGTGGCAGCTCGTGCCTGCGCTGGCCACCGATCTGCCCTCGGCCGCCACGCAGCAGGGTGACGACTGGGTCGTGACCGTGCCGCTGCGCTCCGACTACATGTGGTCGGATGGCACGCCGGTGACGGCAAACGACGTTGCGTTCACGTTCAACACTGCAGGTCCGGATTTCCACCTCGGTGGTAACTGGGCCGGCTCCTTGACCCTGTACTCGCCTGACGATCCGGCAACGACGGATGTCGACGAGTATCAGGACGGAATCAAGTCCGTGACGGCGGTCGACGATCAGACCGTCCAGATCACGTTCTCGTCCGATCCTGGTCTCGCCGTGTGGCAAATGGGTGTCGGCCTCATGCCGATCATGCCGCAGCACTTCTGGCAGACGGCTGTCGACCAGGCGAAGGCCTCGGACGACCCGTCCACCACGTTGTACGCAGCGTCTGGTGCAGGTGAGCCTTCGGCGGGTCCGTTCATTTATGACTCGCACGAGCCGGGCGCCTACGCGCAGAACGTTGCGAACCCCGATTCGTACTACAACGGCACGACGTACAAGTTCTACAGCGATGGCTCCTTCGAGCAGAGCAACTCTGCCCAGGGCTTCGATGAGACGTACTTCGGCTCGGGCGGTGGCGATGTCACCCTCGAATACACCGATGGCCCGTACGCCAGTGACGCCATCTACTCGATCTACTCCGACCAGAACGCCGCCATCCTGGCGCTCAAGAGCGGAGACATCGACTTCATGCTCAACCCGATCGGCCTCAGCACCGGTCTCAAGAACGAGGTCCTCAACTCGCCCGAGCTGAGCCTCATCTCCAATGCCTCGAACGGTTGGCGCTACCTGGCGTTCAACATGCGCAAGGCACCGATGAGCTTCAAGGGCTTCCGTCAGGCGATCGCATGCTTGACGAACAAGGAGTTCCTCCAGACGCTGCTCGGTGGAGCGATCATCCCGGCGTACAGCACGGTTCCCGAGGGCAACACTGCCTGGGCGAACCCTGACGTTCCGAAGATCTGCTACGGCCTCAGCGACCAGGACCGCTTCAATCAGGCGATCCAGTACCTGAAGGACGACGGATTCACGTGGGACGTCGAGCCCCAGTGGGACGAGGACACCGCAGGCAACCTGCTCGCCGGTACCGGTACCGGTCTGAAGGACCCGAATGGCGACCCGGTTCCGACTCTGGAGCTGTTGGCTCCCGGACCCGGCTATGACCCGTTGCGTTCGACGACCGCCGTCTGGATCGCCCAGTGGGCCGGATGGATGGGTATCCCCGTCGAGGCGAATGCCACCGGATTCAACGTGATCGTCGACAAGGTCTTCGCGACCGGCGACGCCGCGAAGGACTGGGACATGTACATCCTCGGTTGGAGCTTGGGCAACCCGGCCCTGCCGGACTTCCAGGAATCGTTCTTCGCTTCCTGGCAGGACTCGGCTAACGGCGGTTTCAACACCCCCGGCTACAACAACCCGGAGTTCGACGCCCTGGCGAAGGAGTTCCTGGCCGCGACCGACATCCCGACGGCTCAGGAAGCCGTGAAGGCGATGGACGCGAACCTGGTCGAGAACCTGCCGTACGAAATCCTGTTCACGACGCCGATTCTCGAGGCCTACAACTCGGTGCTCGTCTTCCCATTCACCAACGTGTTGGATGGTTTGGCGAACCTGAATGGTCTCCCGGCAGACGTGCAGTTGGCAAGTAGCTGATCTTTTCAGCGAGTGATGCGAGAGGGGAGGGCCGTGGGGCCCTCCCCTCTACGCGGGGCTGCTAAGGTCCTACAGCCACAGAAGGGGCGGCAAGGAGGTCGAGGGAGTTGCTGAAGTACATCGGGAAACGCCTGATACAGAGCGTGCTGGTGTTCTACGTTTTCCTCACAGCAACGTTCTTTCTGCTCCTCGCGCAGCCCGGTGACATCAGCGACCAGTTTCTCTCGAATCCACAGATTCCTCCAGAGGTACGCCAGCAGTACGCAGAGCGCCTCGGGCTTACGGGTTCGGCGTGGGACCAGTACGTCCGGTACATGAAGAACTTCGTTACGGGCAACCTGGGCGTCTCGTTCTCGGAGTATCCACGTGACGTCTCTTCGATTCTCAAAGAGCGCGTTCCTCGAACCGTGACGCTTTTCATGTTCGCGACGATGCTGTCGTTCCTGATGGGGTTCAAGTCGGGGAAGATCCTCGCCTGGAGACGAGGGAAACGTGGTGAAAACCTCATAACAGTCGTCGGGGTGTTCTTTCAGACTGTCTTCTACCCGTGGTTCGCCCTCCTCATGATCAGGTTTTGGTCGTTCGACCTGAAGCTGGTTCCCGGAGGCAAGTTCTTGACGGTGGAGAAGTGGCTGCACAAGGAGGGCGACTTCGACGCGAACTCGGTCTTCGCTCGGATGCTGACCACCATCGTCGTCTTCGGCTTCGCGCTGCTGATCCTCGAGCTCACGACCCGCCGCATGCATGATCGTGTCGCCGGTAGCCGCATACGTTGGGGCGGCCGCATCCTGCTGCTCGGCATCATGGTCATTTGGTGGGAGACCGCCTGGAGGGTGATGCTGCCCTACGCGCTCGATATCGCCGATCACCTGATCCTCCCAACGGTGACACTTGCACTGATCGGCTTCGGCGGAACGATGCTCCTGACGAGAACGTCGATGCTCGAGACGCTTCGGGAGGACTACATCCTGACGGCGCGTGCAAAGGGACTCTCCACAAAGACCATCAGAGATCGTCACGCTGCCCGCAACGCGCTCCTGCCGGTTACCACGTCTCTCGTCATCGCCCTGGCCTTCCTGATCGGTGGTGGTGTCGTCACAGAGACCGTGTTCTCATGGCCGGGGATGGGACAGACACTTCTGCGGGCTGCATTGACAGAGGACATCCCGCTCGTGATCGGAGCGTTCACCTTCATCGCCGTCCTTGCATTGACTGCCCACCTGGTGGTCGACATCCTCTACATGTACCTCGATCCGCGAATCCGAGTGGGGGACTGAGATGACTCAGCAGGTCACAGGCGCCGCCATCACAGAAGAGGCAATCTGGAGAACGCGGCTCCGGCTGCTCCGCAGACGAATGGGCCAGGGCTGGTCGTCGTTCACGTCGAGTCCCGTGGGGCTGATCGGACTGACGATCATCGTGCTGTTCGGGATCATGGCAGTTGCACAGCCGATCCTGATCAAGACCGTGTGGCCGCCGAAGATCTATGATCCGGTCATCGGTCATGATGCTCCGATCTCGACCCTCACGGTGGTCCCGGACGGCGAGGTCACCGACGGAGCGACACAGATCTCGCTGTTCGAAGCAAGCCTTCTGGACCCGATCATCAAGGTGGGCGACACGGTTGACATCCCTCGGCAGCCCGCACCCCCATCGAAGAAGCACCTCCTCGGCACGGACCCTCTAGGGCGTGACGTGCTGTCGCAGCTCATGTACTCGAGTCGGGCCGCGTTCGTGCTCGGAATCGTCGCTGCGTTGGTGACGGTCGGAATCGCCACGATGGTGGGATCGGTGTCGGCATTCTTTGGTGGGATCGTTGACACCCTCTTCATGCGTCTCGCCGACCTGATCATCCTCATACCCTTCTTGCCGATCCTGATCGTGCTGTCGGCATTGATCGACTTCGACCTTCTCGACCTCGCGTTATTGATCGGCGTACTCTCCGGATTCGGTGGCGCGGCGATCGTGCTGAAATCCCAGGCGCTCTCCGTGACCGTGAAGCCGTACATCGACGCTGCCCGTGTTGCCGGAGGTGGCAGGATGCACCTCATCTTCCGGCACGTGATCCCCAATGTGCTGCCCCTCAGTTTCTTGTACATGATGTTCTCGGTAACGGACGCGATCGCCAGTGAGGCAACCTTGTCCTTCCTCGGATTGCTGAACATCCCGATGAGCTGGGGCATCATGATCTACACGGCGAACTCCCAGGGGTACATGCTCTCCAGCGCAACCTACTGGTGGTTGCTCTTCCCTGCGGGGCTGTCGGTGAGCCTTCTCGCAGGATCGTTCTTCCTGGTCGGCCGGGCCATGGACGAGATCATCAATCCACGACTGAGGAGACGCTAGTGCACCGACCAGCAACCTTTGCTAGGACGGGCCAGATGACACCGCTCGCTGCGTCCTTGCCATCGGCATTCCTGATTCGCCCTGCACATCACCAACGCCACTGGACGGAGCACTAGTCCCATGAGTCTCGATCAACGGTCGTCATCGACGGAAGCGGTTCTGGAGGTTCGCAACCTGACCATGCACTACAAGGTGAAAGCCGGGGACGTTCGCGCAGTGGACGACGTGAGCTTCAGCCTCGCCCATGGGGAAGCGCTCGGGCTGGTAGGTGAGTCGGGCTGTGGCAAGACATCGGTCGCAATGAGCCTCATCAGGCTGCTCGCCGACAACGCACACATCATCGATGGGAACATCAACCTCGTCGGAACCGACGTCGCGTATCTCAGCGACGAAGATATGCGCAAGCATCGCTGGAGCGACATCTCGATGGTCTTCCAGGGTGCGATGAACGCGTGGAACCCTGTCTACAAGGTTGGTGACCAGATCTGGGAGGCGATGGAGCTCCACTTCCCGGATATGCAGGAATTGGAGGGCCGCAAGCGGATCGCCGAGCTGTTCGAGCTGGTGGGACTCGCTCCCGAGATGATGGACCGGTACCCGCACGAGTTCTCGGGGGGCATGCGCCAACGAGCGATCATCGCCATGGCGCTGTCCTGTGATCCGAAGATCATCATCGCCGACGAGCCGACCACCGCACTGGATGTGATCGTCCAGGATCAGATTCTCAAGGAGCTCAAGCACATTCAGGAATCGCTCGGCATGGCGATCATCTACATCTCTCACGATGTTGCCGTCATCGCCGAAGTCAGCGATCGGATCGGCGTCATGTACGCCGGCAAGCTGGTTGAACTCGGAAGCACAGACGAGGTGTTTCCGCACCCCAAGCACCCATACACCTACCTGTTGCTTGCCTCGACACCGAGCGTGAAGGGTCCCCGGCGCAAACTCGCCCCACTCGAGGGAGAGCCGCCCGACCTGCTGAAACCCCCCTCAGGGTGCCGCTTCCATCCTCGCTGTCCATGGGCGACGGAGGTCTGCGCGAAAGAGGAACCGCCGTTCAACGAGATCTCTCCAGGGCACAAGGTCGCGTGCTGGCACTCCGAGGAAGTGCCCGAACTAGGGAGGCTGGAAGCATGACGACGGAGCGCACCAACAACGCCCCTCTCGTCAAGGTCGAGAACCTCCAGAAGCTGTTCCCGGTCGGGCGGGGAATCTTCCGACGTGCCACCCAGTTCATCCATGCCGTCGACGATGTGAGCTTCGAGATCGCATCCGGCGAGAGTCTGGGGCTGGTAGGGGAGTCTGGTTCGGGCAAGACGACGACCGGCCGAATCCTCGCCCGGTTGGAGAAGCCGACCGGAGGAACCATCGGACTTCAGGACGGCGATCAGATGCTCGACGTTGCCTCCATCGAGAAGGACGGCATGAAGCGCTTCCGGCGCAGAGTGCAGATGATCTTCCAGGACCCGTACGAATCGATGAACCCACGGCGGACGATCTTCGACACGATCGCCGAACCGCTCCAAGTCCAAGGCATCGGTCGTCTTCTCGACAGAGAGGAACGGGTCGCCGAACTATTGGAGATGGTGGGTCTCACCCCGGCGGCCAATTTCCTGTTCCGCTACCCACATGAGCTCTCTGGAGGGCAGCGGCAGCGCGTCGCCATCGCTCGCGCCCTCGTGATCAACCCTCTGTTCGTGGTCGCGGACGAGCCGACATCCATGCTGGACGTGAGCATCCGGATTTCAATCATGGACATCATGCTGTCGTTGGCGCGCGAGCTGGGTGTCTCCTACCTGTACATCACGCACGACCTGGCCGTCGCGAGATACATGTGCGACCGCATCGCCGTGATGTACCTCGGCAAGATCGTCGAAATGGCGCTGACGGAGGACCTGCTCGGAAACCCGCTCCATCCGTACACGAGAGCGTTGCTGTCGGCCGTGCCGGTGCCCGACCCCAGCTATCAACGCCCCGCGGTAGAAATCCAGGGCGGCATCACCAAGGCGATCGACCCGAAGCCTGTGTGCCGGTTCCTCGACCGCTGCCCGTGGGCAACGGATCAATGCCGAACCAACGATCACCCGAAGCTCGTCGAGATGGAGCCGGGGCACTGGGTGTCGTGCTACGTCGTGGAGCAGAGCCACTGATCTTCACGATCCCGAATCTCATCTCGACGATTCGACTGATCGGCGTCGGCTTCTTCGCGTGGCTCGCGTTCGCCCGACAGGAGTATGCAGCCGCAGGTTGGCTTCTGCTGCTGATCGGTTGGACCGACTGGATGGATGGGTACCTCGCCCGGAGGCTCAATCAGGTGTCAGAACTCGGGAAGTTGCTGGACCCACTTGCCGATCGTCTGGCGATCGCGACCGCGGTCATCGGGGGCACGATCGTCGGGGTCATTCCTCTCGTGCTTGGCGTGCTGATCGCTGTGAGAGAACTCGTGGTGGGCATCGGAACCCTGATCGTCGCCGGGAAGGGCGGGAAGATCGAGGTCCGCTGGCTAGGGAAGCTCGCAACGTTCATCCTCTACGGGGCCATACCTGCGTTCTATGTCGCTCAGGGAACCTTCTGGTCCACCTTCTTTCTGGTGCTCGCATGGGTGTTCGGCGTGATCGGGTTGGTGCTCTACTGGTGGGTGACCGGGCTGTACGCTCGTGACCTTCGGGCAGGGTAAGCTCGGCTTGACCACATCAGGAGGCGCATTCATGCAGGTTGCACCGGACAGGCGGTACTCGGAAGATCACGAATGGGCGCTCAGGGAGGCAGATGGACGAGTCCGTATCGGGATCAGCGACTTCGCTCAGGATGCGCTGGGAGACATCGTCTACGTGGAACTGCCCGAGGTAGGGGCCACGTTCGCCAAGGGGGACTCGATGTGCGAGGTCGAATCGACCAAGTCGGTCTCCGACGTGTTCGCTCCTCTCGGGGGCACCGTGGATGAGGTGAACGAGAACCTCGGCGACCATCCGGAATTGGTCAACGCAGATCCATATGGAGGGGGTTGGATCGCGGTATTGGCACAGACCGACGGCTCGGAGTATGACGGGATGATGGACGCCGAAGCGTATCAGACGATGACTGCGGGGTGAGTGGGTGAGAGTTCGGACCGTCCCGCTACGATACGACTGATGCACTGTCCCACCTGCCGCGCCGAGATACCCAACGATGCAACGACCTGCCCCGCATGCGGAGTGGTCATCGAGCATGAGCCGACGATCACGTTCGTACCAGAAATGGCCGACTTTCCCCAGGAGATATCAGGTATCGGGGGAGAGTACGTCCTCGTGGTCAAGCGCGGCCCGCGGGCAGGGATGGGGTGGGTGCTTCAGGAAGGGACGACGACTGTAGGCCGCCACCCCGATTCGGACATCTTCCTCGACGACGTCACCGTCTCCAGGCATCACTGCCGGGTCATGGTCGATCGGGACGGTCTGACGGTAGAGGACTCCGGCTCCACCAACGGAACCTATGTGAATGGAACCCGGGCCGACCGGGTCCGCCTTTCTGCCGGCGACGAGGTCATCGTCGGCAAGTTCCACCTCAGCGTTGGGAAGGGTCATGAGTGAGGGCCTGTCGATCGGCGAGCTGATCACAACGCTGAAGGATGAGTTCCCCGACTTGACCGTCTCAAAGGTCAGATTCCTGGAAGGCAAGGGTCTGATCAATCCGGGCCGTAGCGCATCCGGGTACCGCTCCTTCAGCGACGAGGACATCGCTCGCCTGCGGTACATCCTTCAGCAGCAACGGGACCACTTCCTGCCCCTCAAGGTCATCAAATCGAAGCTAACGATGTGGGAGAGGGGAGAAGAGCTTCCGGTGCCGCCACCGTCGGGCCCTCCACCCGAGCAACTCTTCCAGCGCCCGGGAAGGGATATCGACCGCGATGAGCTTCGTCGTGTGACGGGGCTCTCGTCGAGGCAGGTAGGGGAGCTCGTCGACAACAAGATCGTTCGGCCCGAACCGGACCAGCCGGACCGCTTCTCGGCTGAGGAGGTGGCGGTCGCGGCACAGGCCCAGAGGCTCTTGGCCTACGGGCTCGAGGCAAGACATCTGCGATCGCTGCGAATCTCGACAGAGCGGGATGCGGAATTGCTGACTGCCCTCACGGCTCCGTTGCTACGAGCTCGCAGCCCGGAGGCACGCCAGCGGGCCGCGGAAATGCTGGCCGGATGTGCAGACGCCATCGAGCGCATGCGAAGCGCGGCCCTGTCAGAGGACCTGCGACGGTTGATGGCGGAGTAGCCGGTGTCGAATCTGTCCGTTCGGATGCGTCCACTCATTGTCGTCGTCGCGACGCTGCTGCTCATCAGCGGAGCAGTGCCGGCAGTCGCAGCGGTTTCCTCGGCCCCGCCTCTGCCCGTATTCGGGGCGTTTGCCGGAGCACCGCCGGACGTCACCGCAGCCTCATGGATCTTGTACGACGAGACGTTCGACAAGGTGCTCGCGCAGCACGACGCCGATGAACGGCGCGCGATGGCGTCCACCACGAAGATCATGACCGCGCTGGTCGCGCTCGACCTGCCCAGCCTCAACTTCCCGGTCACTGTCAGCAAGCGAGCGGCGGACATCGGTGAGGCGGAGGCCGGATTGGTCGAGGGTGAGGTGCTCACCATGCAGCAACTGCTCACAGCGATGCTCGTGCGTTCGGGCAACGATGCTGCCATGGCCGTTGCGGAGGGTGTCGCCGGAAGCGTCGAAGCCTTCGTCGACATGATGAATGCGAAGGCTGTGGCGCTGGGACTGGAGAACACGCACTTCGAGAACCCCCACGGGTTGGATGAGCTGGGTCACTACACGACCGCCCGAGACCTTCTGACAATGGCTCTGGTCGCCATGCAGAATCCGCTGTTTGCACAACTCGTGAGAACCCAGACGGTCCGGCTTCCGAACGCTCCAGACGGGACCATCCGCGTCATCTCTACGACCAACCAGCTGCTGTCGACATACGACGGCGCCATCGGCGTGAAGACTGGATACACGAACGCGGCCGGCCACGTGCTGGTCGCTGCCGCGGAACGCGACGGCAGAACGCTGTACGCAGTCGTGATGGGCTCGACCGACAGCTTCGCGGATGCTGCAGCTCTTCTCGATTACGGGTTCTCGAAGTTCGGGGTCATCGACGTGATCATGAGCGGCGCAACCTACGCGCAACGGCGAGTGTCCGACACGAGCGACCCCATGACCGCAGAGTCCGGCGTCGAGGCGTTCAGTTCCCTGGAGGATCCGGTGACCGTTGAAACCGAGTTCGAAGGGAACACGCCCGTGGCCGTCGCCCGAATCGGAGGGGTTGCCGTGGGGACTTCGGAACTCACAGGGGAGGATGCGGAGCACCTGCCAACGCTTCACGACGCACTCGGCTGGATCAGCACCTACTGGTCATGGTTGTGGGGCCGATGAGTGACCTGATAGAAGTCCTCGATGCTGAGACCATCTTCGACCGCGTGCGGGACCTCGGGTCGCAGATCAGCGCCGACTACGAGGGCCGGGTGCCCGTACTGGTGGGCGTCCTCGCCGGCTCGCTGCCTTTCCTTGCAGACCTCGCGCGCTCGATCAGTGGTGAGTGCGAAATCGACTTCCTCTCCCTGAACCGGTTCGGAGAAGGTGGCAGAGCGCGAATCGCGATGGACACGGAGATTTCGCTCGAAGATCGAGATGTGATCGTGGTCGAGGACATCGTGGATACGGGGTTGTCCCTGACCTTCCTGCTGCGGCTGCTGAGCACACGCGATCTCAGGAGCCTTCGCACCGTTGCCTTGCTCGACAAGGTCCCGCGTCGGATCGTCGAGGTTCCGATCGAGTACCGGGGTTTCGAGGTTGGCGACGAGTTTCTGTTGGGGTACGGCCTCGATTGGGAGGGGAAGTACCGCAACCTGCGTTCCATCTGGGCCGTCTTGGACCTCGCTGCCTTCCAGGCGAACCCAGGCATGCTGATGGAACACGCCTTCTGATAACCTGACTGGCGTGACGAGCAATGTGCCGGTCGAGTTGGTTGGTGTGCGGCTCCAGCTGCCCACGAACCAACCTGTAGTGCTCCTGCGTGAAGCTGCGGGCACTCGTTTCCTGCCTATCTGGATCGGCGCCGTGGAAGCCACGGCGATCGCGTACGCCGTGGAGGGCCTCGTTCCAATGAGGCCCATGACACACGATCTGATGAAGGTCGTCGCAGAGTCGCTCGGTGGCAGTGTTTCGCGGGTCGTCGTCACGGAGCTTCGTGAAGCGGTGTTTTATGCCGACCTCGTGCTTGATCGAGACGGCGAAGAGATCCACGTATCCGCCCGCCCATCGGACGCGATCGCATTCGCCGTTCGTGCGGGAGCGCCGTTGTTTGCTGCCCCCGAAGTGCTCGAAGAGGCGGGGGTGGAGATCAAGGACGCCGAGGAAGAGTCCGAAATCGAGAAGTTCCGGGAGTTCCTCGACGAGGTGAGTCCCGAAGACTTCGTCCCTCCTCCGGAGCGTCCGGCGGGATGACCGGTTCGGCCAGGGTCCGCATTGGAGCAGCGATTCTGGCGATGGTGCTCGTGCTTGGCACGGCGGGATACATGGTGATCGAGCATGCCTCTCTTCTCGAGTCGCTGTACATGGTGGTCATCACCATCTCGACAGTCGGGTTCAGGGAGGTATTCGAGCTTTCGAACGCCGGCAAGGTTCTGACGATGACGTTGATCATTGCAGGCGTGGGAACGTTGTTCTTCACAGCTGCGGCCTTCCTCGAGGTTGCGGTCGCGAACGTGTACGAGCGGAGGAGAGGAAACGTGGAACGCACCATTCGCCACCTGACCGAACACACGATCATCTGCGGGTGGGGACGCGTAGGACGCGGAGTGTGGGAGATCCATGTCGAAAGGGATGTACCGTGTGTGATCGTAGAGCGCGATCCGGCAACGGCAGAGGCAGCCCGGTCTGCCGGTGCCCTTGTCATCGAAGGTGATGCGACTCACGACCAGACGCTCGAGGCGGCTGGGATCGAGCGGGCGGGAGCGCTCGTGGCGGCGGTCAACTCCGACTCCGACAATCTCGTCATCGTGCTCTCCTCGAGAGCGTTGCACAAGGACGTACGCGTGGTCGCGCGCGCATCGGACCTGGAAGCCGAGCACAAGCTGCTCCTCGCCGGTGCACACCAGGCCGTGTCGCCCCAGACCGTCGGCGCACGACGCTTGGCCTCCCTCGTCCTCCAGCCCGAACTGACCGACTTCATCGACCTCGTTGCCCGGCGAGGGCCGATCGAGTACAGGGTGCAACGCGTACCGATCGAGATGGGGTGTGAGGTCGAGCGTCTCACTCTTCGAGAGGCCGAACTCAGGCAACGGTCAGGCGCGATGGTTCTGGCAATCGAGAACGGTGAAACAGGCGAGTTGTCGTTCAATCCGGGGCCGTCGGCGGTGCTGCGCACGGGGGACACACTGGTGGGGGTGGGCCTTCCCGATCAGCTCGAACGGCTGGTGGCGGTCTGTACCGGGTGAGAGTTATCCACAGGGATTGTTGACAACTCGACCTTGCCATGGGTAACTTGCAAATTACGACCGTGTAAGCTGACAAGCGAGGGATCGTGGCTGAACAGGGATTTCGAGCACCACACGTCTGTGATCTCGTCGGTATCACCTACCGACAGCTCGACTATTGGGCACGTACCGGCCTTCTGAAGCCGTCGCTCAAGGCGGCACGGGGATCCGGATCCCAGAGGCTCTACTCGTTCGGCGATGTCGTACAACTCAAGGTCGTCAAGCGGCTGTTGGACGCAGGCATGAGCCTGAAGAAGATTCGTCAGGCGATCGAGATCCTCCGCGAACAGCTGCAATCGGACCGGCCCCTCGGCGATGTGACGCTTCTCTCGGATGGCCAGACCATCTACGCTGCGCATTCCTCGCAAGAAGTCGTCGACGTGTTCCAGAGGGGGCAGGGTGTGTTCGGAATCGCCGTCGGGCCCGTCCAAGAAGAGCTCGAAGGCGAAATCCACGCGCTTTGGGGCGCTGAAGTACCCGCGTTGAAAGAGGCCGGAGTCTGAGCGGGGACGCCACGTTCGAGGGCGGACCGGCCGAACGCGTCGCCTTTGCCCACAACAGCGAACGGCAGTTCGCTCGGCTGCTCGACTTCTACGACATCGAGTGGGAGTACGAGCCCAGGGCGTTCCCGATCTCGTGGGATGACGACGGTGAACCCACGGGTTTCTTCGCCCCGGACTTCTATCTGCCGGACGAGGACGTGTTCATCGAAATCACCACAATGAACCAGCGTCTGGTGACTCGAAAGAACCGAAAGGTCCGACGGTTGCGAGAGCTCTACCCGGATGTCACCTGCAAGATCTTCTACCAGCGCGACTACCTCCATCTGCTTGTGAAGTACGGGCTCGAGGAGCCCGACCAGCTCGACGGAGCGACAACTCCCACGCGCATTCCCGGGCCGCCCGACGTGGCCGTAGCCGAGGACGTTTCGACCGGTTGAGCCGCTCGCGCGGGCGGAATTGGGTCTCGTCCGTCACGTCTAAGCTTCGATGCAGGTTCCCGAAGGAGTTGTATGCCACGTTCACCGCTGTACGACGAGCATTCGCGACTCGGGGCGAAGTTCGTGGACTTCGCCGGGTGGGAAATGCCGGTTCAGTACGAGGGGGTCCTTGCTGAGCATCAGGCGGTCCGAGAAAGCTCCGGCGTCTTCGACGTCTCCCACCTTGGACGCTTCCTTGTGGAGGGGCCCGGGAGCACAGCGTTGCTGAGGACCCTGCTCTGTAACGACATCGAAGACATCGAACCAAGTAGGGCTCAGTACACGATGTCGCTCAACGAACGGGGAGGTGTCCTCGACGACATCATCGTGTGGCGCTGGGGCGACGAGCGCTACTGGGTCATTCCGAACGGTGCGAACGATGACGCAATCAGATCCCGTTTCAGAGAAGCTGCGGATGACCGGGTGCGTATCGAGTCGATCAGAGAGTCGACGGCACTCGTCGCCCTTCAAGGTCCGGAATCGCCCGGGGTGTTCGAGACGGTATTCGGGGTCGTCCCTGAACACTTCGGACTGACAACGGCGGAGTTTCAAGGGACAGGGGTCCAGATCGCCGGTACCGGATACACGGGCGAAACCGGAGGGGAGATTGCGTGCCCCGCTGCGATCGGAGTCGACATGTTCCGAGCACTCATGGCAGCTGGGGCTACTGCGTGCGGACTCGGATCCCGTGACACACTGCGCCTCGAGATGGGATACCCCTTGTGGGGGCAGGATCTCGATCCGGAGACCACACCCCTCGAAGCAGGGCTGCGCTGGGTCATCGCGTGGGACCATGAGTTCGTTGGCAAGGATGCCCTCGTCTACCAGAAGGAGAACGGCGTTCCGAAACGGCAAGTTGCCTTTGAGATGGAGGGCCGCCAGATCGCACGCCACGGGTACACCATGCGAGCGGGTTCCTCCACCGGCACGGTTGCCAGCGGGAACTACAGCCCGGTCCTCGGCCACGGCATCGGGCTGGGCTATCTGTCACCGCCTGCTCCCACAGACGCAGCGATCGAGATCGAAATCAGAGGCCACTGGCAGCCGGCCACACGCTCACGCCTACCATTCATCGGGAGGAGATGACCGGTGGACTTCACACCACACACCAGTGAAGACGTCGACATCATGTTGAGCCGGCTGGGGCTGGCCCATATCGACGAGCTGTTCGCTCACCTTCCCATGGAGGTGCTCGTCGACCGGTCTCCCGAGGTGGGGAAGGGGCTTTCTGAACCCGAGATTCAGACGCTCCTCGAATCATGGGCCGGCGCAAATCGCGACCTGGTCTGCTTCGCCGGAGGCGGCTATTACGACCACTACCTGTCGCCGACAGTACGGGCCCTGACCGCACAACCCGAATTTGTGACCGCGTACACGCCGTATCAGGCCGAGGTGTCTCAGGGCATGCTGCAGACGCTCTACGAGTACCAGTCAATGGTCTGTGCGATCACGGAGATGGACATTACGAACGCCTCCATGTATGACGGAGCGACGGCCGCGGCCGAAGCGGTCAACGTCGGCGTGCTCGCGACCCGTCGCAGCGTTGTATGGGTGTCCAGGGGCGTCAGTCCCCGCATCCGCGAGGCAATCGACACGTTTGCCGATGTGCGCGGCCTCGACGTCGTCGAACATCCGATGGTCGGGGGAAGAACTGCATGGGATCGTGATGCGGCGGGTCCTCCGGCGGCAGTGGTGTGGGGCCAGCCCAACTTCCTGGGAGCGGTCGAGGACTACGCATCCGGCGTGCAGCTCACCGAAGAGACAGGCGCCCTGTCGGTCGTAATCTACGACCCGATGACACTCGGCCTCCTGCGGAGTCCCGGGTCGGCCGGCGTCGATATCGCAGTAGGGGAGGGACAGTCGCTCGGGAGTCCTATGACGTATGGGGGCCCCGGTCTCGGACTCTTCTCGATGAAGAAGGATCACGTACGCCGCCTGCCCGGGCGCATTATCGGGAGAACCGTCGACACACAGGGCGACACGGCCTATGTGATGACACTGCGAGCAAGAGAACAGGACATTCGGAGATCAAAGGCTTCATCGAACATCTGCTCCAATCAGGCGTTGAATGCGGTCGCAGCAGCGATTCAGCTCGGATGGCTGGGACCCGACGGCCTTCGCGAAGCGGGAGTCCAATCCGGCCAGAAGGCACACTATCTTGCACGTCGCCTCGAGGAGATTCCGGGGATACGCCTCGCGAACGACGCGGAGTTCCTCCGTGAGTTCGCCGTGATGCTCCCGATCGAGCCAGAAGACGCGATCCAGAGAATGGCTGAACGAGGCTTCCTCGCGGGGATAGCGCTCTCCAAGGACTACCCGGAACTCCCGGGGGGACTCCTTGTCGCCGTCACCGAACGCCGGACGAGGGAGCAACTCGACGCCTACGTGGAAGCGCTGAAGGAGGTGATAGCGAATGCATGAACCAGGAGGACTCGCTTCATCGGCACCGCTCTTGGGCGGCCGCACGGAGCCGACGCTGGCCGACCTGTCTGCACCAGGTCGACGGGCATGGTCACTGCCGCCACTGGACGTACCAGAGTGCGACTTGGAGTTCAGTGAGGCGAGAAAGACGCCAGTGGAACTCGCCGAGGTCTCGGAACACGACCTCGTGATGCATTTCACCCGTCTTGCGCAACGTAACTTCGCAGTCGACCTCGGCGCATACCCACTCGGCTCGTGCACCATGAAATACAACCCCAAGATCGCCGACTGGGCGGTCGATCTCTTCGGGGGACTCCATCCCGATGCTCCACCCGAGACGGTACAGGGAGCACTGGAAGTGCTCGTGGACGCCGAACGGATCCTGTGCGAACTGACAGGCATGTATCGGGCCACCTTCCAACCCGCAGCAGGAGCAGCCGGCGAACTGACGGGGATGATGATTACCAGGGCCTATCACACCGCCCGTGGCAACCCCCGTAGCGTGATGCTGGTACCCGACTCCGCCCATGGAACCAACCCGGCGTCGGCGGCACTCGCCGGCTACACGGTCACCGAGGTTCCTTCCAGCGGGCGGGGGCTGGTAGACATCGATGCGCTTCGAGAGATCCTGGACGAGGAAGTTGCCGGTCTGATGCTGACCAATCCCAACACGCTGGGGCTGTTCGAAGAGGACATCCTCGAGATAGCTGACGCGGTGCATGAGGTCGGGGGGTTGCTCTACTACGACGGCGCGAACCTGAACGCGATTCTCGGTGTCGCGAGGCCAGGAGACATGGGATTCGACATTGTTCACTCGAATCTGCACAAGACCTTCGCCACCCCTCACGGAGGTGGTGGCCCAGGCTCAGGGCCGGTAGCTGTCACACGCGAGCTGGCACCGTTCCTCCCCGGACCACTCCCGATCCGCGACGAGACGGGAGCGCTGACATGGGAGATGCCGGTGCATTCGATCGGCCGAGTGCACGGGCGACACGGGAACTTCGGTGTGGTGGTGCGGGCAGTCACCTACATGAGGGCCCTTGGCACGTTGGGGCTTCGGAGAGTCGCCGAACGGTCGGTGTTGAATGCGCGCTATCTCGCCGCCTTGCTCTCGAATCGCTACGAGTTCCCGTATCCGGCACCCTGTATGCACGAGTTCGTCACATCCGCCGAACGCATCAAGTCTGACACGGGCGTCCACGCGATGGACATCGTGAAGGCGTTGCTCGACAAGGGGTTCCATGCCCCGACGATGTACTTCCCGTTGATCGTTCCCGAGGCGCTGATGGTCGAGCCGACGGAGACACAATCACGCGAAACGATGGAGGCGCTGGCCGAAGCACTCAACGAGATCGGTGAGGCCTGCTACGAGGACGCCGACTCTGTGGAGGCGGCGCCTGAGAAGACCCCGATTCGGCGTCCGGACGATGCGCTCGCCGCCCGGCACCTCAACGTGAGCTGGTTCATGGAGTAAACAATGGAGATACGTACCGCAAGAGATGGCACAACGCTGGCGATACGCCGGTGGCCCGAAGAGGGGGCCACCACGGCCATCCTCATCGTTCATGGCCTCGGGGAATACATCGATCGTTACGAACACGTTGGGACATTCCTGAATGGCCGAGGGTTCGATGTCACCGGCTTCGATCTGAGGGGGCACGGGCATTCAGGCGGCCACCGAGCCTATGTACGGCGGTGGTCCGACTACCTGGACGATGTCGAGGACATGCTCCGTGACCTTCCAGGTGACCGGCGGGTGCTCTACGGCCATTCCCTCGGGGGTCTGATCGTGACGTCCTACGCGACCACGGACCGCCCCCAGCCCGATCTCGTTGTGGCTTCCGCTCCGGCGCTGGACGACGATCTGGCCCCGCTTCTTCACACGCTCTCGAAGATTCTGGGTCCGACCCTTCCCAAGCTCTCGATCGCCGCGGGTATCAGAGGCGAGCAGCTGACTCACGATGCCGGAATCGCTGCTGCGTACGATGCCGATCCGCTCGTGTTGAAGAAGACAACGGTTGGACTCGGATACCAGGCATTGAGAGCACGCACAGAGACCCTCGACCATCTGGATCGGATTGGGATTCCGATGCTGACGATCCAGGGAGCGGAGGACCCGGTCGTGCCACCGAGGGCGAGTGCAATGCTGGAGCCCCACGCCACCCGGATTCTCTACGAAGGGTTGTTGCACGAGTGTCACAACGAACCCGAGCATGAGAAGGTGCTTGGCGACATCGCTGATTGGATCGACGCTCAGCGGTAGCCCGGGAGGATCCGGTTCTCGATGATTTCGTGCTTGACCGGCAGCGGAGCGAATGCCGCCATCATGGCATTCACGGTGACCTGTTTGAGATCGTCTCGGCCGAATCCCTGATGCTCTGCCACGAGCCGAAACTCGTCCGAGAGTGTTGTCCGGCTCATGAGCCGATTGTCGGTGTTCAGCGTGATCGTGAAACCGGCACGGTACAGAGCTCCCACGGGATGGGTATCGGGTGTCCAGTTCCCGGTGTGCAGGTTGGATGTCGCACAGATCTCGAGTGGCACCGAGAAGTCCCGTACGTAGCGTGCAATCGGGCCGAGCCTGGTGATGTCCCCTGATTCCACGACACAGTCATCCAGGATGTGTACACCGTGGCCGATGCGATGGGCTCCGCAACGCTGAAGGGCGACCCACATGCTGTCGGGACCGTCCACCTCGCCTGCGTGGATGGTGAGCCCCAGATTGCCCTCTCTCGCGATGTGACACGCCGCCGCATGGAGGTCCGCTGGGAAGCCTTGTTCCGGTCCTGCGAGATCGAACCCGACGACGCCGCGGTGGGCGAACGCAACGGCAAGGCGTGCAACCTGTGCAGATTCGGTGCGTTGACGCATCGCATCGAGAATGAGTCCGGTGACCAGACCCGTCTCGCTGGAGCCGTCGGAGAGGCCGGCTCGTACTGCGTCGACCACCTGATCCGGGGCCAACCCAAGCTGGGTGTGGTTCAAGGGGGCGAATCTGAACTCGCCATACACGACTCCGTCGGCGGATGCATCGAGGACTGCCTCGTACGCGACCCGGTAGAGAGCATCCGCGGTCTGCATGACACCGATTGTGTGAGCGAACGATTCCAGATAGGCGGAAAGCGACCCGGACCGCGTCTGGTCGAACCAGTCGGCAAGGGCTCTAGGAGCAGTCGAGGGGAGGGAGTCGTAGCCGATGGCATCGGCCAAGTCGAGGACGGTCTCGACCCGGAGACCCCCGTCGAGGTGATCGTGGAGGAGGACCTTCGGGAGTGTGTTCACGAGATGCGCACGGGCTCGATCCGCCAGCGTCGTTCGAGGAAGGGTTTCCCGTAGAGGTGCGCTTCGAGTGTCTCCTCAGGATGGAACCCGAGGCTCGTCGCGAACCGCTCTGCCCCTGCGTTTCCGACCAGCAGGTCAGCGGTCAAGGGCAGGTCCGGGGCAAGGGTCCGAGCCTTCTCGATGAGGGCGGATGCGGCCCCCTGCCGACGATACTCCGGATGGGTACAGAGAGCGGAGATGACGATGATGTTGTGCTGCACGTACACGTCGGCGAATGCGACGATGAGCCCGTCGATGAGAACGATGAAGATCGGGTGGTCTTGCAGGCGTTGCTCGAGACTCGGGAGTGAGTAGGCGGTTTCCAGCCAGTGTTCGATGGTGTCGGAGTCGAGAATGTCCGTGAAGGAAGTGCGCCAGCCGACCGCTGCCATGTGGGCGATGTGGGGGAGGTCCGTCCTACGGGCACGCCGCACGTTCATACATTCAACCTAGTGGAGGACACAGGTCTGTGTTCGCCCGAAGCGCCCCTCTCGTGCCGGCGGTTGATCTGCCAAGCATGTCTGCGCGAACGTGCAAACATGGTCGCCGTGATAGCCAACGGGAGCCTCCTCGTGGCAACGCCGACGATCGTGGATCCGAACTTCATTCGGACCGTGATTCTGATCTGCCGCCACGATGACGATGGTGCGCTGGGTGTAGTCCTCAACCGCCCGTCGAGTACGCCGGTCGGTGCGTTCCTGCCAGCGTGGGAGAACAAGGCGAAGGATCCAGCACTGATCGGGTACGGTGGTCCGGTAGAGCCGGAGGCTGCGATTGCCGTGGGAGCCGGCGATGTGTCAGATGACATGTGGACACCCATCGTTCCCGGTATCGGCCTGGTCGATCTTCATCTGGATCCGGGGGATCTGCCGGGCCTCGAGTGGGTTCGGGTATTCGCAGGATATGCCGGATGGGGCCCCGGACAGCTCGACGACGAGATCGACGATGCCGGTTGGTTTGTCATCGATAGGGAACCGGGTGACGAATCGAACTTCGAACTGGACTGGTCGGCGGTCCTCCGACGGCAGCCTTCCGACGTCGCTCTGTTCGCGGACTTCCCGCCGGATCCGACACTCAACTGATGCGGGGTCCGGCTCCGACGCTGAAGCTGGAACGCAGGCACTGGGACGCCGGAGCGACGTTGGTGGCCGGCGTCGACGAGGTGGGACGCGGCGCCTGGGCGGGTCCGCTCACGGTTGCGGTGGCCATCATCCCACCTGACCGTCGGCTCTATCGGATTCGTGATTCCAAGTTGCTCTCAGAGGCCCAACGTGAGTTGATGTTCTCGAGGATTGCCGAGTGGTGCGTCGACTGGTCTGCGGGTCATGTGAGCCCGGAGGAGTGTGACGCGTTGGGCATGTCCGAGGCCCAACGTGTGGCTGCGCGCCGAGCGCTGGGCGGGCTTTCGCAGCGACCCGATGTGGTCCTGGTCGATGGGGGGTGGGACTTCGTCGCGGACGGAACCGCGATCCCGGTTGTGCACGGGGACAGGGTGTCGGTGTCGATAGCTGCAGCGTCGATCCTCGCCAAAGTCACACGTGATCGGCTGATGCGAGCACTCTCCGGTGGGCTGCCGTGGTACGACTTGGCCCGCAACAAGGGATATCCGAGTCCAACTCACCAGGCGGCACTCCACGCATGGGGTCCGTCCGTACACCATCGGGTGTCGTGGGGGTACATGGATCGGCTCGTGTGGGGGTCCGAGAGTACGCTCGAAGCATGAAGGTGCGTTTCCCGGCGGTGGCCGGATCCTTCTATCCGGCGGATCCTGACCGGCTTCGCGAGATGGTGGAGTCGCTGCTTGGTCAGGTTGCCGCGCCCAAGGTGGCCCATCCACGGATGCTGGTCGTTCCCCACGCCGGGTACATCTACTCGGGTCCCATCGCCGCCAGTGCGTACGCAACCGTCGATTCCGGCCTGGTTGAGAGAGTCGTGGTCGTAGGGCCGTCCCACTTCGTGGCGTTGGTGGGAATCGGGGCCTCGGGAGTCGATGCATTTCGCACCCCGTTGGGCGACATACCGGTGGTCGATGGTCCGTTCGCCGGCAATGAGCAGGCTCACGCACGCGAGCATTCGATCGAAGTACACCTTCCTTTTCTCCAAACCATTCTCGGGCGGTTCGAACTGACACCTCTGGTGGTTGGCGACGCATCACCGACCGAAGTCGCCGAGGCCATCGACCGGTACCTCGAGGATGGTTCGACGTTGGTGGTGATCAGCTCGGACCTCTCTCACTACCTGACATATGAGAGGGCGGTGGTACGGGACGCGCAGACGACGACCGCGATTCTCCATCGTGAGTGGGATGCACTCGACGGTGAGAGCGCCTGTGGGCGCAGAGGTATCCAAGGGGCCCTGCTCGTGGCTGACCGCAGGAGTCTGGCGGTGAAGCTGCTGGACCTGCGCAACTCCGGAGACACACAGGGAGATCGATCCCGGGTCGTCGGTTACGGAGCGTTCTGGATCGGATAGCGGTCAGTCGAGATGTGCGACCTCGCCAAGTACCGGGGTCTCGACGTTCCACCCAAGATCGTGCTCGATGCGGACCCTGAGGGCCTCCGAGGAATCAGGTTCGCCATGGGTGAGGAAGGTTGTCAGAGGCGCGTGCTCGAACGTGGCGAGCCACCGGACGATCTCGTCGGCGTCGGCGTGCGCGGACAGGCCGCCGATGTCCTCGACCTGGCAGTTGATCGGCACCCACTGGCCATGGACCTTCACCTTCGTCTCACCGTCGAGGATGCGGCGTCCGCGAGTACCACCGGCCTGGTACCCGACGAGTACGAGCGTGTTGTTCGGGTTCGGGGCCATCGCCGCAAGATGATGGAGCACACGTCCGCCGGTGAGCATGCCGGAGGCCGAGACGATGACGCCCGGCCCTTTGAGATAGTTGAGCTCCTTTGACTCCTCGACGGACCTGACGAGATGGATGTCCCGCTCGATCTCCCGCATCTCCTCAGGACCGAGGAGATGGTCGTGTGGGAAGCGCAGGTACAGGTCGGTGGTCGAGACCGCCATGGGGCTGTTCAGATACACCGGGAGGTTTGGGATCTCCCCCTTCTCCATGAGTGAGTGGATGATCGCGAGAACGGTCTGGGATCGTCCAACGGCGAAGGCTGGAATGAGGACGATTCCTTCCCGATCGGCCGTGGTCGTGATGATCTCCTTGAGCCTGGTCCGCACGTCTTCGGGGTCGTGGGGCCGGTTGCCGTAGGTCGACTCACAGACGAGGTAGTCGGTCTCGAGCGCTCCTTCGGGTCGGGGCATCACCGGATCGTCGGAGCGACCGAGATCACCCGAGAACGACAGCGAGGACCCTCTGGAGAGCTGCATACGGACGATCGCGGCTCCAAGGATGTGGCCGGCGCGAAGATATCGGAAGCTGACGCTGCCTGCGGCGCGGGTATCGGTGTGAAGGTCAACTGCCTCGAATTGCTTCAGCGATGCAACGGCATCGGCCTCGGTGTAGAGCGGCATGGCCGGAGAGTGCTTCGAGAAGCCCTTCTTGTTGGCGTACTCGGCGTCCTCTTCCTGAATGCGGCCGCTGTCGGGAAGCAGGATGCCGGCAAGCGCCTTGGTTGGTGCCGTCGCATAGATTGGTCCGGAAAAGCCCTTCTTGACGAGGAGTGGCAGGTAGCCGGTGTGGTCAAGATGAGCGTGGGTGACGACAACGGCGTCGATCGACGATGGATCGACAGGGAAGGGCGCCCAATTGCGCTTCCGAAGGTTCTTGTACCCCTGAAAGAGGCCACAGTCGACGAGGACACGAGTGTCGGCGTCCTCGATGAGATACTTCGACCCTGTCACGGTGCCGGCGGCGCCCAGGAAGTGGAGCTTCATG
>CAZBXV010000035.1:0-22646 GCA_964496205.1 uncultured Acidimicrobiia bacterium
CCGGAGGTTGGCGGTCAGGGCACTACGGGTACACGCCCCGAACCAGCTTGGCCTCCGCCACTCTCCGAATCCCCTTGATCAAGGCGGCCGTGCGCATGTCAACCTCCTCCCTGATACTGATCGAGAGCACCTCGTCAAACGCCTTGTTCATGATCTCTCTGAGGCGGGCGACGGTCTCGTTCTCGGACCAGAAGTAGTTCTGGAGGTCCTGCACCCACTCGAAGTACGAGACGGTCACACCGCCCGAGTTGGCGAGGACATCAGGAATCAGGAAGACGCCTTTGTCGTCGAGAATCTGATCTGCCTCCATCGTCGTTGGCCCGTTCGCCCCTTCGGCGACGATTCTCGCCTTGATCTTCTCCGCGTTGTCCTTGTGAATGACCCCGGCGATGGCGGCGGGAATCAGGATGTCACACGGCAGTTCGAGAAGCTCCTCATTGCTCAGGTGTTCGGCGTCTGGGTAGTCGTCGAGGAGCCCGTGCTCGTCCACCCACCGAACCACCTTGCCGATCTCGAGACCCTTCGGGTCGTAGATGGCACCGTGGACGTCGGAAACGGCCACAACCGAGCATCCGATCTCAGCCGCCGCGACCGCCGCATACCGGCCCACATTGCCGAACCCCTGGACGACAACCCGAGCGCCAGAGATTGGTAGGCCGATGTGTACGGCTGCACTCGGGATGAGACTGACCAAACCGCGTCCTGTTGCCTCGCGACGTGCTACCGACCCGCCCAACGAGGGTGGCTTGCCGGTGACCACGGCCGGTTCGGAGTGGCCGACCTGCTGACTGTAGGTATCCATGATCCACGCCATCGTCTGCTCGTTCGTGCCCATGTCGGGAGCCGGAATGTCCTTGTTGGGCCCGATGAAGTTGATGATCTCGGCCGTGAAACGTCTCGTGACTCGTTGGAGTTCCGGCAAGCTCAGGGCGTGGGGGTCCACTCGCACCCCGCCCTTGGCACCACCGAACGGCAGACCGACGATCGACGTCTTCCAGGTCATCAGCATCGCGAGGGCCGCGACCTCGCCGAGGTTGACGTCGGTTGCGTAACGAATACCGCCCTTGGTCGGGCCCATCGAGAGCACGTGCTGTACCCGGTATCCGAACAGCGTCTCCACATCTGAGTACTTGTCTCGTCGGTACGGGAATGTCACGATCAGTGAACGCTGCGGGTACCGAAGTCGCTCCCATACGTTGTGATCGAGGTTCATGAGTTCGGCGACGCGATCGAACTGTGCGACCGCCTCGTCGTACATCTGTGATTTCCACTCGCCCTTCGAAATGCTTTCCATCAGCCACCTCCGGCATCACAATCTACTCTCGTCCTATGACGCCGAATGAACCTCCCGTCGTGTACACGATCGGCCACGGGGCCGGGAGCTTCTCCACACTCTCCGGTTTCCTCGATCGCTTCAACATCGCGACCGTGATCGACGTACGCACACGGCCCTACTCGCGACATGCGCCTGACTTCCGGCGCGAGACGCTCGAGCATCTCACAACGTCTGCGGGATTCGGGTACCGATGGATGGGCGACACGCTCGGTGGTCGCGATGAGGCACCCGAACCCGCTGCGTTTCTGGCGTCGATCCACACCGTCCTCACACTCACGAAGGAAGCGCCTGTAGTCCTGCTCTGTGCCGAAACCGACCCGGCACACTGCCACCGATCCACCATTCTCGCTCCCGCGCTCGAACAGCAAGGGGCACGCGTCGTTCACATCCTTTCGGATGGATCGACGAGATTCCAACAGCCGACCTTCGACTGGTGATGTCCCACCCTGCCTCTACGCTGTTGACGTGACCGAGCGACGGATCAACCCATCCGAATGGACCACTGCGGTCGACGCCGAAGACGGCCGCCAGTTGGTGGTCGGTGGACCCGGAACAGGCAAGACCGAGTTTCTCGTACGGCGCGCCGTATCACTCATCGACAAGGGCCTGCCGCCCGACGATCTGCTGCTCCTGTCATTCTCGAGACGGGGTGTCGCCGACCTCAGAAGCCGGCTCCGCGAAAGGCTGCGTCGCACCGGCATCTCGATTCCTGCGATGACGTTCCACGCGCTCGCCGCCCGCATACTCGAAGCCACCACCGTCGTACCAGCCCTACTGACCGGTCCGGAGCAGGTCGCGTTGGTTCATCGTCTTCTCCTGCGCGAAGACCCGAATGAGTGGCCGGTGTCATTCCGACCGTTGTTGGCAACCGATGCCTTCGCCACGGAGGTGACCGACTTCCTCCTTCGGTGCAGCGAGCAGCTCATCGAACCCGACGAGCTCCGACGGTCAGAGAGATCGGACTGGCGTGCGATGCCCGGACTCCTAGAGCGCTACAGGGACTTCCTTGCCCATGAGGGCAGGATCGACTACGGAACGTTGCTCGTCGAGGCCATTCGCATGATCGACAACGACGCGACGATCGTTCCCTACCGGTACGTTCTCGTGGACGAGTATCAAGACACCACCGCTGCACAAGCTGGTCTTCTCGATCGCCTGTCGACGGGCAATATCACCGTCGCCGCAGACCCCTACCAATCGATCTACAGCTTCCGCGGAACCGACCTGAACAACGTCGAGAGGTTCTCCCGCACCGCTCAACGTCTCGTACTGACCACTTCGTTCAGGGTTCCATCCCACATCCTTGCTGCCGCGGAACGGGTGGTTGCAGGGGGGTCCCTTCCCGGTGCCGGCGGTCCGGTCGAGCCGGCGCCGGGAACCGGCAGCGTCGAGACGTACCGCTTCACCCAGCAGAGCGAAGAGGCTGAGTGGATTGCCCGGGAGATTCACAGACTCCATCTCGAGCAGAGCTACCCGTACGCGGCAATCGCCGTGTTCGTCAGGTCGAAACGCCGCTTCCTCCCCGAGTTGTCTCGAGCGCTCGAGCGCAGAGGGATCCCACACGATCAACCGGATTCAAGACTGGTCGACCACCCCGCCGTGAGAACCCTCTTCGACTGTGCCCTCGCGGCCACATCTACCGGCAAGGCCCGAGACGCCGCAGTTCGGCGCATTCTGCTGGGACGGCTGTTCGAGCTTTCGCTTGGAAGAATGCGTGAGCTGGAGCAGCACCACATCAGCCTTCCGTGGGCCGATGTGATTCGCACAGGCGTTCCGGACGGCCGGCCACTTGCGAGACTCATCGAAGACCCGGCGTGGGCGACCGAGGTCCCGGCAATCGATGGGCTCTGGGAGGTCTGGACAGAGCTTCCTCAGATGATTCCGGTTGCCAAAGAACCCGGCAGGATGGGGGAACGAGCCGCCCTCACCTCGCTTGCACAGGTGCTGGGCAGGCTCGCCGACCGGGATCCGGCGATGTCACTCGACGGCTACCGCCGGATGGCAACCGAGGAGGACTTCGAAGCAACTCCCCTGCTCTCGTACCGCTCCCCGAACGAGGACAGACTCACGCTCACCACCCTCCACCAGTCCAAGGGACTCCAGTTCGACTTCGTTTTCATAGCCGATGCCGTCGAAGGGACGTTCCCGGATCTGCGACCACGGGAGTCGCTGCTGGGTTCCCGTCACCTGAACGCGTCACTTCCCGAAGACACCCCAGGCTACCTGCGCTTTCGGCTCCAAGAGGAGATGCGCCTCGCCTACACGGCGATGAGCAGGGCCCGGCGAAGAGTCGTGTGGACCTGCACGTCCCGCGGCTTCGACGAGGGCCGAGGGATGCCGAGCCGTTTCATCGCTTCGGTTGCCGGCGCCGACACGGTCGAGGAGGCGCTCGGTCGCCCAACCGCCGACAACACTCCGGTGACACCATTGGAGGGCGAGGCATGGTTACGAGCCATCGCGGGTGATCCGGCCGAGGCCAGTGCCAGGAGGGCCGCAGCCATGTCTCTGCTGATCGACGGATCGACGTGGGGGATGCGCCCGTGGCGCCGGTTCGCCGGAACCGCGCCACGCGGACCGGACACAGGTCTGGTGGGTGAGCGTCTGATCATGTCTCCATCACGTGCGGAGGCGTACCTGACGTGTCCACGTCGGTTCGCGTTCGAACGCCTCTTGCACGTGGGTGGTGACCCGTCCACCTACGCACTGCTCGGCTTGGTGATCCACGAGGTCCTCGAGCGCGTCGAACGCGCTGCCATGGAACGTGGTGACCGGCACGCCACTCTGGACGAAGCCCTCGCGTACCTATCCACGCGTTGGGAGAGTGAGCAGTTCGGGGGGGCTCCCTGGGCAGACTCGTGGAAGCGAAGGGCAGCGTTCATCCTCGAACGGCTCTACACCCAGTGGCCCGGATCAGGAGATCCGGTCCTGATCGAACGTGACCTCACACTCGAGGTCGACGGCATCCAATGGCGCGGCCGTGTCGATCGGGTCGAGCGTCGTGACGCAGGGCTCACCGTCGTCGACTACAAGACGAGCGCTACCCCCTCGAGCATCGGGGACGCGGCGGCGTCGATCCAGCTCGGCTTCTACGCGATGGCTACAGAGGACACCTTGGGCGAGGTTGTGGCCGGTGGAGAGATGTGGTTTCCCGCCAACAAGCAACAGAAAAAGGTCCCGGTGCGAAGCCTCGACATCAATCGAATGGGGGAGATTCGTGAACTCATGCGTCTCGCCTCGGTGGGCGTGAGAAGCGAAGAGTGGATGCCGCTGCCCAGCAAGGCGTGTGACAGATGCTCCATTCGCCTCGTGTGCCCGGAGTGGCCCGAGGGTCAGGAGGCATTCGCCCGATGATTCCGACTCCGGAGCAGCAGCGCATCATCGATCACCCACTCGCACCACTTCGGGTTGCCGCAGGAGCGGGGACTGGAAAGACCACCACCATCGCGATGCGCCTTGCCTCACTGGTGCTGCGAGACCAGATCGAACCCGAGTCGGCTCTCGGCATCACCTTCACCAACAAGGCGGCAGCAGAACTCGCGGACCGGTTGCGGACCTATCTGCCGGAGTTCGCGAAGCAGGGCAGAGAGGTGGAAGTGACCACGTACCACGGGTTCGCGCACAAACTCCTGTCCGAGTTCGGTCCGATGATCGGTCTCACGCGGGACGTGGCCGTCATCGGACCCGGGTTCCAGAGGCAGCTCCTTCGGGAGGCGCTCGCCTCGACACCGACCTCCGTTCTCGATCTGACCGCGCCCGCCCGGCGCGTCGATGAGCTCGCAACGCTCTCGTCACGTCTCGGTGATCACCTCCGGTCGCCCACCGAGCTCGCCGCCATGCCGGCCGAGGACGATGTGGCCGTTGAACGCCACGAAATGGCACAGGTCCTCGAAGGCTACGGTGCACTGAAGACACGACTCGGTGTCGTCGACTACTCCGACCTGATTCGCATAGCCCATCAGATCGTCTCCGATCACACCGTCGCAGCTCGCATTCGGGCCCGGTACCGTCTTGTCCTCCTCGACGAGTACCAAGACACGAATCCTGCACAACGCGAGTTGCTGTTGTGTCTCTTCGGCAATGGGTTCCCGGTGACCGCTGTCGGCGACCCCGACCAGACGATCTACGAGTGGCGTGGAGCATCTTTGGAGAACTTCGCTTCGTTCCCCCAGCACTTCCGCACGGAGACCGGTCCCGCACCGACCCTCGAGCTCGGTCGGAATCGCAGATCCGATCGCACCATCATCGATGCAGCGAACCTCGTGAAGCGCAAGATCGCGGCATCGGGATCGATCGAACGCCTGGATCCGGGTGTGGGAGCGAGCGACGGCAGCGTCCAGCTGGGCTGGTTCCAATCCGCCACCGAGGAGGCACGGTGGATAGCCGATCAGGTACGACACCTGCACGACGACGAGGGTGTCCCGTGGAACGAGATCGCCTTGCTGTTCAGGAAGAACAGTTCCATCCCCCTCGTTCGCGAAGCGCTCGAGTCTCTCGATGTTCCGGTCGAGGTCGCTGCCCTTGGAGGTCTGCTCCAAGTGCCTGAGGTCACAGACGTGCACGCATGGATGCGTCTGCTGGCCCGGCCGGATGACACCGCGGCGCTCGCACGGATCCTGATGGGATCCTCCTACCGGCTCGGATTGGGGGATCTGGCCAAGCTCCAGAGCGATCGCTCAATGCTGGAAGCCATCGACAGCACTCCGACAGACGTGGACGCCGAGCTGACCAAACGCCTCTCAGAATTCAGAGATCGCTACAGGACACTGCTGTCGCTCGCACAAGGTGTCACCCTGGTCGAACTCGCCAGGCGCATCCTCGATGCGACCGGCGCATGGGCGGAAGCCGAGACCATGGAAGGTGCTCGGCGCCTCTCCACCCGCCTGAATCTCTACCGCTTCCTCGACCTGGCCGAGGAGTGGAGTCCGCTCGAGGGAAGACCCTCATTGGACGCGTTCCTCGACTACCTCGAACTGCTCCAAGAGGACCGGGCATCCGAAGAACTGGACACGGCAACTCTCAGCGGCGAGGACGCCGTCTCGCTACTCACCGTGCACCGATCCAAGGGGCTCGAGTGGACCGTTGTGTTTCTGCCGGCCGTCTGCAAGGGAACATTCCCCTCGGCACCGTACGGCGGGCTCGATGATCCCGACCGGTACGCCAGGTCACTCCCGAGCGAGCTTCGCCTGGACGATGAGCAAGGCGACCTCCGGGCACGTCACGACGGCCAGGAGTGGCGTACGGCGTATGTCGCAGTGACGAGAGCAAAACGCCGCCTCGTGCTCACAGGGGCGTACTGGTACACACTTGGACAGGCGAAAAGGCCGAGCCCCCTGTTCGAGTTGCTGGCTTCACTCGAAGGCGCAGAGGTCGTGGCAGCCTCCGACGGTCCGGGCAACCCGCCGGTCTCACTCCGTTCGACACCGACTGGGTCAACTCCCGATCCCCTGTTCGGGACATGGGAAGAAGCATTCCCCAGGGCGGAAGCCGATCCGGCATGGCTCCGAGACCTCGCTCATGATGTGCGCCATTTCGAGGACGAGCGCCATCAACTACAGCTGGTACTCGACGGACTGCCAAGTGAGCCGGACGCAGACCCAGAGGATCTTCCGCTTCGTGTTTCCGTCTCCAATCTGGTCACGTACGCAACCTGCCCACGGCGCTACTTCTGGACCTCTGTCGATCCCCTCCCACGCCGTTCTTCTTCTGCCGCGCGAAGAGGCGTTGAAGTACACAGACGGATCGAGTTGCACAACCGAGGTGTGCTCCCCCTGACCGAGGAGTACGACATCGCCGACGGCGAGGCATCGGCCGGGCCTGATCCCTTTGCCGTCTACGAGTCATCCCGGTTTGCAGAGGACCGGCCACTCCGCGTGGAGACACCGTTCGACCTCGCCTTGGCCGGCGCAACGGTTACCGGTCGAATCGACGCAATCTATGGGCGTGAAGGCGGGCCGTGGGAGATCGTCGATTTCAAGAGCGGACGGCCATCCGAGAATCCGGCGGTCGAAGTGCAGCTGGAGGCATATGCGCTGGCCGCGAGAGACGTGAATCCCGATGTCGATCTGTCTGTTTCATTCGCGTACCTCGGCGGCGGACTCGAAACCCGCACCAAGCAGGCCGATGACCCGTGGCTCGACGCAGCACGGATCCATCTCGTTGAGCTCATCGGAGCCATCAGGGAAGGCCGGTACGAACCGTCACCGTCGCCGACCTGCAGATGGTGTGACTTCCTGCCGTTCTGCGAACAAGGAAGGGCCTACCTCGATACCAGTGCCACGTCGTGAACTCGCACTCCAAGCCCATCGACCTGCTGATCGTGCTGATGCTCGAATGCTCAGTCGCAGCAGGCGCCCAGGCCGTCTTCCACACGGGGGTGTCGGGAGTCGTCGAGCAGTATCGTTGGCCGCCTACGCGGCCATGATCACGATCGTGGTTGCGGCAGTCCGTGCCACACACAGCCCACTGGCAGCAACACTCGGCTGGTCGAGGACGCGCCTCGGCCGTCAGGTGGCGGTCGCATGTGGGCTCTTGTTGTGTGCTCATTGTCGGTTGCACCGTGATTCCGGTTCTGTTCGGCGTCCCGTGGCGGGACGTTCTGAACAACACCGGCAAGACTCCGATCGGGCTCGCCCTCGACGCGGTCTTCTTCCTGCTGGTCGTCGGACCGGTTGAAGAGACGGTGTTCCGCGGATACGTCCTGCGCCCACTCCTCGATATCACTCGAAACCGACACGCCGCCGTGCTCCTTTCGGCACTCGATTCGGAGTGTGGCACTACCCCGTAGCCTTGTCCCTGCCACAGGTGGCGACGACAGCAGGCTTCGGCGTCATCGTGGGCTACGCGAGGGTGTACGTTACGAGTTGCACGACGGGGGCGGCCGCCCTCGCACACGGTCTGCTGGACACCTTCCAGGAGACCCTCGGAACACTGCTCGGGTGATGGTGCAGCCAACGCGCCGTCCACCCGGTAGGTTGGATACAAAAGGAGTGCCATGGCAGTGATCACGGTGTGGAGTGACATGTGTTGCGCGTGGAGCTACGTGACTGGCATCCGTCTCCGCAAGATGCGAGACGACCTTGGAGCGACTTCCGTGTCGTTCGATTTCCGCGCGTGGCCCCTCGACGTCACCTTCCGAGCACGCCCCGCGACGCGGGTGCGTGCAGAGATCGTCGCCCTCGCCCAGCACGAGCCGAGCGCGTTCACCCTCTATGAGGGCGAACCTCCCACCTCATCGGTACTCGCCTCGGAGGCCCAGAAGTGGGGCTACAGCTATGGCGAGGACGTGGGCGAGCACTTCGACCTTGCGCTCCGGCGAGCGATGTTCCTGCACTCGCGCAACGTCGGTGTCCTGTCCGAATTGGTCGCTATCGCCGACACCGAGGGTCTGGAGGCGTCCGCGCTCGAGGATGCGCTGGTGACCGGCAGATATCGCAACGCGGTGAATGATGACATCGAGGCAGGACGAGAGTTGCCCGTCGAGGGAAGCCCGACGCTTCTGCTTTCGGATGGGACCGTGTACTCGAATCCTGGGTTCGAGGTCAATCGGGTGAGAGAGATCCCGATCATCGTGACGGATCACCCGGCGGTTCTGGAAGACCTCATTCGACGTGCGGCCTGGCTGGACTAGTGGTCCGTCGCACACACGACTGTCGGGTCAGAAACTGACTGGACGACACACCACTAGAAGACTCTGCCAGACTCCACATCGAGTACGACGGTGACCGGGCCGTCGTTGTCGAGCGACACGGTCATCCGAGCTCCGAACTCTCCGGTCGCTGTGCCGATCCCATACGACTCGAGTTCGGAGGTCACCACCTCGATCAGATGCGCGCCGCGTTCTGGGGCAGCGGCACGATTGAAGGACGGTCGGTTTCCTTTCCGCACGTCGGCACAGAGCGTGAACTGGCTGATCACCAACACGCTGCCTCCGATGTCGAGTATCGACAGGTTCATTCGGTCTTCGTGGTCCCTGAAGATGCGCAGGTGGGCTATCTTCGCGGAGAGCGCAACGGCGTCGTCATCGTCGTCGCCTTCGGCGACACACACCAGGACGACGAGTCCCCGTCCTATCGATCCGATCACTCTGCCGTCGACAGACACGCTCGCGCGCCCCGCACGCTGAATGACCGCTCTCATGTGGTCACAGTAGCTCTCGACCCAGGTATCGGGCCTTCCATATAGACTCGCTTCCGATGGAAACCCAGTCGCATCCTGTCGTGTTTCTCATCGACGCGTCAAGCCTCGTCGAGCGGCACCTGCTGATGGCATGGATCCAAAGGAACCATCCGGACGCCACATCGGTGTGCATTCCTCCGTCGCGCAAACCCACCAAACGATGCGCCGACCGCCCATTGCTCGAGCAGGCCTTCGCGTCGGATCCCGAACTGATCCCGGTACGAGTCGCGTGGCTGGCTCCACGCCACAATGGCCGTCGATCGGTCTCGTTCATAGACCTGTTTCGTCTCGTCGATCCGCGGGTTCCCGACCCAATTCGACAGCTGGCGATTGTCCGGTTCAGTCCTGATAGGGCCTGGGTTGTCGTCGGAGGGCCCGCTACCGCGTCCGCGTTGCGTTCCAAGTGGGAGTCGAGTTCCGACGGGACGTCGTTCGTCGAGTTCGTTCATCGGCAGGCTTCCCTTGCACTTGACAGGGCAGAGCGCCGGCTTCGTGGAAACCGCTACAAGGTTCCGCGTTTCGTGCGCAAGGACATCCTCGCCGACCCGTCATTCCGGCACCAGGTAGCGACAATCAGTGAACTCGAGAAGAGGCCATTCGACGCGACACTGCTGCGTGCATCCCGTTACCTTCGCGAGATTGCCGCCTCCCACAGCCCCTACCTGATCGACCTCGTCGCCAACGGCATTCGCTGGCTCTACAGGCGCGGGTACCGGGCGATTCTCTACTCGCCCGAGGACCTCGCCGGCATCCTATCTCTGGGCCAGCGATACCCCCTCGTGTTTCTCCCTTCACACAAGTCCAACCTCGACCACCTTTCGCTCCAGTACGTCCTTTGGGAAAACGATGCTCCCGCCAACCACACCGCGGGCGGGATCAACATGAACTTCTTCCCCGTCGGGCCGGTCATCCGACGGACGGGCGTGTTCTTCATTCGCCGAACATTCAAGGACAATCCTCTGTACAAACTCGTTCTCCAGAGCTACCTGGACTACCTGCTCGGCAGACGTTTTCCACTCGAGTGGTACCTCGAGGGCGGCCGTTCTCGTTCCGGCAAGCTGCTGCCGCCTCGATACGGCATGCTGACGTATGTCGCGGACTCCTTCGCTCGAGGCAAGAGCGAGGATGTCTACCTCGTTCCGCTGTCGATCATCTATGACCACGTTCAAGACGTCGGGTCCTACGCCGCTGAGCAGAGAGGAGAAAAGAAGGAGCGGGAGAGTTTCGGCTGGCTTGTCCGCAACGTCAGGGCGTTCGGTCAACGATTCGGGAACATCCACCTCCGTTTCGGCGATCCGGTGGCAATATCCACGCACGTACGCCAGGGGGCGCCGGTGCAACCGTTGACCGTTCAGAAACTTGCTTTCGAGGTGTGCAGCAGGATCAACGAGGTGACACCCCTCACGCCTACAGCCCTCATGACGATCGTGCTGCTGTCCGCCGGCGACGCAGCGTTCACGCTCGATCAGATCCAGGAGGTGCTGCGAGAACTCGCGACGGTGCTCACCGAGCAGGGCCTTCCGATCACCGAACGCGTCGATCCGGAGAACCAGGGTCAACTCCGCATGATCCTGGGGCGTCTCCGTGACCATGACATCGTCACCGTGTTCGATGCGGGTCCCGAACCCGTCTACGTGATTGCACCCGAACAACGCCTGACGGCCTCCTACTACGCGAACACCGTCATGCACTTCTTCGTCAATGCTGCGATCATCGAGCTCTCCCTCCTCGATGCTGCACGAGCGGATGGGGATGGTGCCGATCGGTTCTGGGAATCGGTGATGCGCCTCCGGGACCTCCTGAAGTTCGAGTTCTTCTTCGCCGACAAGGACACCTACCGCCAGGACATCTGGAACGAGTTGCTCCACCACGACAATCGGTGGCCGAAACGCGTGCTTGATGGCGAGGCACGAGAACTGCTCCGTGAGCTTCGACCGCTCAGCGCCTATTGGGTGCTTCGCCCGATTCTCGAAGCGTACCGGGTCGTCGCCGACGCACTGCTCGCCCGCTCACCCTATGTCGAGATCAACGATCGCAAGTTCCTCTCCGAGTGCCACGCCCTCGGCAAGCAATACCGGCTTCAGAGACGCATCCACGGAGACGAATCGGTATCGCAGGTGTTGTTTGCCTCGGCGTTGAAACTCGCACGGAACAGGAATCTCCTCGACGTCGACGATCCGGGGACAGGAGCGAGGCGTTCCGAGTTCGCCGAGGAAATGCACCGGACGCTCGCAATGGTGGACTCCATCGAAGCACTGGCAGCTGGCCGTCGAACAGGATTCTGAGTCCTGGGCTGGCATCTGCACACGTCGCGTTCTCGCCGCCCCATGGACCCGACCGTCGACTGAGGACCGGGGATCCGAGACCCTTCCAACCTTCGCTCTCACCCCATACGCTGCCTGCATGTTCAGACGGTTCGACCCCGATGCTGCGCGCAGCGCGGCGGCGCGGATGGACCGTATCGGCAGTGACATCACGGTCAACCTGTCCGCCGCGGTCACATTGCTCCCCGCTTCGACGGCCGCGGCACATGCGCGCCTGGGAGTCGACTGGTGGCACGTGGAGGCACGACGCATGCGCTCACGAGCAGACCTGATCGAACAGAAGGGGGGCTCGCCACTCGCGCAAGAACGGCTTGCATCCGACATCGCCAAGCTCGAACGGCAACGAGGCGAACTTGCCGGCTCCTTCCCTTTCCTGCAGTGGCTGGCCTCCTGGTTCCCACCGGCCCGAGGGGCAGCGGAGAACCTCAACCAGTCCTTGGACAGCGTCGACTCGAAGATCCGACAGCGACACGTGTGGACAGATCGCACACTTCTCGAGTACGACGGCTCGGGCGACGGTCATATCGTCGAGGTGATCGGCGACCTCACGACCGCTGAGAACATCGTCGTGCTCATCCCCGGGGTCGGCACCGATCTGTCCAACTACGAGGCGGTTCTCCGCCGAGATGCGCAGAACCTCGCGGATCATCTCGAGGGTTCCGAATCCGCCGTGATCACATGGCTTGGCTACGACCCGCCCGATTCTGTGCTAACCGCGGTCTCCGCAGGACCGGCGAAAGAGGGCGCACTCAGACTGGCCGAGTTCCTCGCAGCGTTGCCTCCCGCTCACACGACGGTCGTCGGCCACTCCTACGGGTCCCTCGTCGCCGGCCTCTCGGCACGGGACGTGGGAATAGCCGTCGACGAGCTGGTATTCATCGGCAGCCCGGGCGTTGGGACCGACAACGTCGAGGAGCTGGAGCTCCCCTCTTCAACCACCGTGTGGGCCGCCATCTCGCCCAAGGACCCCATTCGGCTGGCGCGTCCGCACTGCCTGACTGCACCTGACCGATGCCTCTCTGATCCCGAGGTCCTCTTCGGGGTCGCGCCAACGGACCCTTCGTTCGGCGCAAGTACCTTCGCGGCCGGCGACGCCCCGTTCTGGGCGGCACACTCCTCCTATTACGACAGAGGCTCCACATCCCTCGACAATCTTGCCAAGATCGTCAAGGGTGACGCGTGATCATGCTCGGGTGAGAGATCGACGCAGGAGCCAGGTCGCGATCGCCAGCAGGGCGACAGCGTAGGCGAGGAGAATTCCGAGATTGGGAAGGATGGCGACCAGGCCCTCCTGACTCTGGACGATCTCCGCGAATGCCTGCAATGCCCACGCGTGCGGAGTGATGTGCGCGACCGTGTACATGGTCGGAGCGAACAACTCGAGCACCTGGAGCGGAACCATGCACCCCCCAAGGGCTCCGAGTCCGAGCCCAAGGAGAACTCCGACCCCTGACGCCTGAGCGACGTTTCGAAACACGGACCCCATGACCATCGCGGCTCCGGCGCTGACGAGCGAGAAGATGACCAGCAGCGATCCGGTTGCCACGGGATTGCCCCAGTTGACTCCAAAGATGATCCATGTGCCGAGGATGATGAACAGCCCTTGGACAACGGCGACACCGAACCGGCCGAGTGTCTCTCCGACCAAGATGGTTCGCATTGGGGTTGGCGTCGCGAGCATGCGCAGGCTCACACCCAACGTCCTTGACTCGATGAGTGCTGCCGACGCCGTCAAAGAGGTGAGGAAAATGAACAGCACCAGCTGAGACTGGGCACCAAGATCGAACTGCCCACCAAGGGTGAACGAGTACGGCTTGCCGACCGACGACGTGACCACATCGATGCCCTCGACCTTGCTCCGTTCCGACTGCGCATTGGAGAGAGCCTGATCGTATGTGGAAACACCCTGCTCGACGGTGAATCCGGCAGCCCTCAGAACGGCGTTCTGACCTGCCACTGCCTCCTCGACGACTGAGCGAAGCTCGATCTGCTCTTGGAGATTGGTTGCGACGAATCCGAGCTCCACTTTGTCCTGTGACATCTCGTCGAAGTTGGCCGGTATCTCCAGACCGGCCTCCAGCTCGCCGCGTTCGACTGCGAGCACCATCGCCTTCTCACTGTCGTACCGGATGACCTCGATCGACGGCTCGTTCTCGATCTGGGCAACCAGTGAGCCGGCCAGAGACGTTGACGGCGCCACGACACCGAGCCGCGACGCCGTGGCTCCCCCAAACACGGCTCCGAGCATGAGCACGAGCACCAGAGGCAGCACGAACACGAAAAAGAACGAGCTTCGGTCGCGCAGCATTCGCCGTACGTTCACCCCCGCGATCGCGAGCACCCTCATCGATCCACAACCCTTCGCAGTGACAACACGGCGACGACACCAGCGACGAGGCCGATGGCGAGCAGAACGAGTGTTGATGGAATGATGGCCGTGAGCCGACCTGAGGCCAGATCGCCCAACCCCTGAATGAACCATGCATGCGGCGTGAACTTGCTGAGCATGGCAACGACGCCCCCAACCTGCGAAACCGGAAAGAAGGAGCCTCCGAATATGGCCAGTGCAATCGCCACGATTGCGGTGTAGGTGTTGGCTTGCTCGTCGGTTCTGGCAAACCCGGAGACGACAGCCATGATGCCGACGGCGGCGAACGTGACGGCCAGCACAAGGATGGCAACACCGACGGGATCCCCCCAGTGTGCGCCGAGCAGCAGCGTTGTCGACACGGCGAGTACGGTCAGACTCGCGACACCCATCACGTACGCCGTGATCGCCTTGCCGGCGAGAATCGACCACTTGCCGATGGGAGCCACGAGGAGCCTGTCCAGCGTGCCGTCCCTGCCCTCTTCGAGCAGCCCAAGAACCCCCTGCTGCGCAACGAAAAACACGAACATGACCGCCATCCCAACAACCATCGTCGTGGTGGTATCGAGGCGCCTTGTCCCGGCAGCAAAGTCACCCACCGAGATTGGGGAGGGGTAGGCAACCGCGGCAGCGAGTGTGTCGGCCCCGATGCTTCCCCCAGACGCAACATAGGTTCGGATCTCGAGGTTGACTGCGGATACCTCGTCGGCAAAGCTTCTGGCAACGGCGTCGGCGACGCCCGCGCTTGTCGAGTTCGCCGGACTGCCGATCACCTCGAGTGTCGTCGCCGCTCCTCCCTGGACCGCGTCAGAGAACCCTGCGGGGATGACAAACGCCGCGTCGAGACCGTTGGTGGCGTTGGACGCTGGATCTGCGTCCGCCTCCACCCTTGCCCTCGCGTCCGCTTCCGTGGCGACGTCCACGATCGTCACCCCGGACAGTCCCCCAAGTACCTGGTCGACGAACATCCGGGCGATCTGGCCACCGTCATTGTCGACAACCCCGAAGGTTGCAGTGAACGTCGCGTTGGAGAGAGGGTTGAACACAAAGCTGAAGATGGCGGCCAAACCCAGGGGGGCGATGATGCCAACGATGTAGGCGGATCTGTCTCGCAGCCTCCTTCTCAGGTCCTTGCCTGCGATGAGCAGAGCGTTGCGCATCAGTCTCTGAGTGCCTTCCCGGTGAGGTGAAGAAACACGTCTTCGAGATCTGGCTGGTCGATGTCCACAGTCGTCACCGCCACGCCGGTCTCGGTTGCCGACTCGAGGATCTCGGTGATGATGTCGCCGGCGTCCGGGACGACAACCTCGATCCCCTCCCGTGTCCTCGCCACTCTCTGCACGGTTTCAATCGTCTGGATTCGGTCAACGGCCCGTCCGAGGTCACCGGTCGCGGTGATGCGAATCCGGTCGCTACTACCCACCAGACCGATGAGATCCTTGCGCGTTCCTTCCGCAATGAGGTGTCCACCGTCGATGATTCCCACACGGTTGCAGAGACGTTCTGCTTCCTCCATGTAGTGCGTCGTGTAGATGACGGCCATGCCGCGTCGTCCCAACTGCGCGACGTTCTCCAGGATGGCGTTTCGGCTTTGGGGATCAACGCCGACGGTTGGCTCGTCCAGGATGAGAAGGTCGGGTTCGTGAAGGAGTCCGATCCCGATGTTGAGACGGCGTTTCATACCGCCCGAGTAGGTCTCCACACGATCGTCTGCCCGGTCGGCGAGGCCGATGATATCGAGTACCTCATCGATGCGTCTCGCGAGACGATCGGCAGCAAGGCCATACAGTTTGCCGAAGAAGCGGATGTTCTCTCGTGCTGTCAGATCCGGGTAGACGGCAATGTCCTGTGGTACCAGCCCGATCTTCGCTTTCGCCCCGGTGCTGCGAGTAGTGACAGGCTCACCGTCTACCGTCACCGTACCTGCATCTGCGGTGAGCAACCCGGCGATCATCGAAATCGTGGTTGTCTTGCCGGCTCCGTTGGGCCCAAGGAGTCCATAGGTTTCTCCTTGTCCGACGTGGAAGCTCACGCCGTCGACCGCTACCAGATCGCCAAAGGACTTCTTCAGAGCCTCGCAGCGGAGAACATCATCCATGGTTGTTCCCTCCCTCATTCGTCCAAGCTAGTCCAGGGAGGTTGCCAAGCAGCGAACAACGGATGAATGACCGGTTGCGCCTGGCGCGCAATTCGCGCATGCTTTCTCTGTGATGTTCAAGGATCGACGGGACGCCGGCGTGAAGCTCGCCGAGAAGCTGCACGATACGGATGCAACGGTGGTAGTTGGCATGCCTCGAGGCGGGGTTGTCGTCGCCGCCGAGGTGGCAAGGGTGCTGGAGTTGCCCCTGGCAGCACTCCTGGTCCGCAAGCTCGGAGCACCACGTCAGCCCGAGCTGGGAATCGGTGCCATCGCCGACGGAGGAGTCGAGGTTCTCAACGACCAGGTTGTCAGACTGCTCGGCATGTCGTCGAGCGCGCTCGATATCGAGCGGACCCGACAGATGAGAGAGATGGAGCGTCAGAGGGGCATCTACGGCCTCGACGAGATTCACGTGGCCGGGGAATCGGTGCTCCTGGTCGACGACGGATTGGCCACCGGTGTTACCGCAAGGGCGGCTGCTCGATCATTGCACGCGCACGCTGCTGCACAGGTCGTCCTCGCCGTTCCGGTGGGTGCTCCCGACTCCGTCGCCGAGCTCGTCCTCGAGGTCGACCAGGTCGTTTGTCTGCTCCAACCGGTCGGCTTCGGCGCGGTTGGCCGTTGGTACAAGGACTTTCGTCAGACGACGGATACAGAAGTGCTCGACTGCCTCAGGAGTGCGGCGGGCCCATCGTTCCGACGTTCGCCTCGATCGTTCTGAGGAGCTCTCCGACCTGGAGGGGCTTGCCGATCACCTTGTCGATGCCGGCGCGTGCAAGACTGTTCTCCATTTCCTCGGTCCGCTTCGATGCCATCGCGACGACGGCGGTCCGGAGTCCTTCGACATCGTGTCTTCGAACGGCGGAGGCGATCTCCGAGGTGTCGGTGATGTGCGTGTCGAGGAGGACGGCGTCGAAACGATGCTCCTTGGCCAGCGCGAGAGCTTCACCGCCGGACCTGGCGGTGTCAACGCGGTGGCCGCGGCGTTCGAGGAGCCGGCGGGCGATCATCCGATTGGTCGGGCTGTCATCGACCACCAGCAGGCTCAGATGGTTCCTACGCTCGCGTAGCCAGTGCTTGGTGACCAGCATGGCGAGATCGACCGGGGACGGTCCGGCGAGCACTGCTCGTATCGCACCTTCAAGTTCCCCGTCGTCGAGCGGGAAGGTGAGATAGCCCCCGATGTTGAGATCGAGGCACCGCTTGGCGTCACCACGTTGGCCGATCGGAGTTGCCACGACGAGGTGCATCTGTTCCATCGCGGGTCGGCGGCGGAGGTCCGCCGCGAAATCGAGGGCGTCGTCTTCGAGGGCGATCAACGTCAACGCGTAGGGGTGGTCGGCTGCCGACGCCGTGGAAAGTGCAACTCCGGCCTCGGATCGCGACTCGACGGCCACAGGCGACAGACCGATTCGTTCGGCAACGTCGAGGTATCGCTCTCGAGCGAATCTGCCGCTGGCCACGATGAGTATGGGAAGTCCTTCGAGCTCCGGCCGTTCGGAGGGAACCCTCTGTACGACGCCGTGATCGATCCCCAGGGGAATCATGACGTGGAATACCGATCCCTTTCCGACTTCGCTTTCGGCCCAGATCCGTCCACCCATCAGACCAACGAGCTGGCGGCAGATCGACAGTCCGAGACCGGTCCCTGCGCGGCGGATCGCATCACCCCCGGCCTGCTCGAACGCCTCGAAGATGGTTCCCAGTTCCTCTTGGGGAATGCCTGGACCGGTGTCGGCCACCGATGCTTCGAGGACGATGTCGTCTCCCACCCGTTCTCCCAGGGATACCGACACCGCGACGCTGCCTACGTCCGTGTACTTCATCGCGTTCGAGATCAGATTGAGAAGGATCTGGCGGACCCGGCCGGGGTCACCCTTCACATTGAAGGGAACGTTCTCGTCGACGTCCATTTCGAACGAGATGCCGCGTTCGGCCGCCTGCGCCTTGGAAAGCGAGGTGAGGTCGGCGAGGAGATCCCTGAGACCAAACGACTCGGCGGCGATCTCGAGCTTGCCAGACTCGATCTTCGACACATCCAGGAGGTCATTGACCAACGTGAGAAGCGCGTCTGCCGACGAGGCCGAAAGCTCGAGGTATTCGCGCTGATCCGGGGTGAGCTTCGTGTCGAGTGCGAGTTGTGTCATCCCGATGATGCCGGCGAGCTGCGTGCGAATTTCGTGGCTGACGTCGGCAAGGAAGCGCGACTTCGCCCGATCGGCACGTCGTGCCGCCTCGAGCTGTGCCTCGATGTGAGGCTGCTTCGTCATCGATGTCACTTCTTGCACGTTTCTCCCTTCGGTTGTCCCGACACAACCTGTATCGACACCGACGGCCCCTGAATTGAGTCCTTCGAAGCCGCCGTGACCACCGGTTGCTGCGTACAATCCTCTATCGGGGCCCGTAGCTCAGCTGGTCAGAGCAGCGGACTCATAATCCGTCGGTCGCAGGTTCGAGCCCTGCCGGGCCCACCGCTAGCACCAATTGCCACTTCGCAGAACCTGTCAAGATCTGACGCACATATGTGACTTGTCGATGTCCGTATGTGAACACACTCTGTTGACGCCTTTCTGAACCAGCCCAATCAGTCGGACGAGGCCGAATAGCCTTTCTCTGCTCCCGCTGCGACACCGACGACCTTCGGAATGGCTCTCAGCCCCTCCAGGGTCAGGGTGATTACGCGTCCACCCAGGTCAGGGCCGCATGTCCCACGTGCCGTTCTGCCAGTGATAGGCCAGATCTTCGGCAATGAAGAGGTCCTCGACGAATGTGACCTTGACGTTTCTCGGGTCACTCGTGACCACGCGAATCGGAAGGTCGCTGTATCGCTGGACGGTCTCGGCGGTATCGACCCCCTCGAACCCCTCCTCGCCCGCACGCCGATAGGCATCGAGCAGCGGCATGGCCGAGAATGCTTGGGGCGTCTGCACACGGAGCAGGCTCTCCCCCGCCGGCGACACCGTCAGGTCGTCCCCGATGTGATAAAGAGGCTCGTCGGGAACATACCCTGGCACGGCACCACCGACACCCCGAGCCACGGTGAGTATCTCGTGAAGGAGCGTCCGCGACATGAATGGCCTCGCACCGTCGTGGATCGCCACACAATCGACGTCGCCGCTGACGATTCGATCGGCCAGCGCTCTCAGCCCCTCGTACTCGCTCGATCGGCGGGTCGGTCCACCGGGCACCACCACGATCGGGGTTGCCGCACCGGCGATGATCCGGTCGGTCTGCTCACGGTCGGACTCTCTGATCACGAGCACGATCGTTTCGACCATGTCGCAGTCGTCGAGTGTCTCCAGCGCATAGGACAGCATCGGCCGCCCTCCGATAGGGAGGTAGACCTTGTTGATATCGGCTCTTGCCCGTGAGCCAGAGCCGCCGGCAAGCAGAATGGCCGCTGTCGACATAGGGGTCCCCAAACACGATCGGCGGGCGTCCTAGAATAGCTCGCCACATGTCGATTCCGCCCGTTGCCAGCCCGCACATGCTGCGTCCTTTCGATCCGCGCCAGCTTGGACTGTGGGCGGATCCATCTGAGCTGATCGTCTACGCGGTCATGGGGAATCGATACGCGGGACCTACCGTCCTCGTACACACCCCGACGCTGATGCGACGCCTCACCGAGCTGTCCAAGACCGTCAAGACCGCCGTCTTCCTGGATGAACCGTTCCCGACCCGGACCACCCTGGAACGAGTGGACCAGATGCTCGACCAGTACTCTGCACGAGAGCTCGATGCGCTGGCAGGCTACGTGGGAGCCACCGAAGCGCTGAAGCGAATCCATGTCGATGAGGTGCTCTCCGGCGTCGACCGATCGACGGTGATCTCGGTGGCGAGTCCACTCATCATCTCGCGCGAGAAGCTCAAGCAGGCCCTCGAGACGAACAGCGTCTTGCCGACATGGAGCTGTCCCTTCCTTCTGGTCGCGCACGCGGGCGGAAAAGCGGCGGTCTTCGAGGAGACATTCGAGTCCTCTCGTAGGTAGCCTCCGACCGTCGCGAGAGCGCACGAACCAACGACGCCGATAGCCTCTCGCAACGAAGCTTCTCGACACCGGCAACGTCCCATGCGCCGAGCTGTTCGAGGAGTCCGTGGGCGAACCGGCGGACACGACGCCACTCCTCGTCTCGCCCCTTCCTCCCCTGCCAACGATGTGGAGCGAAGGAGACCGGTCGGTTCGCTGTTTCCTCTTTCCGGTCGACATAGTGTGGCTCGAATCGATGAAGGATCACGGCATGTTCACCGAGGGGACCTGAGCGCCGGGAACCCGACAGAGCCTCGCGTCGTCGAATCGGTGACGAAAGGGAGTTCAATGCGACGGTTTCTCATCGTGATCGGCGTCACCGCCATGATTGCCAGCGGCTGCGCAGCAGCAACCGGCACGACCACACCAGGCGTGTTCGGCGCATCGCTGGCTACGTTCAACAACTGCGACGACCTGCTGTCCTACTACATCGACCACGCCGTCGATCTCGTCGGGCCCTACGGGCTCCCAGGCTACGGATACGGATACCCCGTCATGTATGGGGTCGCAGAGGATCTGGCAGCACCGGCGACAACCGTCGCGTCCGCCACCCAGGGTTCGGGCTCGTATTCGGGCACGAACGTCCAGGTCGCAGGTGTAGACGAGGCCGACATCGTGAAGACCGACGGATCCCGCATCTTCATGGTCGTGAACGGTGTCCTGCGCATCGCCGTCGTCCAGCCGGACGGCACCGTCGAGATGGCCGGCAGACTCGCCCTCACCAACTGGTCCCCCGGCCAGATGCTTCTCTCAGGCGACCGACTGTTGCTCATCGGGCCGAGTTGGGGAGACACCCCCATCGCGCTCGGTGGCTTCGTGCCCGGCTATGGCTACTCCTCCGCCGTCACCCAGATCATGCAGATCGACGTCTCCGACCCCTCCAACCCGAAGGTCGACCAAACCCTCCAACTCGACGGGTCCTACGTGGACAGCCGTCTCGTCGAAGGGGTGGCCAGGGTTGCGATCACATCGAATCCTGTCGGGTTCGACTGGGCGTACCCGGAAGGATCGGGCCTTCGGGCAGAACAGACCGCGACAGAGAAGAACCGTGCACTCGTGAAGGCGTCGACGCTCGACAACTGGCTCCCCTACTTCGTGTTGACGAACGGCCGCACAGGTCAGACCACCGACGGCAGCCTTCTCGACTGCTCGAACGTGATGATCCCCAAGGACTTCTCCGGGCTGAACACCCTTTCCATTCTCACGTTCGACATGAACACCGGAATCGACGAGTGGGCGACCGCGGGCGTAGTCGCCTCCGGGAGCACCCTGTACGCGACCGCCGACCACATGTATGTGGCGACGCAACGCTGGGTCGACTGGTCGACACTCGACGAAGCGGACGCACGGAGCGAATCGAACGGCTACACCACCCAGATTCACGAGTTCGACACGAGCGACCCGGGCAGCCCCCGGTATCTCGGAACGGGCGACGTCGACGGGTTCCTCCTCAATCAGTTCTCGATGGACGAGTACAACGGAGTGCTGAGGGTGGCATCAACCACGGCGCCGTCGGGATGGTGGTGGTCGGACGACTCGCAGAGCCTCGTCACCACCCTCCAATTGGAGAACGGTGAACTGAAGGAGGTCGGCAAGGTCGACGGCCTGGGAGACGGCGAACAGATCTACGCGGTCCGGTTCATCGACGACCAGGGCTACGTGGTGACGTTCCGCCAGACCGACCCGCTCTACGTGATCGATCTGGCCGACCCGGCATCTCCGAGCATCGCCGGTGAATTGAAGATCCAGGGCTACTCGGCCTACCTGCATCCTGTCGGTAACGGCCTTCTGCTGGGTGTCGGACAGAACGCGGACGAGGACGGGCGTGTCAGCGGCACGCAGTTCAGCCTCTTCGACGTGTCGGACCCGACCAACCCGAAGCGAGTCGACCAGCTTGCCATGGACTCGGGCTCATCGGCAGCCGAGTACGACCATCACGCGTTCACATACTGGAATGGGCTCGTTCTCGTCCCCTACTACTCGTGGAAAGAGGACGGTTCCCAGAGTGGCGTGCTGGCCGTTCGCGTCGATGGTGACTCGCTCACCCTCGAAGGCACGCTCCAAGGCGAGAACAAGGAGCCCGACGCCCTCAGGACACTTGTGATCGGTGACACGATCTACACGATCACCTACCAGGGCATCGGCATGAACAACCTGGAGACGCTCGAACGCATCGGTTTCGAGTCGTTCTAGTGGTGTGTCGTCCAATCAATGTCTGGATGTCTGCGAGGGCACGGCGTCATCTGGCCAGGACGCAGGACGAAGGCGCACCCGCA
>CAZBXV010000036.1:0-9756 GCA_964496205.1 uncultured Acidimicrobiia bacterium
CCGAGCACGCCGCTTCCCTCGTAGTCCCCGGTCCAGAGCTCGGTGCCATCCCAGGGCATGTTCGGATGGTCCCAGCACAGCCAAGCGATCTTCTGTCCGTCAGGACTGACGCGGGGAGAAGAGAAGAAGTCGTGCCCCGTCACGATGATGATCGACTCGCCCGATTCGTCGATGAACACGAGCTCGTTGATCACATCGCCGTCTTCGTGCCGCTCTCGAACGCAGACGATGCCGTCCTCGAGAACGAGGGCATCTGCGAACCGCCACGAACTCGGAGAGGGTGGCTCGGGTGTGAAGGGAACCGGATCCGAGCCGAGTTCCTGCCGGTAGATTCGTTGGTCTGCCCAGTTGGAGAAGTAGACGATGTCGCCGTCGACGACGTAGCTACCGCCGCCGTACTCGTGCACCCGGGTACGGACGGAGAACCCTTTGGGGGTTACGTCGCGGGTCGTTCCCTTCTCGTGCACAACCAGCACGACACGGCCCTCTTCCTTCGGCCTTGCCTCCAGCCAGAAGATTCGATCCCCTTCGACTCGCGGCTCACCCAGCCCCGTCGATCCACCGGCAACCATCTCGGCAGTGAACGGCGAAATCCAGGTTCCGTACGGTGCGATCATCACAACCCTTCGACTCGATAGTGGAGCGTACACGCACGTGTAGCAGTGCTGTGCGGACGCCTACGGGGCATCTTGCATGAATATGCGTCCATGCGTATGCTTCCCTTCTCTATGAATGCAGCAGCACGCCGGAGGACGATCAGACGCATCCTCGAAGCGGACGCCGTATCGAACCAAGGCGATCTCGTGGCAGCCCTTGCGGGGGAAGGTTTCGAGGTGACCCAGGCAACCGTGTCACGCGATCTGAAGGAACTAGGTGCTGTCAAGGTACGAGGATCCAATGGAGGGTTCTCGTACTCACTGGAGTCGGGGACCGAAGAGACGGACCTTCCACGAATCCTGGCCGAATTTGCCGACATGATCGTGCCGAGCGGAAATCTCGTGGTGATCAAGACGCCTCCTGGAGCGGCACAGGTGGTTGCTGGGGCGATCGATCGCTCCGGAATCGCCGGGGTACTCGGCACGGTCGCGGGTGACGACACGGTGTTGCTCGTGGTGGGGGGCGATGCCGGTGACCGGATGGCGCACATGCTCGAACAGATCGGAGCTGGATGATGAGAGTTGTGCTGGCGTACTCGGGAGGGTTGGATACCTCGATCATCCTCAAGTGGCTGATCGAGCAGTACGACGCCGAAGTGATCGCGTACACAGCCGATGTCGGCCAGGGTGAGGAGGTCGAGGAGGCGAGAGAGAAGGCACTCACGACCGGAGCGATCGAAGCGATCGCCGAGGACCTGCGGGAACCGTTTGTCAAGGACTACGTATTCCCTGCACTTCGGGCCAACGCTGTGTACGAGTGGTACTACCTGCTCGGCACGTCCCTGGCCAGACCGGTCATCGCGAAAGGCATGGTCGACGTCGCGAAGCGGATGGGCGCCGACGCCATCGCGCACGGAGCAACCGGCAAAGGCAACGATCAGGTGCGGTTCGAGCTGTCGGCCTTTGCACTCAAGCCTGACATCAAGGTGATCGCTCCGTGGAGGGAGTGGGACATGAAAGGCCGCGCGGACCTCGTCAGGTATGCGGGGGAGCGCGGCATTCCGATTCCCGTGACGCCCGAGAAGCCGTACTCGATGGACGCGAACATGCTCCACATCTCCTACGAAGGCGGCGTCCTGGAGGACCCGTGGGAGGCACCGCCGTCCAACATGTTCCGCCTGACCGTGTCACCGGAGGATGCACCAGATGAGCCAGAGCGGGTGACGATCACCTACTACAAGGGTGACCCGGTCGCGGTGGACGGCGTCGAGATGTCGCCGACGGAACTCCTGACCGCCATGAACGAACTCGGTGGTAGGCACGGCGTTGGAAGGGTCGACATCGTGGAAAACCGGTTTGTGGGCATGAAGAGCCGGGGCGTGTATGAGACACCGGGCGGAACCATCCTTCAGCATGCCCACAAGGCGGTCGAATCGATCACGCTGGACCGAGAGGTCGCCCACTTGCGTGATGAGCTGGTGCCCCGATACGCCGAAATGGTCTACAACGGTTTCTGGTTCGCACCCGAACGCGAAGCCCTCCAAGCGTTCATGGACAACATCCAGGATCGGGTCTCGGGTGAGGCACGCCTCAAGATATTCAAGGGCCAGGTCACGATCGAGGGTCGGCGCTCCGACAGGTATGCGCTGTACGATCGGGCCACGGTCACGTTCGAAGAGGACGACGTGTACGACCAGGCGGACGCTGCAGGTTTCATTCGTCTCCAGGGTTTGCGACTGCGCACGCTCGCAGAGCATCGGCTCGGTGAAGGCGAGTGAGCCTCTGGAAGGGCCGCCTCCCGGCGGATCCCGACGAGACGATGTGGCGGTTCACTGTCGACACCGCCGACCGGCGGCTGCTCGATGTCGACGTCGAGGGTTCTCTCGCCCACGTGAGGATGCTGCACCGAGCGGGGATGCTGACCACTCAAGAGGAGGGCGCGCTTGTGGAGGGCCTCGAACAGATCCTTGACGCAGCAGACGAGTTCGAGTTTGAGCCAGAGGACGAAGACGTTCACACCGCGGTGGAGCGGCGACTCAGTGAACTGGTAGGACCGGTTGCAGGGAAGCTCCACACGGGCCGGTCCCGCAACGACCAGATTGCTCTCGATGTCCGCTTGTACCTGCTGCGAGCAGCCGGCCGGCGTATCGGTCAGATCGAGACACTGATCGGAACGTTGACCGACCTCGCCGAACGACATGTCGACACGGTCGTACCCATGTATACACATCTGCAACAGGCCCAGGCGGTCCCACTTGCACAGCACCTGCTCGCGTACGCGTGGATGCTGGCGAGGGACCACAGCAGGTTCGCCGCTGTGTCCTCCAGGCTGTCCGAGTCACCGCTCGGAGCCGGCCCTGGGGGAGGGAGCGGACTTCCCCTCGAGCCCGCCGTCGTCGCCGAGACGCTTGGGATGGCGTCGGTGGCCGCGAACACGATCGACGCGGTCGGGTCACGGGATCTCGTTGCCGAATACGTGTTCTGCGTCACACAGACGATGGTCGACATGTCGAGGCTGGCCGAGGAGATGGTGTTGTGGGCGTCGAGCGAGTTCGGGTGGGTGACGTTCGGTGACGAGTACACAACGGGTTCGTCGGCACTTCCCCAGAAGAAGAATCCGGACGTCGCCGAACTCGTACGGGGTCGCAGCGCTCGAGCGATCGGCGACCTCGGCGCGATCCTTGCTCTCCAGAAGGGTCTGCCTCTTGCATACAACCGGGATCTCCAGGAAGACAAGCGAATCGTTTTCGATGCCGATGACAACCTCGAAGGTGTCCTTGGGGCCCTGGCAGGGATGCTGCGGTCGGCGGAGTTCCATCCTCCGGCGCCGTCGGCGTGGGTGACGGCGCTGGATCTGGCCGAGGCGCTGGTGGAGCGGGGTGTGCCATTTCGGGAGGCCCACGCGGCGATCGGCGGCCTTGTGGCCCACCTGGTTGGGGAGGGGAGGGACTTCTCCACGGTGACGGCAGGCGAACTCGAGGGGGCCCATGTGCAACTCATTCCTGAGGACCTCGCGCTGATCGACCCTGTGGCCAGCATGAAGCGGCGGTCGTTCGACATCGACGGCCAGATCGCCGGCCTTCGCGGCCTCGCGTAGTCTGGCTTGATGAGCGACATTTCCCGCTACAGAGAGAACTACCGCGACGAGATCGACGGCGCTGCACAGTACCGAGCGCTCGCCGATATGGAGTCCGATCCGAGCCTCACCGAGGTGTACCTCAAGCTCGCCGAGACGGAGGAGAAGCACGCGGCCTTCTGGGTGGACCGACTCAAGCAGGCCGGTGAGAAGGTTCCCGACCCGGTGCCCAGCCGCAGAGCCCGTATTCTGATCAAGCTGTCTCGTCGTTTCGGTTCGCAACTTCTCGTGGGTGTGATGGCCAACACCGAGAAACTCGGGCAAACCATGTATGACGACCAGCCCGAGACCGAAGGACAGGGGATGCGCGGGGACGAACGCTCCCACGCCCGGATTCTGTCGGCGCTCGCGGAGGAGTCGCCGAAGGGTGTGGAAGGAAGCGTGCTTGCCAGGATCGAGGGACGACATCGGTCGGTTGGGGGTAATGCGCTTCGGGCGGCCGTGCTCGGCGCAAACGATGGTCTCGTGTCGAATCTGGCACTGATCATGGGAGTTGCAGGGGCCACCTTCAGCAGGCAGTCGGTGTTGATCGGGGGACTCGCTGGACTGCTCGCTGGGGCTGCGTCGATGGCGCTCGGCGAGTGGCTGAGCGTTCAGTCGGCCAGGGAGCTGACCACCAAACAGCTGGAGGTCGAGGCGCAAGAGATCGAGGAGATGCCGGCAGAGGAAGCCGAGGAGCTGGCGTTGATCTACCAGGCGAAAGGTCTTCCCGAGGACAAGGCGAAGGAACTCGCCGACCACATCATGGAGGATCGTGAGGCGGCCTTGAATACACTCGCTCGTGAGGAGCTCGGCATCGACCCCGACGAGATGGGGGGCAACCCGTGGGAGGCCGGGATCACGTCGTTCTTCCTGTTTTCCTTGGGAGCGATCGTTCCCCTCCTTCCGTTCTTCTTTGCGAGCGGGACGGTGGCCATCATCTCCAGCCTGGTGCTCGCCGGACTGGCCCTGTTTGCGAGTGGGGCGGGTAGCGCGCTTCTCACCGGCCGGAACATGCTGTTTTCGGGAACGAGGCAGATGGTCTTCGGGTTGGTTGCTGCCGGCATCGTCTTCGGGATAGGCGCGCTGCTCGGTTCGACGATCCACTGAACGGCTATCTTGCGGTCCATGTACGCATTTCGCAGACAACGCCTGTTCGACATGCTGGGAAATGGTATCGCTGTGGTGCCAGCGGGCAACGAGGCCATTCGCAACCGGGACGTCGAGTATGAGTTCCGCCAGGACAGCAACTTCTACTACTTGACGGGATTCGAAGAACCTGAGTCGATCGCTGTGTTCAACCCCTCCCATCCGACTGACCGATTCGTGCTGTTTGTTCGTCCGAAAGACAAGGAGCAGGAGACGTGGGTTGGACGCCGATCCGGCATCGAGGGGGCGAGGCAGGTCTTCGGTGCCGATGCCGCCTATCCGCTTCGTGAGTTCGATGCCAAGCTGCGCGAATACCTGCTCGGCGTCGTGACGCTGTTCTGCGCCACGCCGACGATTCCGAGGATCACCAGGTCACTCGAAAGTGCCCGTGCGTTTTCCGACCGATCCGGGAAGACCACTCCCTCCTCGATCGGTGATCTGGAACCGATGATCTCAGAGATGCGCCTACGGAAAGATCCAACGGAGATCGAACTGCTCCGAACCGCCTCAGATATCACGGTTGCGGGGCACCTCGCCGCGATGCGCATCGCACGGCCGGGGCTTCGTGAGAACCAGGTCCAGGCCGAGATGGAGTACACGTTCAGAACCGGAGGATCGATTCGCAACGGCTACCCGTCGATCGTCGCGTCGGGTCCCAACGCATGCATCCTGCACTACACAGAGAACGACCGAGAGATGGCCGACGGAGACCTCCTCCTGATTGATGCGGCTGCCGAGTACGGGTATCTGAGCGCAGATGTGACACGCACGTTTCCGGTGAACGGGAGGTTCACTCCGGAACAGGCTGCCGTGTACGAGGTAGTCCTGGACGCCCAGAACGCTGCGTTCGCTGGCATCTCTCCGGGATCGACCTTCTCGAGCATGCATGATGCAGTGTGCGAGGTGATCTCGGCCGGACTCGTCGATCTGGGGCTGCTGCCGGGCGGCTACCCGAAGTCGATGCGTCACTACCGGGAGTTCTACATGCATGGAACGGGCCACTGGCTGGGAATGGACGTGCACGACGCCGGGTCGTACAAGACGCCGGCGGGTTCCCGAACATTGGAACCGGGTATGACCTTCACCGTGGAGCCCGGCATCTACGTGGACCCGGAGAGACAGACCCTCAAGCTTTCCCTCCTCGAGCACGACCTCGACGAGTGGGCCGAACGACGGTATCGGCTCGGTGTAGAGGCTGCCAAGGAACTCGAGACCAAAGAGCGCGAGGCGGCAGGGTTCGTGGAGCACCGGATTCCCGAGGTGTTCTCGGGGATCGGTGTGAGGATCGAAGACGACGTGGTTGTGACCGAAAGCGGCTACGAGAATCTGACGGCCGCGCTGCCACGCACGATCAACGAGATCGAAACAACCTGTGCGTGAGGAATGGTCGCCGTCTGTGGCAGGTTGGTCGAGACAGCCCAGGAGGTATCAGGTGGATCTTCGAGCCCTATACATCAATTGCACGCTCAAACCCAGCCCGGAACTCTCGCACACGCAGGGACTGATCGACCGATCGGTCGCTCTGATGGAGGTGCAGGGCGTCGCCGTGGATCAGGTGAGGGCGGTCGACCTTGATCTTCCGCCAGGTGTGTGGCCCGACATGCGAGAGCATGGTGCCCATACCGATGAGTGGCCGTTGCTGTTCGATCGGGTCATGTCTGCCGACATCGTGGTGCTGGGGACGCCGATCTGGCTCGGCGAGAAGTCGTCGGTGTGCTCGAGGGTGATCGAACGCCTCTACGGGAACTCGGGGCTGCTCAACGAAGCTGGCCAGTATGCGTATTACGGCAGGGTCGCCGGAACCATCATCACGGGCAACGAGGACGGGGTGAAGCATTGCGCGATGGGGATTCTCTACGCAATGCAGCACTTGGGTTTCGTCATCCCACCTCAGGCCGACGCCGGCTGGATCGGAGAAGCGGGGCCGGGACCGTCCTACCTGGATCCCGGATCAGGCGGTCCAGAGAACGACTTCACGAACCGCAACACGACGTTCATGACCTGGAACTTGATCCACTTGGCGCGCATGCTCCGAAGGCAAGGGGGAATACCGGCACACGGCAACCAGCGTTCGGCGTGGGATGCCGGTGCCAGGTTCGATCAACCGAACCCCGAGTACAGGTGACTAGGCACTCTCCGTAGTCTGTGGTTGCTCCTTCATTGATGAGCTTTGGGACCGATGGTGTAGAGGTGGCCAAGACGCTCGAGACCAGGGAGCGCGAGGCGGCAGGGTCGTGGATCACCGGATTCCCGAGGCGTTCTCAGGGATCGGTGTGCGGATCGAAGACGATGTGGTTGTGTCCAGAGGCGGCTGAGGGCCGCGCTGCCACGCACGATCAACGAGATCGAAGGGCCTGTGAGAGCGCCGACTAGGGTCGCTCGGCGGTTTCGCTTCACCTTCGTGCCTCACCGCCGATACAGAACACATGAGCCTGTCGACTCTCAATGGAACGCTGGACAGTTTTCCTCTGCCCGACATTCTGCGTCTCGTGGGTGTATCGAAGGAAACGGGGCTCCTTCGCGTCGACTCCCAGGGGTTCGCAGGGAGGGTGTACCTCGTCGATGGGGCCATCGCCTATGCAACCACGAGAAACGGTGACGATCTGATCGACGACCTTGCTCGTTTTGATCGAATCACCAGTGATGAACGTGACGCGATTGAGCGGCGTGCGGTCACACTCGAAGATGTTCGCGGCTCTCGTCGTCAAGTGCTGGACATGTTTCTCCGGCATCAGGTGACCGAGGTGATGGTGCGTCTCTTGAGCATGACCGGCGGCGACTTTTCGTTCGCGCACGGAGTGATGATGACCCACCCGATCGGGTTCAGATTCGAGGTGGGCGAGATGCTCCAGGCAGCATCCGTCCGCGAGAAGGAATGGGAAGAGATCAACCTGTCGGTTCCAAGTGTCGAAACCCCGTTTCGCCTGGTGGAGAAGGTGGAGGCACCTGTCACCATTGATCCACCCTTGTGGTCCCTCCTCGCAGTGATGTCACAAGCGCGTACCGCACGTGGATTGGCGGTGGCGCTCAAGATCTTCGAATTCGACGCGGCCAAACGGCTCGCAGGGCTCGCACGCACGGGCCTGATCGTTCCGGACACATCCGGTGACACGCCGTTGTTCCCCTTGGAGGAGGAAGCGGTACCCGACGTGTCGGAGGATGAGGCAGCGGAACTCCTCGGAGCTGTGCTGGGAACCTCTGTCCACCTCGAATCCTCTGAAGAAGACGAACCTGTGGATGAGGTCGCGGCGCCGCAAGAAGAGGGCGACGAGACAGGGGCGGATGAGCCGTCCGATGACGAGGACCTCACCAACCGCTGGAGGCGCCTGCGCATGAACCGGGTCAGTTCGAAGCTCGGCGACGGAGAGAAGTAGCCGAACTACTTCGGGCGACGGTCGAACCAGGGTCGGGCCCGTTCCAGCTGTCCGGCAAGCCTGAACAGCGTCGCCTCGTCCCCGGACCTGCCGACGAACTGTGTCCCGATCGGAAGCCCCTCGGAGTTCCAGAATAGCGGCACCGACATGGCTGGCTGCCCGGTCAGGTTGAACAGCTCCGTGTTGGGTGCGGGATCCATGTTGTCGGCGGCCATCTGGTCGAGGACGGTGTCGAGTACCTTCCGAATCGGCGCCCGCCGCAGCGCCCCCATGGCGACCATTTGAGCTCTCGTTGGGTTCAGTTCCCCGATCTTGACGGGTGGGCGGCCGAGTGTCGAGGTGAGGAGCACGTCGTAGGCGTCGAAGAACGTGGAGATCTCGTACGTCGTCTCCTGTGTGGCTGCCAGAAGGGACATCAGATGGTCACCGGAGGTCTTGCGGCCGATGAGTTGAAGGAGCCAGGTTGTCGGCTCGAAGTACTCGGGTGAAGGTTCCTTGCCGACGAGCCGGGCCGCGACGTCGATATCGGAGGCCAAGCTGGTAGCGACGATCCGCAGGTATGCCTCGACCATCAGCTTCTTGTCGAACGGTGGACACGCCGGCTCGACACGGTGCCCCAGTGATTCGAGGAGTTCTGCGGCATCGTCGACGGCGGCCACACAATCCTTGTGGAGGTGAGATCCGAACAACGACTCGGTGCATACGGCGATCCGAAGCGAACCAGGGTCTGTCCCGGCGTCGTCGACGTAGGGACCCGCCGGGGCCGGTGACGAGTAGGGCTCGCCTGGGTTGGGAAGACAGGAGAGGTCGAGCATGGCGGCACTGTCACGAACGGACCGACTGAGCACATGGTCTGTGACCAGCCCCATCCACGTCCCGTCGAAACGTGGACCGTGAGGGACTCTCCCGCGGGAAGGTTTCAGTCCGAAGAGCCCGCATGCCGACGCGGGGATGCGGATGGAACCTCCACCGTCGTTTCCGTGCGCCATCGGCAGATACCCGGCGGCGACTGCCGCCGCCGATCCACCGCTCGAGCCTCCGGTGCTGTGGTCGAGGTCCCACGGGTTCCTGGCGGGGCCCCGGAACTCGGACTCGGTGGTTGCCACCAGACCGAACTCTGGAGTGTTGGTTTTGCCGAGGAAGACCAGTCCCGCCTGTCGATACCGGGTCACGAGGACCGAGTCCTCCTTGTCGATGTTGAACTGCAAGAACCGGGACGACGAAGTCGTCGGCTCTCCGGCAACCATGGGGCCGAGGTCCTTGATCAGAAACGGGACACCGGTGAACGGGCCTTCGGGTGCGCCGTCGGCCATGTGAAGGGCAGTGTCGTAGGTCTTGTGGACAACCGCGTTGATACGGGGATTGGTCGCCTCTATGCGGGAGATGGCCGTTTCGACCAGTTCTCGTGGGTGAACTCGTTGCTCTCTGACCAGCTGTGCGAGTCCCATGGCGTCGTATCGGTCGTAGTCCGCAAACATCACGTACCTCCAGAAACGACGCTAGCTCGCGTTGCGAGGAGCTG
>CAZBXV010000036.1:9856-22593 GCA_964496205.1 uncultured Acidimicrobiia bacterium
GGGGGAGGTGGCCCAAAGGGCTTCCCTGCCGTGTGACTCCGATGGCGCCTTCGGTTTCCCTAACGGGGTAAACCCGACGAAGTGATGGCGCGGACTTTCACCCGGCCCCGCGTTCGTCACCCATCAGATAGCGGGGACCTGCTCCCAGCCCAGCTGCCCGATCGGCAGGGTTGAAGATGCCGCAGCTGCGCAGCGAGAGACAGCCACAACCGATGCAGTCCGTGAGCTGGTCTCTCAGGGCCTCGAGTTCGGCGATCCGCTCGTCGATGCGACCCCTCCAGGACCGGGACAGCCGCTGCCAGTCGCGCTTGGTGGCCGTCTTGTCGTGGGGGAGCGTTTCGAGTGCCTCGCTGACCTCGGAAAGGGTGAGTCCCGCCTCCTGGGCGGCACGGATCAGCGAGACACGTCGAATCGTGGATCTCCCGAACCGGCGCTGGTTCCCCTCCGTCCTGTACGAGGCAATGAGACCCTCCGATTCCCAGAACCGGATGGCCGACGTGGCAACGCCAACCCGATTCGCGAGCTCTCCGATCGTGAGGTCGTTCATTGTAGGAGCATATCATTTGACTTCAAGCGCACTTGAAGTTGTAGCGTCCTCGCCATGACAACCACTACCTACTCGGATCTGATGGATCTCGTCACCCTGCAGTCCGGTGACCGGAAGCATGCTTCTGCGGCGTCGTCGACACTGGACGTGCTGTGGGTGCTCTACGACAAAGTGCTGCGCATCGATCCGAACCATCCCGACGATCCGAACCGTGATCGATTCCTCCTCTCGAAGGGGCACGGTCCAAAGGCGTACTATGCAGTGCTCGCCGCCAAGGGCTTCATCCCCGTGGAGTGGCTCCCCTCATTCGGCGGGTTCGACTCTGCGCTGGGTCTGCATCCGGATCGGATGCTGATTCCCGGCGTCGAGGTCTCGTCTGGATCGCTGGGGCACGGACTACCGATCGCAGTCGGAGTGGCACTCGGGCTCAGAGCAGCCGGAAGAACGGATTCTCGCGTGTTCTGCCTGATCGGAGATGGGGAACTCGACGAAGGTAGCAATCACGAGGCGATCGCAGTCGCTGCCCGTATGGATCTCGATCGATTGACCGTGATCGTCATCGACAATCGTTCGGCGAGCCTCGGCTGGCCCGGAGGTATCGCAGCCCGCTTCGAGGTAGAAGGGTGGGAGTCTTCGGTCGTCGACGGACGGAACCACGCGGAGATCGAAGGGGCGCTCAGGTCGGGTACGTCTGGTCGTCCGTACGTGGTCGTCGCGCAGGTGGCACGATGAGAGACTCGTTTGTGCGCACGATCGTCGGCCTCCTCGATCGCGATCCGGCTACGGCGCTCGTACTCGCCGACATCGGGTACGCCAGGTTCGCCGAAACGGGCATCGTGGACCGTCACCGCAATCGGGTGATCAATGTTGGCATCCGTGAGCAGACCCTCATTGGAGTAGCCGCGGGTTTGGCACTCGAAGGGTTTCGGCCCTTTGTCCACTCGTATACACCGTTCCTGGTGGAACGGCCGTTCGAGCAGATCAAGCTCGACCTCGTCCACCAGGGACTCGGCGCGGTGCTCGTCTCGGTGGGCGGCTCCTTCGACGCAGCAGGTGAGGGGATGACGCATCTTTCGCCCGCCGACGTGAGTGTGCTTGCGACCTTGCCGGACGTGGACATCCACGTGCCCGGACATCCCGACGAAGTCGAGGGTCTCATTCGAATCGCCGCCGCAACGACCAACACCGTGTACATCCGGCTCGCTGAGGCAGTGAACAAGGCCGCGTTTCCCACAGACGGGCTCGTTCATGTGGTCAAGGAGGGAAGCCGGGATGCTCAGACGATCCTCGCGGTCGGTCCGATGCTCGACCCCGTGCGAGAAGCGACCGCTGATCTGGATATCACGCTCGCATACGCAACCACCGTTCGACCGTTCGACGGGGCGGGGCTTCGGACCGTGGCAACCGGCTCCGAGGTGACGCTCGTCGAGCCGTACCTGGAGGGTACGGGTCTGCTGGCCGTCGTTGCCGCCTTCCAGGGCATCCCGAAGAGATATCGCGCGATAGGGGTCGGCAGGGACGAGGTTCGGAAATACGGAAGTCGAGCCGATCATGAGCGAACACATGGTCTTGATGCCGCCTCCCTTCGGAAACGCCTAGAGACCGATGGTCAGGCCCGATCGATCTGACCGACCCGTGTCTGGTCATGATCCAGCGACACTCGACGCCTACCTCGGCCGGCGCCTGCATGTCTCTGAGTGCTTTCGGCCAGGGTGAATCCGAGGCGTCTTGGAATGCCGGCGCTCGCAACGTTCGCCTAGTTGGGGTGGATTTCGATCCGCTAGATGCCGGCGATCGAGAAGGCGGCGATGGTCAGCGCCCCGCTCGCCCCGGTCGCGTATCCCTGCCGGAGGTGGCCGACGGCGATCCAGTATCCGATTTCGAGGGCGGCCGGGCATGCTCGACGGTGGAGCCCTGTGCTGCCGACGATGTCGTCACCTCTGAAGATCCCAAGGACACTGTCGCCGCCCTGCCCCTTTCTCACCTTCTCCGTGAGCCGCCTGTTCATCGACGGTTGGGATTCCGTCCGCGGCCCACGACATCCACGGGCGAAGGTGATCCAGGCTGTCGGTGGTAGCTGCGTTCAGTGCGGGTGCGTCGGCCTCGGGAGGATCACGAGCCTCTGCGTTCGAATGTATGAAGGAAGGTCAGTCGGCACAGCGCAGCAATGCCTCGATTGAGCGATCGACGTCACGCTCGTCGGTCGCCCAGTCAGAGACCGATATCCGCATGAGCCGCATCCCTTCCCAGGTGGTGCCGCTGAAGAACGCGGTGCCGTCGGCCTGAATGCGGCCGAGCACGCGGTCCGCGAGTGCGTCGTGGTTCCCGTCGGGGGAGAGCCACCGGATGAGTACCTGGTTGAAAACCACGTCGTTCATCACCTCGGCCCGCTCGGTGGCGGAAAGCCTTTCGGCGAAGCGCTTGGCGAGGGCGTGGGTCCGATCGACCAGCGCCTCGACGCCGCTTCGACCGAGGGAGCGGAGTGTTGCGTACACGGCCAGACCGCGAGCTCTTCTGGAGAACTCGGGATTCCAGTCCATAGGGTCTCTGACGCCGCCGTCGGCCTGAATCAGGTACGCGGCATGGATGCTCATGGCCGCCCGGTGAGCGGCCGGGTCCCGACAGATGGCGACACCGGAATCCTGGGTGACATTGAGCAGCTTGTGCGCGTCGGTCGACCAGGAATCGAGCCTGTCGAGGCCGTCGGCGAGATGACGCCGGTCGGCGGAGGCCCTTGCCCACAATCCGACTGCGCCGTCAACGTGCACCCATGTGGGATTCCCTCGTGCGCGATGCTGATCGGCGATGTCGGCCACAACTCCGAAATGGTCGAACGAGCCGGTATTGACGTTGCCTGATTCGACACAGATGATGGTTGGCCCATTCAGCTCCTTGAGCGTGCGAGCGAGTGCCTCTGGAACGATCCTCGATTGGCCGTCAGAGGGGACTTCTACGGCCGCCGAGTCACCCAGTCCGAGGTATCGCAACGCCCGGGGAACGGTGGAGTGCTTCTCGGTTTTGACGACGACATGGATCTTGGGAGCGCCCTGAAGTCCCTTCGCTTCCACGTCCCACCCCGCCTCTCGGAGGACGCTGTGGCGTGCAGCCGCGAGACATGTGAACGTGGCCATCTGTCCACCGGTGACGAACCCCACGGACGAGTCGCCGGGAAGATCGAGAAGTTCGAGGATCCACTTGGCGGCTACTTCCTCCGCGATCGTGACTCCGGGCGCCACTGCATAGAGGCCGGCGTTCTGATCCCACGCCGCCGCAAGGAGTTCGGCTCCGTACGCGGCCGGATGCAGGCCGCCGATCACGAACCCGTAGTAGCGGCCCGAGGAATGGGAAGCCACATAGGGTTCCAGTTGTTCGGCGAGGGTGGCTATAACGGCTTCAGGAGGGGTGCCCTTGTCGGGGAGGGGAGTGTCGACGAGAAGTCTGATCTCGTCCGGGTTGGCAGGTCGATAGACCGATCGCTCCGGGAGCGAGTCGAGGTACCGATGGGTTGCCTCTGTGGCTGCGTCGGTGACCTTTCTCCAGTCTGATTGCCGCACGGGTGTCCTTCCCTCCGACGGGTCTCTGAAGAGACTAATGACGGGCCAGGTGCGACCTCAGTTCACGAGGCGGATCGTGAACGGGTACGTGTAGTTCTCTCCGGAGCTGGCCTTGACACCGGCGATGATCACCAGAACGAACCAGGCGATGCCGACGACGACCAGCAGCAAGAGGCCTATGCCGACGATGATCAGGATCGCTGAAAGGATCGTCCAGATAAAGAACGACAGGTTGAAGTTGAGCGCCTCCTTGGCGTTCTCGGCGACGAACTGGTCTTGATCCCGCTTCATCAACCAGATCACCAGAGGCCCGATGAACGAAGGAATGGCAATGAACTGAAGAAACGCCGAGAAGTGGGCGAGCATCGCCATGTTCCGGGAGTCGGATGTGGGCTCCATACTTCCTCCTAACAGCAACAGTCTGGCAGTCGCATCATGTCCGGTCACGCATCGGCATGCCCGTCCTCGATGTGGATGCGGCCTGCGGCCGCCTCCCTGAGCGTCTCATACAGGGAGGAGTCGACGAGGGACGCGGTGGGCAGCGGCAGAGGCATGTCGATGACCACCGCACCCTCTTCGGTTCGGCGTGCCAGGTGCCAGCGCTCCGCGAGCTTCGTGACAACGGTGTTCCCTGGAGCGACCCACGCACGGAATCGACGGATCCCGTTCTCGTATGCGCTTTCAGCAACCAGACGCAAGAGAATGCCGCCAAGTCCCATCCGTTGGTATCGATCCAGCACCACGACGGCCGCCTCTGCGAGGCCATGGTCGATGAGGACGTAGCGAGCAACGCCGATGCCGTGTCTGTCTTCCTCTGTCATTTCCATCGCGACCCAAGCGAAGTGTGTGTCGTAGTCGACGTCGGTCAGGTAGGACAGCTCCCTGCCACTGAGATGATCGACCGACCGCAGAAACCGGAGATAGCGGGACTCTTCGGACAGCTCCTCCATGCCCTGTGCGAGATCGTCTCGATCTGCGGGAACGATCGGACGGATCCTGACCTGCATCCCATCATCGAGCTGGATGTCGAAGGTTCGCGCGGCGATGAACGGATCGGACTCGTTCACAGCCGTGCAACCCGGGCCACATACCAGGCGATCACCAAGAAGTGCACCACTGTCCCCGACACGACGAAGACGTGGAAGACCTCGTGATAGGAGAACACCTTCGGCCACGCGCGAGGGCGCTTGGTGACGAGCAGCACCACACCGAGGCTGTAGAAGAGACCTCCCACCAGGAGTAGCTCGACGGCGTGCAGGCCCAGTCTGTCGATCAGCCGGGGCAGTGGGATGACGGCGAGCCAGCCCATCACCATCGAGAGCGTGATGCCCAGCCAGTTGCGGACCTTCGGAAAGAAGACCTTCTGGACGATTCCTCCGACAGCCACCCCCCATACGATCCCGAGTGTCGTCCAACGCATGGTTCCTGACAGCACGTTGAACGAGATAGGTGTGTAGGTGCCCGCGATCAGCAGGAAGATCATCGAATGGTCCAGGCGCTGCATCCGTCGTTTCCAGCGTGCCCTCCATGGGACGGAGTGGTAGAGCGAGCTGGTCGTGTAAAGGGCGAAAGCGCTTGCACCGAACACCACCATCGTCACCATGCGGGGTACATCCCACGACGTCCGCATGACCAGATACACGATCGCTGCGATCGAAAGCAACGCCGCCGTGCCATGGAGAAACCCGCGAACCGGGTTGTGCATCTTCCCGAGCATCAGTCGGTCCACGAACTCCAGACTACCGATAGGTCCGTGGTTAGCATTGACTTGTGAAGTCCGAGCGCCTTCTGCGTCCCGTCTATCGCTTGTACGAGGACAGACTCCTTCGTGCGCTCTCCCCCGAACGACTTCCAAGACACATCGGGATCATCCTCGATGGGCATCGACGCTACGCAAGAGCCGAACGTCTCGCCGACTACGCAGCGAGCTACCGAGTGGGGATGCGCAAATTCGAGGAGTTCCTTGGGTGGTCAGAACAGGTTGGCGTACCGGCCATCACAGGATGGCTGCTCTCGACGGAGAACCTCTCGCGTCCCGACGAAGAGCTTCAGCCGTACTTCGAGGTCCTCATCGAGTTGTTCGAGCGCTTGTCCGAGTCGGTGGCCGCAATGGACATCCGGGTGCGCTTCATCGGTTCCCTCGAGCTGCTTCCCAACAGCCTGACCAGGGCCGCCAAGCTGCTCGAAGAACAGGCCACTACGGGCAGCCGCCGTCTGACAATCGCTCTCGGATACGGAGGCCGTCAGGAGATAGTCGACGCCTGCCGCGACCTCGTGACATCGATTGCCACCGAGGGTGTGCCCGCCGATCAGATCGCGGACAGAATCGATGCCGAGGGTATCGCTCGGAACCTCTACACCTCAGACCTGCCGGATCCGGACCTCGTCATTCGCACCAGCGGCGAATCTCGCCTGTCAGGTTTCCTGCTGTGGCAGGCCGCCTACGCCGAGTACGCCTTCGTCGACGTCTACTGGCCGGCGTTCCGACGCGTCGACTTCCTCCGAGCTTTGCGCGACTTCTCACTTCGAGAACGTCGGTTCGGCAAGTAGGGCTCAGTGGTGATGGTGGTGTTCGGAGCCCGAACCGGGCTCGTCGAGGCCCATTCAACAGCCGGGTTCGCCCGGATGCCCACAACACGGCGATCCGGTACTTGCCTTGATGAGATTGTTGCGAGCGGCCATTCGAAGCTTCTCGACAAAGGGGAGATCAGAGTTTCTCCAGTTGCGCATCGATTGGCTGATGCTGGGTCGTCGTGCCATGTCAAGACAATACCGCATAAACCGGCACGACCGCCTCTCGAGAGAGAGACGGTCGCTGTAGTCGGGCTAACTTGGGAGGTTGGCTTGTACACCAACTATCGGACAGCGGAGCGGAAAACTTGAGCGAATTGTCGGAGTTCCTGAGAGAGCACTCAGTGCGCACGGATGGCCCATTCACGCTGCGGTCGGGCAAGACCAGCTCGTGGTATCTGGATGCCCGCCGAACCACGTTCGATGGCGCGGGCGCCCGAATCGTGGCCAGAGCGGTCCTGAGTGTGGTGGAACCGCACGTGGAGGCGGTTGGCGGCATGACGATGGGTGCTGATCCGATCGCCGTGGCGACGGCGATCATGGGCACGACTCCGGACAGGTCCCTGCGAGCGTTCTCCATCCGCAAGGAGGCGAAAGCCCACGGCGTCGGTGGCCGGTTGGTCGGGGCGGTCGATGCAGGTAATCGAGTTGCGATCCTCGAAGACACGACGACAACCGGCGGAGCGCTGGCCGAAGCAATCGAAGTAGCCATGGAACACGGCCTGGCGGTCGTCCAGGCGATCGTGCTTGTGGACCGAAGTGGGGGTCTCGCCGAACCCCGGATCACCGACCTCGGAGTACCGTATGTTGCGCTGGTCCACCCTTGGGACCTGGGAGTCGATGAATGAAGGTCGAAGTAGAACGATCACCGCTTCGAGTGTGGGCGTTGTCGCTCATGGGAGTGGCGTTCGCTCTTTTCGGTCTGGATGTGTTGTCGAACGGGCGGTTCATCACCGCGTTCGGGAAGCTCGTGTACGGCGCCGAGCAGGTTCCGACATTTGAGCCGAGGGACCGTGTCTTCGCTTTGGTGGCGGTCATCGCCGGCGCGTTGCTGATGCTGTGGGGCATTCGTGACTTGACCGTACCCAGGAAGCTGATAGCAGCAGACGCCGAGGAACTCCGCCTGGTGCTCGGTGGCCCGTTCAGCAGGGCCGTCGCGATCCCCTGGGACAATGTCGAAGACGTCTTCTCTGACCTGGTCGACGACGACGGTCAGGTTCTGCCGGCTGTCTTCTTCACGATTGCAGACCCGTCGCAGCTGCCGTCGGATCCATGGGGAGCACGATGGGTGGGCTCTCAGACGTTGATGGTCGAGGCAGTCGGATGGTCGCGGCCGGCCGACGCTGTCACCGCCGATTTGCTGGCACTTCGTGCAGAGGGTGCCGGCGCTCGGCCACCCGCCGACGAGGTCGAGCCCACTACCCAGTGATCGTCGGCTCGCACGTTCCGAGCGCCGATCCCCTCTGGGAGGCGTCGCGCAGATCGGCCGAGGTCGTGCAGATATTCCTCTCGAGCCCTCTGTCATGGAAACGACCGATCCAGCGGTCTGATGCAGATACGCTGGCCCAGTCTGGACTCCCTATCTACGTGCACGCCCCATACCTGATCAACATTGCGGCGTCCGATCCCCGCATTCGCGAAGAGAGCGTTTCGATGCTCGATGCCACCCTCAAGGCGGCAGCGGCCGTGGACGCTGCCGGGGTGGTGGTTCACGGAGGTCACGCGACGGCGGGTGCGACCTTCGAAGAGGGGACCGACCGGTGGCGGATGGCGCTCGAGGGACTTGACCACGCGGCGCCGATCCTGATCGAGAACACGGCCGGAGGGGACTCTGCGATGGCCAGAACCGTCGACGACCTCGCTGCGCTGTGGGAGACGGTCGGAGGGTTGGGGATTGGCTTCTGTCTCGACACGTGCCATGCATGGGCGGCAGGTGAGGCACTGGAAGGCCTCGTCGGGCGGATCGTGGCAGTGACAGGGAGCGTCGATCTGGTCCATGCCAACGACTCTCGGGATGGTTTCGGAAGTCGGAGGGATCGGCACACGAATCTCGGTGATGGAAAGATTCCTCCCGGCGAACTTCTGAAGGTGATTCTCGACGCCGATGCGCCAACAGTGGTCGAGACGCCTGGGGGTGCGGAGGCTCAGGCGGCCGACATCGAGTGGATACGGGCTGGTCTGAGCCGCGACTGAGCTGTACCGACTTCGTTGGTGGGTACCCGCCCCTCCGCCGTCGAGCATCAGCTGGACGCCACCTTCCCCAACGGTCACTTCGTTCCCTGGGGGAGGGGAGGAGATGGTGTATCGGTCCCCCCAGTGAGACCGCAGGGCCGGACGTGTTCCCTCCCCTGGCGAAGCCGCAGGGCTGAGCGTTGGGGGAGGTCGCACGAAGGGCGGGAGAGGTTCCTGGGCGAATCCCATAGGAAAGCACCGCCGGTGGCGGAAGCCGCCTGGATAGGGGGTTGGCGCCCACCACGGCCTCGCGACGGCGGTGGCTGCGTTCTGACTGAAGGATGGAGACTGGCGACTGCCAGCTGAACAGCGAGCTGCTCAACTCCCCCTACAGGTACTCCGCGATCCTTGCCTTCTCGGTTTGCCCGTCGGCGATGAACTCGTCCACGAAGCTTCGCGCCTGCTCGTCACGGTACTGAACCGGAGGGCTCTTCATGAAGTAGGCGGAGGGTCCGAGGAGCGGTCCACCGATGCCACGGTCCTTGGCGATCTTGGCTGCTCTGACAGCGTCGATCACGACCCCGGCCGAGTTCGGAGAGTCCCAGACCTCCATCTTCAGCTCGACGTTGAGGGGAACGTCGCCGAACGCACTGCCCTCGAGACGGATGTACGCCCACTTGCGATCCGTGAGCCAGGGGACGTGGTCGGAGGGACCGATGTGGACGTTGCCGTCTGCGAGCTGATGGTCGACCTGTGATGTGACCGCCTGCGTCTTGGAGATCTTCTTCGACTCGAGGCGCTCACGCTCGAGCATGTTCATGAAATCCATGTTGCCGCCGACGTTCAGCTGGTAGGTGCGATCGAGCGTCAGTCCGCGATCTTCAAACAGGCGGGCGAGCTGTCGATGCACAATTGTGGCGCCAACCTGCGACTTGATGTCATCACCGACGATCGGGATGCCCGCGTCACGGAATTTCTTCGACCAGGTCTTGTTCGATGCGATGAACACAGGGATGCAGTTCACGAAGGCAACGCCGGCTTCGAGCGCCGCTTCTGCGTAGAACTTGGCCGCCATCTCAGAGCCCACCGGCAAGTAGTTGACGAGCACGTCGGTGCCGGATTCGCGCAGGACGTCGGCCACATCCACCGGGGTCACCGGGGACTCCTCGATCATCTTGTGGTAGTAGAACCCGAGGCCGTCGAGTGTCGGGCCTCGCTGCACCTCGACTCCCTTGTGGGACACGTCCGCGAAGCGGTAGGTGTCGTTCTGACCACTCCACATCGCCTTGGAGACATCGATGCCCACCTTGGTGGCGTCCACGTCGAACGCCGCGACGAATTCGAGATCTCGGACGTGGTAGGCATCCATCTGGACGTGCATCAGCCCTGGAACCGATTGCGCGGGATCGGCGTCCCGGTAGTACTCGACCCCTTGGATCAGAGAGTTCGCGCAGTTCCCGAGGCCTGCGATCGCGACGCGTATGTTGCCCATGGTGTAGTCCCTTCAGTCTCGGTGGTGCCACCGTGTCGTCGGTTTGAGTCTGTGGATCGCTGCCTGTTCCGTCGCGATCAGTTCGTCGATCCAGTTGATGTCTGCGGCCGTTTGAGTGGCTTCCCGTTCGATGAGCGAAAGGGTGTACCGATCCATGGCCGCTCGCGCACGGCGGAGACGATCGAGGTCTCTGTCGGCGCGGTCGGCGAGGATCATCTTGCGGCGCTCGAGGAGCTTGAGCCGGATCTCCGGATCCAGATATCTGAAGAAGGCGACCCGCAGGTTGAACGATCGGTCGTCTTCGTCTTCGCTGGTTCGGTCGCCGATGAGTTCGAGAAACCTCACCTCTCCGGCGTCGGTGATCTTGTAGACCTTCTTGCGGCGGGTTCCCGCAACCGTCTCGATGAGGTTGCCCTTGTCGAGACGGCGCAGCGCCGGGTAGAGCGATCCGAACGAGACGGTCCGCACACCAAGCTCTCCGAGCTTTCGCTTCAGTTCGTAGCCGTGCCTCGGTTCTTCCTTGAGGAACCCGAGAATGGCGAGATCCAACATGAGAACATCGCTATATCGATTCGATATATTATTGCGCAGGTTGGCGGATATGTCGAAGCGTCGGTTTGACCTGTGGAGGGAACGGGCACACAATTGACCGCCAAGGAGGTCCTGAGATGGCCGAAGGGCTGGTCACCGCACATTCGATTGTCCGCTGGTTTGTCATCCTTGGGCTGTTCGCGGCTGTCCTCGCCGGCTTCACGCTGTCGATTCGCAAGGAGTCCTGGTCGATGGGCTATCAGAGGATCGTCACGATCACAGTCGGCCTGATCGATCTCCAGGTGCTGCTGGGCATCCTCGTGTGGGTCGCAAACAAAGGATGGGAGTTGGATCACTTCCTCGCGTACATCCATCCGCTCGGCATGATCGCCGCCGCCGTCGTTGCACACATCACTGCTGCCAGGCTCAAGAAGCAGCCGGCGTCGGCATTCGGCCCGACGGCCGGTCTCTTCGGTGCCATGGCCATCGTGCTGTTGCTGATTCCTCGAGGGGCGTGGTTCTGAGACGCAGACTGCTGCTCGCCGCGCTGCTCCTTGTACTTCTGGCCGGCTGCGGCATCAACGAGTACGGACCGTGGTACACACCCGCCGGAGATCTGGTCTCAAACAGCACCATGGTCGAGTTCCGCGGATTCGAACGATGTGGGACGGACAAGGTGCTCTTCATCCGGTTCCTTGGGAAGCAGTACGCGAAGGACCCTGAGGGACAACTCGGGACGCTGCTCGGTCCCAATGGCAGCACAGTGACCTATGCCGAGTTCCAGTCAATACCTCCCGGTATCGAAGCAACCGGTGTGCGGCACCAGATCGAGGAGATCTACAAGGGTTCTGACGTCGATGACTATCTGTATGTTGTGTATGACGGTGGCTTCACCGAACGGTGGCCCCGTGCCGAGGTCGAGTGCACGCCGTGAGGAGGGGACATGTCGTTTGAGCTGACTCGTGAGGGTTCGGTGTTCGTGTTGACGATGGACGCCGGCGACAATCGTCTCAACCGCACATCGCTCGAGAGGATCGAAACGCTCCTCGACGAAGTGCAGGGCGCCGAGACCCCATCCGCGCTGGTGACGACCGGCACCGGCAAGTTCTTTTCGAACGGACTCGACCTGGACTGGGCGATGAGCGCTGATGCCGACATGACGTTCGTCGAGTTGGCCATGGCCACGCAACGACTCCTCGCCCGCACACTCACGTTCCCGAGGCCGACGGTCGCTGCGATCAACGGACACTGCTTCGCTGCGGGGGCCATGTGGTCGCTTGCACACGACTTCAGGGTGATGCGTGCCGACCGAGGCTTCTTCTCGATGCCCGAAGTCGACATCAAGATCCCGTTCACGGAGGGCATGGCCGCCCTGATCCAGGCCCGGCTGGTGCCACAGACCGCCCACACGGTCATGACGACGGCTCACAGGTTCGGCGGCACCGATGCCGCTGTTGCCGGGATCGTCGATCAGGCAGTGCCTGAGGAACAGGTGCTCCCGGCTGCGATCGAGCTGGCTGCGTCGTTAGCCGACAAGGACGCAACGACGCTGCGAGCCATCAAAGAGGGGATGTACGCCAAGGTCGTCTCGGCCCTGACCGGTGAGTGATCTCCGGGAGGGCCCCTTTCTGATCGGCTAGCTTCGGAAGGGTGGTCCAGGGTGCCTGAGAAGAGGCTGGTAGTGGGATGCTGTCTGATGGCGGTTCTCCTGGTTGCTTCCGCATGCACCATGTCGAGTGATGAGACGCCTTCGACCATCGCCTTGCCTTCCGCGACCTCGGCTGAGATACCGACAACCACGACGTCGCTTCCCGAGGGCACGTTCGGCGCCACGATTCCCTTCGATCCGCCGAAAGCCGTTGTGACGGAC